>JBDUEA010000050.1:0-18331 GCA_040002695.1 Gemmatimonadota bacterium | reverse complement strand
AATTGAGGCCCCAGAAGAGCATGCTCGCATTCCGGGTGCCGTACACCGCGCGGGCCACAAGCAGCTCCCAGACACCGAGCTTCCTGGCGAACCGCTCGATCGTGGGGCCCACTCTCCGGTACAGCCTGGAATTGCGGAGCCGAACGGAGTGCATCCTGCCAAGCGTGTACCAGACCGTGTCGCCGATGAAGTTTCCCGCCGCGCCCGCGAGAATCGCCGAGCCGAGGTCCAGGTAACCCAGGTGGGCAACGACGCCCGCAAGGATGAGCGTGAGATCACCTTCAAACGTGGCGAAGAGCAGCACCGCCAGGATTCCATGCTGCACGAGAAGCGCTTCGATTTTCATCGCGCCCGGTCCACGTTGCAGTTCATGCGGCAATCCTCGCGAGTAACCAGCCTGACACACCGCCGCCCAGGATCAGCCACGCGGCGCCAACTTTCCATCGAAGCCCCGCAATCGCCGCCACGAGAGCGATCAGCGCGGTACGCCAGTCGACCACGGCGGTTCGCACCAGCTCCAGTGTTACGGCGACGAGGAGTGCTACCGCAGCCACATTCACCGCATCGAGGAATGCCGAGGCCGCCGGGGAACGGCGAATCGCCGGAGCCAGTGGCGCGGAGAGCGCGACGAAGACGAAGGAGGGGAGGAAAATTCCCGCCGTGGCCACGGCCGCGCCCGAAGGTCCGCGCAGCAGATAGCCTACGAAGGTCGCGGTCGAGAGGACCGGCCCCGGCGTGAACTGGCCGATTGCGACGGCGTCGAGCAGCCTGGCATGGGTGAGCCAGTGTCGCTGTCGGACCAGACCGTCCTCGAGAAACGCGATCAAGACGTAGCCACTCCCATACAGCACACTCCCGATCTTCAGAAAGAACAGGCCGATCCCGCCGAGGCTCGGCGTACCGGCCAGGACGGCGGCGGCCGCCGGTCCCATGAGTGGAAACCCCATCGCGGACATGAGTGATCCGGATTTATCCGGCCTCGTCCTCCGCGTTGCGCTATGCCACGCCAGACCGAGCAGTCCGGCGCCGAGTAAAGCGAGAATCTCGCTCACCCCGGCGAGTGAGCTCACGAGAACCAGCGTTCCGATGACCACCAGGTTCCAGCCCTTGCTCGCCACCTTACCGAGGCGCCAGGTCGCCGTGATGACTACGGCGACAAGGGCGGGACGAATTCCGGCGGTGAATGGAATCACCTCGGGCCTGGCGCCATACCGGACGTACAGCCAGGCTAGCCCGGCGGTGATGACTACCGCTGGCAGGATGAAGGCGAGCCCTGCCACGACCAGACCAGCGGCGCCCGCGCGCCGATGCCCGAGGTGCATGGCCATCTCTGTCGAATTCGGACCAGGAATCAGATTAGTCAGCCCCAGCAGGTCGACGAACTCCTCCTGGCTCACCCATCCCCGGCGCCGGATGGCTTCCTCCTCCATCAAGGCCAGATGCGCCGCGGGACCGCCGAAGCCGATCGTGCCGAGCTTCAGGAATACCGCGGTCAGCTCGCGCAGTCGTGCCGCCCGATCGGCTGTCATCGGATCTCGAAGTCTGAGCGCAGCTTCAGGAGTCATCCCGGGAGGAATGAAACGTTCCTTGAACGGAATTGCCAGCGCAGCCAGCACTTGGGTGGAAGAGGCGCCAAATAGTGCTGGAGGTCTAGGACACTCTGGCCCGACGACATTTTGTCCGTGAAGGAGTGGGAATCATAGGAAGGGAGTACGGAGAATCGAGTGCGGATTGATTCAACATGTGAGTGGCCGAGTGCACGGTGCCGTCACGACTTAGGCGAGATTGTCGAAGGTCGCGCGTCGTCCGTCCGAGAGGTGACTAACTCCGCCACAATGCTGAGATGAGTGGCCGTTTTCTTGCCTTCCGCCGATCCGCCCGCTGACAGGCGACTCTATTCACCTCCAAGCCGCGCCGGCCCGAACTACAACGGCATCTGCTCGTCAGACCACATTCGATGACCGTTGCCTATTTGGGGAACCGACAAGGCAGACCCGATGCGCATCGCTTTAGTTACCGAATTCTACTATCCCCATCTGGGCGGGGTTACCGAGCATGTACATCACCTTGCGACGGAATTTATCCGCCAGGGTCACGAACCGATCATCATAACGTCGCGCATGTCCGGCTCGAGTCACGATTCCTCGTTCGTGCGTAGGATCGGCACCAGTCGCGTCGTCTTCAGCAACGGTTCGTTCGCCCGGATTACGACCGGTTTCCGGCTCCGGGATTCCATCGCGTCGATTCTCCGCGAGGAACGGATCGATGTCTTGCACGTGCACGGTCCGCTCGCGCCTATAATCGGACTGATCGCCCCCGCCGCGGCGCATCGCCTCCACATTCCCGTGGTCGGAACGTTTCACTCCTGGTTCCCACGGTGCGTGGGTTACCGGCTGTTCAGGGCCCCCTGTCAGAAACGTCTCGACCGCTTCGCCGCGACGATCGCCGTGAGTGAACCGGTCATCGAAGCTCACGCGAAATATTTCCGGGCGAACTGGCGGATCATTCCGAATGGAGTGGACACGGAGGATTTCCATCCGAACGGCCGACGCTCGACAGACGCATTCACCCGCGGTCCTCGGCTTCTCTTCCTTGGACGACTCGATCCCCGTAACGGCCTCGACACCGTGCTCGACGCGATGCCCACCATCATCGATCGGTTCAACGACGCACGCCTGGTCATCGCGGGGGACGGCCCACTCCGGCCGTGGTACGAGCAGCGCGCCCGGTCGCTCGGCAATCACGTGGAATTTCTCGGCCGGGTGAACGGCGAGCGTCCCCATATCTACGGCAGCGCCGATCTGTACCTCTGCCCCACCACCAAGGCATCTTTCGGAATCACCCTCCTCGAAAGCATGGCTTGTGGTACACCCATGATCGTGTCGGACATCACGGGATTCCGGGAGCTGGTCGCCGGCGGCGACGAGGCGCGACTGGTGCCGCGCAACGACTCTGCCGCGTGGGCCAGACGCACGATCGAATTGATCGAGGACCCGGCCTGTCGCGACCGCATGGCCATAGCTGGCCGGACAAAATCAGAACGCTTCGCGTGGCCCAAGGTGGCCGGCGAGGTGCTCGATGTCTACCGGGAAATCGGCGCGTGAACGGATGGTGGCTGGCAGGCGCCGGGCTGGGAGCGGCGGCCACCGCGGCGTGGGGAGTCTACGATCCCGATAGCCCGCTCTACGGCAGAGTCATACACCGAGGCTCGTCGCCAGATGGGGCCGGGGACATCGCGGCTCCTCCCACCGTGTATCTTACCTTTGACGACGGTCCCAACCCGGCCGCAACCGACAAGATTCTCGAGACGCTTTCGGTCGCCGATGCCCCCGCCACATTCTTCGTGGTCGGCTCCCATGTTCGCCGGTTTCCCGAAACTGCACGGCGCATCGCCGGAGCGGGGCATGAACTCGGAAACCATACCGACACTCACGTGAAACTCCACGTCCGAGGCCCCGGCCGGATCTCGCGCGAACTGCGTGCGTGTCACGCCGCGATTCAGCAGATCACCGGACAACCGGTCCGCAGCTTTCGCGCGCCGCATGGCTACCGGAGCCCATTCGTGGGTCCGGCCGCGCGCCGCCTCGGCTATGCCGTCTTCGGCTGGTCGTTCGGGGTCTGGGATACCGCGCAGCCTGGCGCTGAAGAGATTCGTCGGCGGGTCAGAACAAAGCTCCGTCCCGGATCCATCGTACTGCTCCATGACGGAGACGGTTACAACCCGCTGGGCGATCGACGGCAGACCGCCGAGGCGTTGCCCGGAATCATCCGGGACGCCCGGGATGCCGGATACGTGTTGCGGCCGACCGCCGAGCTTCTGCCCCGATGAAACGCGTTCCCTGGTGGGGCTGGCTCGCAATCGCGCTGATCACCGTCTTTGCGGGCCACTTCCTCCTCCGCTTTCCGTGGCGTGAGACGCTTGTTGTCCTGGCGGCCACGAACGGTCCGCTGCTCGTTGCCGCCGCGCTTATCAATCTCACGTCGTTCATTTTCAAGGGCTGGGCCTGGCAGCTGCTTCTCAAGCCGGTCGCCCCGGTCCGCTGGCGCACCGCGCAAGAGGCGCTCTTCGTGGGTTCGGCCGTGAACAACATCGCGGTGAGCGTGAGTGGCGAGGCCGCGCGCGTTCATATCGTCATGCAGCGGGATGGCGTCCCCGCGGGCGCGGCGATCGCGTCGGTGATCTGGTCGCGCATTGTCGAGGGCATGTCGCTCGCGATTTTTCTCGTCGCCTTCTCCTGGTTCTTCGAGCTTCCCGGCTGGATGCGGATGCTGCGCCTGGCCCTGGCGATCGCCTTTGGAGTGCTCTTCCTCGTCATGAGGCTGCGCCTCTGGCCGCAGCTCAGCGCGCGCCTCCCCGAGCGGCTGCGACTCCTGCTGCGTCCCGTGTTCGCGGTGGCCGGCGGAGCCCACCTCGGCTGGCCAATCATTCTCTGTCTCTGCAACTGGCTCGCGGAATGGCTGACGTTTCACCTGGCCATTCTTGCGACCGGCGCTCCGATTCCGTACGCGGTGAGTCTCGTCGCCCTGGTCTTCGCGAACATCGGCGGGATTCCGCGCGTGACCCCCGCCAACATCGGAATTCTGCAGGCGTCGATCATCGTGGGCATGCTGCCGTTCGGCATACCGGAAGAACGAGCCGCGGCGGCCGGCGTGGCGCTGCAAGCGGTACAGGTCTTCCCCGTGATCGGGGTCGCGCTGTTGCTCACCGGCTGGAAGGGACTCCGGAGTCTCATGCGATCGAGTGCCACCGCGGTATCCTCCGCATGAAGACGACGGTACCGCCACCGGCCGCACGAGCCGAGGTCGAGCCGCCGGCTTCTCCTGCGCTCGTGGACCCGATGCCTCCTGCGGAGGCTTCCCCGCGAGCGAGCGACGCGAGGTTCGGCGCGACCGATGACATCAAGTTCCCTCCGATGGGTCTGGCCCGCCGCCTCGCCGCGCTGACGGGCCTCATGTCGATTGTTCTCATACTCGGCGCTACAGAGGTGGCGCTCACACTTTCGGAACGGCAGCGCGTCGAGGACATCCGCGAAGAGTCGCTGGCGCTCGCAAATACGCTGGCCGCCTATCTGGTGCAGGTTGCTCCGACCGGAGATCGTGACGCGCTCCTGCAGGGCCTGGTCGGCTGGTCGCGACCCCGCACCTCGCAGACCCACGCCTACGTCTTCACCTACCGGGATGGAGAACTCGTGCGGGTCGGAAGCGACAGCCTCCAGACCGCCGCCGATCACGGTGAATACGAGGCCTACTCGACCCACCGGAATGTCGTGACCTTCATCGGCGGAAGTGCGCCCGGATGGCTCGTAGCCGTTCCCCTCGGCACCTCGCCCACCTTCGGCGTACTTGACGTAAAGGTTTCCACGCGCCGCCTCGACGACTGGGCGCGCTATGAACGACGGAAGAGTTACATGCTCGCGGTCGCGGCCGCGCTGCTGGTGGCCCTTGGCGCCGCCTTCCTCACGGCCAGGTGGGTCGGCAGACCGCTCCGTGAACTCAGCGTCGCGATGGCCGGCGCGCATCGCGGCGCCGAAGCCGGCCCCGAGGCGCCCGAGATTGGTCCTCCAGAGTTCCGGCTGGTCGCACGGCGGTACAATCAGCTGCGAGAGGCGCTGGCGCGGCGCGAGCGGGAGAGCAGCGCCCGCGCCTCACTCCTCTCGCTCGAGGAGCGGGCGCGAAACCTCGAGCGTCTCACGCTGCTCGAACAGACGGCCGCCACCTTCGCCCACGAGATCGGTACGCCGCTCAATACCGTGAGCGGACACCTGCAACTCCTCCGCGATGATCTCACCGCGTCACGCGATACGTCGGGCGTCGACCGGGTCAATCTGCTGCTGGAGCAGGTAGCGCGAGTGGCGGGCATCGTGCGCGCGGGAATGGAACGAAGCGCCTGGCCGCACCTCGCGATCCGTCCGGTCGATCTCACCCTGATCGTCGACCGGATTCTCCGATTCATGGAGCCTTCCTTCCGGCAGGCGAACGTCCGTGCGGACCGGCCCGCGGGCCTCCGGGTCCCTGTGCTCGCCGCCTGTGATCCGGCGCTGGTCGAACAGATTCTGCTCAATCTGCTCAAGAATTCCATCGAGGCGCTGAGCACCGGCGGACGCGTCACGATTCTCGCGCGCTCTGATGGCGCAGTGCGCATCATCGAAGTGATGGATGACGGCCCCGGACTTGCACCGGGGGCCATCGAGCACCTGTTCACGCCCTTCATCACGACGAAGGGGCCGGCCGGTACCGGTCTCGGTCTCGCCGTCAGCCGCCGAATCGCCCGGGCACTTGGAGGCGACCTGACTCACCTGCCGAGCGATCGTGGGACGCGCTGGCGTCTCACGCTTCCAGCCGCGGAGAATGTATGACCGCATTTTCCACCGAGGTCGTCCACACCTTCCGGCTCCTGCTCGTCGATGACGACGAAGCCGCCTGCCGCATGCTTTCCGAAGTGCTCGAGCGCGAATCATACGCGGTCGCGCGAGCGCAATCCGTCGATGAAGCCATGCAGCTGCTCACGGCAGACCAGCCCTTCGATGCCATCCTCACGGACCTGAGGATGCCGACCGCGAGCGGGCTCGATCTGCTCGCGCTGGTGAAGCAGCGGGACCCGGACGCGCTCGTCTTCGTGCTGACCGCGTTCGGTGACGCGGCGGCCGCGGCCGAGGCCATTCGCGCCGGCGCCTACGACTTCATCAGCAAGCCGTTCGATCTCGCGGATCTCCGACTCACGCTCTCCCGCGCGCTCGAGCGGCGCCGGATCACGGCCGGTCGCATTCCCGCTGCTCCCCTTCCACCGAGCACCTCGGGCGAGCCTGCGCTGGTGGGTCACAGCCCTCGCATCATTGAAGTGATGAAGACCGTGGCGCGCGTCGCGCCGTCACAGGCCACGGTGCTGATCCTCGGCGAAACCGGAACCGGCAAGGAACTCGTCGCGCGTACATTGCACCGGTTTTCCGATCGGGCCGACCGACGCTTCGTACCCGTCAACTGTTCCGCGCTGGCGGAAGGACTGCTCGAGAGCGAGCTGTTCGGTCATGTGCGCGGCGCATTCACCGGGGCCTCGACGGCACGGCCCGGACTCTTCCGCGAAGCGGACAAGGGAACCCTTTTTCTCGACGAAGTAGGAGACATTCCTCCGGCATTGCAGGTACGGTTGCTGCGGGCACTGCAGGAGCATGAGATCGTTCCGGTCGGAGCCGAAACCGCGATCCCGGTAGACGCGCGAATCATCGCGGCCACCCATCGCGATCTCGAGCACCTGGTTCGTGAGGGGAAATTCCGGGAGGACCTGTACTACCGGCTGCACGTGGTCACAGTGACGCTGCCACCACTTCGCGCGCGCCGTCAGGACATTCCGCTACTCATCGATCATTTCCTCCGCAAGCTCGCCGTGCGCCACGGCCGCGGTCCCGTGGCCGTCGATCCTGAGGCCCAGACGATCCTGCTCTCCGGCGAATGGCCCGGCAACGTGCGCGAGTTGGAGAATGTCCTCGAACGCGCGCTGGTGCTCGCCGAGCTGGACGTGATCGGTCCGGAGCACCTGCCGCAGACGCTGCAGGATGCGGCGGCCGGTCATGCCGCTCCCACCATCAATTCCGCCGGACCCCCACTGTCCGCGCCGGTTTCCGCTTCGGGGCTCCCGGGCGACGAGACGATGCCACTCGAAGAGATCGATCGTCTGCACGTCATCCGGGTGCTCGGTGTGACCCGGGGCAACCGCGAGGAAGCTGCGCGGATCCTCGGCATCTCGCGTCGTACCCTGAGCCGGATGGTACGGCGCTGGGGAATTCCCCCACGCCGCGGCTGAGCGTCATCCTGTCTCACCGGAGACAGGATTGCGCGGCCGAATTGTCTCAACGTATTCCAGATTCCTATCTCCCGCCCTTCGCGCGGCCAGAACAAATGCGACACGAGCTGACAAACAATCTCTACCGCACTCCCCGCCTCCGCGCTGGGATTCCGCTCATTCAGTAGCGCGCAGTCGCTTACCTGTCATCACGGCACATCGCTTGCTTACGCGCGCTTGGCAGCGCGCATTCGCGCCGCCAGTCATCCAATCACAAGAGAGCCGACGATGAATCGAAAAATTTCACTCCTTGCCCTCGCGGTGCTCGCCCTGCTCGGTAGCGGTTCCGCGGCGGCACAGACGACAAAGCCCGCGCCCGCCGCCACGAGCACGATGCAGGACACCAGCAAGAAGACGATGACTTCAGGCGGAGCGAGGGCGACAACACCCGCGGTGCAGCTGATCGACCTCAACAGCGCCACTGCGGACCAGCTCAAGACGCTTCCCGGTATCGGCGACGCGTATGCCGCGGCGATTGTCAAGAATCGTCCGTACAAGGCGAAGAACGAGCTGGTCTCGAAGAAGGTGATCCCTGCCGGCACCTACGCGAAGATCAAGGACAAGGTGATCGCGAAGCAGAGTTAGCGCGACGTCGAGGATCCCACGGCACCCCGCCGTGGGCTCGACGGACATTCAGAAGGGCGAGGCGCACTGCAATTCGCAGTGCCGCCCCGCCCTTTCGATTTTCCAGTGGCGTGAAAGCTAAAGAAGCAGTTTCCCGGCCAGGCCAAGGAGGAGGAGGAAGCCGCAGACGTCGGTGAAGGTGGTGACGAAGATGGATGAAGCGATGGCCGGATCGATCTTGAGGCGATCGAGTACGATCGGGGTCAGGGCGCCGGCAAACCCTGCAACGAACAGGTTGCCGGTCATCGCCAGGAACACGACGATGCCCAGTCGAATGCCCTGACCGAGCAGATAGGCGACGACGGCCACGGCGATCCCGTTCGCAAGCCCGTTCACGAGTCCCACCAGTACTTCTTTCCCTACCACCTGTCCGAACCGGCCGATCGGGATGAGGCCCAGTGCGAGGCGGCGAACGGTCACCGCGAGCGCCTGCGTGCCGGCATTCCCGCCCATGCCCGCGATGATGGGCATCCATACCGCGAGCGCGACGGTCCTGCTGATCGTGCTCTGGAAGAGATACACCACTGCACCCGCCAGAAATGCCGTGGCGAGATTCACAAGGAGCCAGGGGAGCCGGCTCTTCACCGCGTCCTTCCACCCTGCAGCGAGGTCTTCATCGGCGGAAACGCCGCCGAACTTGAGCAGGTCCTCCGTGGTTTCGGCCTCGACCACGTTCATTACATCATCGAACGTCACCCGCCCGAGCAGGCGCCCCGCGGAGTCGACGACCGGAATGCTCGTAAGATTGTAGCGGGACATCAGGTGCGCCACTTCCTCCTGATCCTCCTCGGGCGCCACGCGGATGTCCGCGTCTTCCATGAACGTGCCAACTTCGCGCGCGGGCGCACTCGTGACCAGGTCCTTGAGCGACAGCACGCCGACCAGACGCCGATCCTGGTCGATGACGTACACCTGCGCGAAATCCTCCACCTCTTCCGCCTGACGCCGAATTTCCTCGATAGCCTCCGCCGCGGTATCCGAGTTACGCACCGCGACGAGGTGCGCGGTCATGATGCCGCCCGCACTCTCGGCATCGTAGCGGAGCAGCCGGTCGACGTCCGCCCGGTCTTCGACTTCGGAGAGAATCCGTTCCTGGTCCTCGAGAGCGAGCCCGCCCACGAGGTCCGCGGCATCATCGTCGGACAGCTCTTCGACGATCTCTCCTGCCGTTTCCGGCTCCAGCGCGACCAGCGTCTCTTCTGCCTGCACCTCGTCCGGCATCTCGATCAGTGCCTGGCCCGACAGGCGACGCGGCAGGGCGTAGATAACCTCCAGGCGCTCCTCGTCATCGAGCGATGCGAGCACATCACCCAGGTCCGCGGGCTCGGCGGTCTGCGCCCGGAGGAGAAACCCCTTGAGATTGCCGGACCGAATCAGCTCGAGCATCGAGCTCACCAGTTTCGGGCGCGTCGTCATGGTTGTTTTCCTCCCGTCACAGGCGGCGCGAGTAACGCCGGCGTCACCGGACCCGGGCGGATGAGTACCCGCTCCACCCGAGTGGGTGAGCTGGCGATAATGTCGAATTCGAGCGTTCGCACCATAAGGCGTTCGCCAGCGACGGGGATCCTCCCGGCGAGCTCCGCCAGCAACCCGCCGATGGTGCTGGTCCGCGCCGGGGGAAGCGCCACCTCAAAGTGCGCTTCGATCGCGGTGAGCGGTGTCGAGCCGTCGGCTTCGAACACCGTCGGCGCGGCGGACACAATCCCAGGTGCGCCATCATCGTGCTCGTCGAAGATTTCTCCCACCAGCTCTTCCAGCAGATCTTCCAGCGACACCATGCCGAGTGTGCCACCGAACTCGTCGAGCACGACGGCCAGGTGCCGGCGCTCGCGCTGCATCTCGAGGAGCAGGTCGCCGCAGTGCCGGCTCGCTGGCGCCATCGCGACCGGCCGGACCGGCAGCGGCTCACCCTGCTTGAGCTTGAACAGATCAAAGGCGTGGAGCATGCCGACGATTTCATCGAGGGTGCCGCGATAGACCGGGATCCGGCTGTATCCGCTCTGCGCGAATACCTGACCGATCTCTTCGATCGTGGCATCCTCGGCGATCGCCACGACCTCGGTCCGCGGCGTCATCACTTCGCGTACCGTCCGCTCCGAAAACGTCATCACTCCGCCGACCATGATGAGTTCATCGTCGGCTGCCAGCCCGGCGGCGCCGCCTTCGCGCCAGAGCGAGCGGAGCTGAATCGGCCGCGCCGCCGCACGAGCCGGAAGCACCGCACGAAGCACACGGGCCCAGGGCCGCAGCACCGGCACGACGACGTGGCGGAGCGAGTCCGCGTAGGGACGCGCAAGCCAGCGCGGCACGAGGTAGCCGCTGAAGAGCACGAAGGGGACGGCTACGAGCACGACGAGAAGCGACAGCACGACGAGACGGAAGCCGGTGAAGAGCGCCGGTGTCGCAGCACCCAGGAGAATGGCGCCGAACGCGGTGGTCGCGGCCGTGACGGCGAGGTACTGCTCGATCTCGCTCAGCCAGCCCATGGACCCGGGACCGCCGCGCAGGCGACGGGAAACGACTCGCGTGAGTTCGAGGCGGCTTACAGAGACGAGCGCGGTGCTCGAGAGCGCGCCGAACACGGAGAGGACGAGACCGACGAAGAACACGGTCCAGATCATGGCGTCGCCCCTTCCTCGACTTCGGCAGGGGTCTCCGGGCGCTCCACGCCGACGCGACGGACTCGGCGGCGGACCACCTGCTCCACCTCGAGCAGATAACCATCGAGTTCGACGGTCTCACCGGACTTGGGAACGCGGCCAAAGGCGGCGAGCACAAGGCCGCCGACCGTACTCACGTCTTCGCGTCCGAAACTGTGGCCCAGTAACGATTCGAGCTCCGAGAGCGCGACGCCTCCGTCGACATGGAGGCGCTTGCCGGTATCCTCCTGGATCGGCGCCGGCTCGTCGATATCGTATTCATCCTGGATCTCGCCGACGATCTGCTCGAGAATATCCTCGAGGGTCACGATGCCCGCGGTTCCGCCGAATTCATCCACGACTACCGCCAGGTGACTCGGACCCCGCTGAAAATCTCGCAGCTGCCGGTCGAGCGTCTTCCCCTCGGGAACGAACGCGGCCGGCCGGATCAGCGCATTCCAGTGATCGTGCGCATCCTTGTGAGGCAAGTTGGCGAGCATGTCCTTCGCATAGATGACGCCGATGACGGCGTCCGGCTGACCATCGAACACCACGAGTCGCGCATGCTCGGAACGCCGGAGTGTCGCGACGACTTCGTCCCGGTTCCACGATGCATCGACTGCGATGATATCGATGCGCGGTGTCATGATCTCCGCGATCGTGGTGTCCGCGAGCGAGAAGAGACCCAGCAGCATGTCCCGTCGGGCGGGACCATTCTCCAGATCTCGGCGGAATGACGGCGCCCGTCCCTTCCGATCCGCCCACGCGACGACGCGAAGGAACGGCCCGAAGACCTTGAGCGTCTGCAGCGCGAGCGGTCGGGCGATTCCGGGCAGCTCCGGTGCAATGGCCGCAAGGAGGCGGGGAAGAATGTCGCCGAGCACCCAGACGAGGATCACGCCGAGGAGCAGACGGAGGAGAGCTTCCGCGGGGGGCCATGCCCACCAGGAGACCGCAGTCCCGGCCGCTGCCCCGGCGAGGGTGAGGAGGGCCAGATGGGCGATGTAGAGCCCACGCGAGGGCGAGAGCCTGCCTGCCTGCGGCGGAAGTTGATCATCGAGCACGCGCGGAAGGTCGGTCTCCGCGTCCGACGCAAAGGCGAGCCATGACGCCCACAGCCCAAAGCCAACGGCGGCGAGTGGAGTGAGAAAGCGGTGCAGCGTCTCCAGCAGATTCACTTGAAGGCCTTCACGTATCTCTCCTGGCGTCGCCACATGTCCGAGCTGGTCCGCGGCTCGCCTTCCGGATGATCGTACCCGAGCACGTGCAGGGTGCCGTGAACCACCAGGCGCACCAGCTCCTCACCGAGGGAGATGCCGCGAACCCGCGCTTCACGCAACGCCACCGAGCGACAGATGTACACATCACCGAGGAGCTCACCGCCCGGCGCGGGCAGGGCGAACGAGAGAACATCGGTGGGTCGATCGTGCCCCTTCCAGGCCAGGTTGAGCGCCTGCATCCGGCCCGGACCCAGGAACGTTATGGAGAGAGTCATCCGGCGGCGCTCGCGCCGGAGCACGCCCCGCACGATGCGGCGTACACGCGCGGGTGGCAGCGCGGGCGGACGCCCGGCCACCTCCACGTCATTCGCCGGGCTTCCGCCCGAACGTCGCCCCGATGCCGCCACTTGCCGTTGGATACTCGATCCGGTTGTGGTACATGCCGGTCATAATGCGCACGAATTCCCGCGTCACCAGGTCCAGGTCCTTGAGCGTGAGCGGCGCTTCTTGCAGCTGGCCGGACGCCACCCGCTGACGGACCAGGTATTCGACGGCCTCGCGAACCCGCTCCGGCGTCGGATCGTCCAGCACCCGGAGTGCGGCCTCGGCGGCATCAGCGAGCATCGTGATTGCCGTCTCCGCCGAGCGCGGCCGCGGTCCCGGGTACTCGAAATCTTCCACATCCGGACCCGGCTGCTGCCCTGGGCTCCGCGCCTGCTCGAAGAAATAATCGATGCGGCTGGTGCCGTGATGCTCGGGGATGAAATTGCGGACCGCAGGGGGAAGCTTTGCAGCCTCCGCAAGCGCGAGCCCTCCCAGGACGTGCAACCGAATGATGCGCGCCGACTCCTGAGGCGGCAACGCGTCGTGCGGGTTGACACCGGCAATCTGGTTCTCGACGAAGAAGCGCGGGTTGGTCAGCTTGCCGACATCGTGGTAGTAGCAGCCGACGCGAGCCAGCAGCCCGTTGGCGCCGATCGCATTGCACGCAGATTCGCAGAGATTGGCCATCTGGACACTGTGTGCCCACGTGCCTGGCGCTTCGAGCGAGAGGCGGCGAAGCAGCGGCCGGCTCGGATCGGACAACTCAAGCAGAGTGAGATCCGTTGTGATTCGCGTCAGCGATTCCGCCAGCGGCAGGCAGATCAGCGCGACCGAGACGCTTCCGAGGGCCGAGATGGCGCCGGCCGCGGCGCTGGTCAGAATCCGTTCGGCCGTCCAGTTGAACATCAGGCCGAGGGCGAGCGAAGCGAGACCCGAGGCGAGCGCCATTACCGCGATGGTCCGGTAGAGTTGGCTCCTCCGCCGGATGGCGCGAAGACTCAGCGCCGCCGCCACTCCGCCGGTAAGCCCGAACAGCAGCGTGGGATTCTCTCCGATGCCATAGCGGGAGCCGAGCAGCATGGCGAGCGTGGCGGCGGCATAGACGGCCAGCCGGCCATTGTAGAGCATCGTGAGGAGAATCGCCGCGAACGAAATCGGCAGCAGCTCGGGGCGATCAGGAAAGATGTGGAGGATGGCGGCCGACAGCAGGACGACGAGCGCGAAGAGCCCGGCGATGAAGCTCACTTCGTGGAAGTGGACATAGGTCTCGCGCCGGTAAAACGCGAGCAGCAGCCAGAAGATGCTGAGGATGAGACAGTTGTAGAGGATGGCGCCGACGGTGGTGGTCAGTGGGTGGCCCGGTTCCACGCCGAGGCCGAACGGCGGGAACGCGAACCAGGTCACCAGCGCCACGAATACCAGCAGTCCCCAGCGGGCAGCGTGGGATCGCAGGCGCCCGGTCGGCTTGGGGCTGGCGTCGGGTTCGGCAGCCGACGGCGATCCGGTACCCTGACTCAACCGTTCTGGTCCTCCGCGTACGCGCGGATGATTTCGCGGACCAGCCGGTGTCGTACGACATCCGATTCGTCGAGATAGCAGAAGGCGATGCCCTCGATGCCCGGGAGCACCCGCTCGATCTGGATCAGCCCCGAGTCTTCCCGCTTGGGCAGGTCGATCTGCGTCTTGTCTCCAGTGACCACGGTCCGGCTGTTCACGCCGAGCCGGGTGAGAAACATCTTCATCTGGGCGCCGGTGGCGTTCTGCGCTTCGTCGAGGATGATGAAGGCGTCGGCGAGCGTGCGGCCGCGCATGTACGCGAGCGGCGCGATTTCGATGGTCCGGGTTTCGAGCGCGCGCTGCACCCGGTCGTGCGGCATCATGTCTTCGAGCGCATCGTAGAGCGGACGGAGATACGGGTCCACCTTCGCCTGGAGATCACCGGGAAGAAATCCGAGCGACTCGCCCGCCTCGACGGCCGGACGCGCAAGGATGATCCGCTTGACTCGCTTGCGGGCCAGCGCTTCTACCGCCTTGGCGACCGCGAGATAAGTCTTGCCGGTGCCGGCGGGCCCGATGCCCACTACGATATCATGCGCCGAAATCGCCTGCAGGTAATCCCGCTGCCCCTGGGTCTTCGGCGCGATGACCCGGCGAAGCCCGGGCAACACGATCTTCTGATCGGACGTCGGCGTGGAGGGCTCGAACCCCGGTCCCTCGGCGACGAACCGGCCGACGTCATCGGTCGTCACGGCCTCTCCCATCCGCGCGAGCTCGAGCATCGCCTGCACGACGGCGGTGGCTCGCTCCACCTGTTCGGTCGCGCCGCCGAGGCTGATCGCATCGCCACGCAGGGAGACACGGATGCCCAGGGCCCGTTGCAGCTCCAGGAGGTTGGCGTCGTTCACTCCCGCGAGCAGGAGCGGATCGGCGCCCTCGGTCGAGAGGCGATGCTGAATATCGTCGGCCATTCGGAATCCATGATCAGAAGAAGTGCGACATCCCGCTATGATTTCGATTCCAGGTGCAGCGCGCGCAGATCAGCTTCGCTCACCGTGGTCGGGGCACCCTCGAACAGGGCGCGGGCTGCGGTGGTTTTCGGAAACGCGATGACATCCCGAAGCGATGTGGCCCCGGCAAGCAGCATGGCGATCCGGTCGAAACCGAGCGCGAAGCCGCCATGCGGTGGCGCCCCGGCCGCGAGTCCCTCGAGCAGAAATCCGAATCGGCGCCGGATTTCGGGGTCGGGGATCCCAAGCAGGGTAAAGATTCTCCGCTGCACCGCGGGATCGGTGATGCGAATCGAGCCGCTGCCGAGTTCGTTGCCGTTATACACCGCATCGTAGTGGAGCGCGCGGCATCGGCCGGGATCGCTGTCGAGGAACGCTACATCGTCCGGATGGGGCGCGGTGAACGGATGGTGCGCCGGCACATGCTGGCCCGAGTCCGGATCCACCTCGAAGAGTGGAAAATCCACGATCCAGCAGAAGGCGTGCGCGGTGTTCGGCGCGAGCCCGAGCCGGCGAATCGACGCTGTTCTCACCGCATGCAGCGCGGCGCTGGTCGCGACATCATGACCACTCGCGGCCAGCAGCAGATCTCCAGTTGCCCAGTCGAGCTTCGCGAGCGCGGAGGCGCCGATCGCCTTGACGCCCTGCCCTTCCCATCCGGCGGCAGTACGCTTGGCCCAGATCAGCCCACCCGCCCTGGCATCCTTCGCAAGCTGCACGAAACCGTCGAGATCCTTGCGGGAAAACTCGGCGCCGCCGGGTACCCTGATTCCCCGTACGCGTCCGCCCTTCGTTCGTGCTTCGAGGACGAAAGCGGCTGCGTCATCTCCGACCAGAGCGGAGAGATCCTGCAATTCGAGACGGCCTTCGTGCCGGAGGTCGGGCTTGTCCACTCCGAAGCGCTCCATCGCCGCCTTGTGCGTCAGGCGGACGAACGGCGTCGCGACCTTGACCCCACCCTCGTCCCAGAGGTCGACGAGCACGCGCTCCACGACGTCCTGCACGTCGTCGGCGCTAATGAATGAGGCCTCGAGATCGATCTGGGTGAATTCGGGCTGACGGTCGGCCCGCAGGTCTTCATCGCGGAAGCAACGCGCGAGCTGGAAGTAGCGATCATACCCCGCGACCATCAGCAGCTGCTTGTAGATCTGTGGCGACTGCGGGAGCGCGTAAAATTCTCCCGGATGCACCCGGCTCGGCACCAGGTAGTCGCGCGCGCCTTCAGGTGTGGGTTTCGTGAGGATCGGGGTTTCGATTTCCAGGAAGTCGAGATCGCTGAGCGTCCGCCGCGAGCGCTGCAGCAGCCGATGACGCATGATGATGTTCTTCTGCAGCTCCGGCCGCCGGAGATCGAGCACCCGATTCTTTAGCCGGAGCTCTTCCGCTGGAAGCTCCTCCCCCTCTTTCCGCGCCACGGGAATCGAAGGCGTCACCGCGGGCCCGACCACCCGGAACTCCGTCACCCGCACTTCGACGTCCTTGGTCGCGAGCGCCGAATCGCGGGCACCATCGGGCCGAAGCTCCACCACTCCCGTGACCAGGGCTACCGCCTCCTGTCCGACATCCGCGCCTCTGGCAAGCACCTCTGGCGGCGTCCATAACGGATTGAATGAGAGCTGGACTATGCCATCACGGTCGCGCAGATCGATGAAGATGACGCCGCCCAGGTCACGCACGCGGTGCACCCAGCCCCCAAGGCGAACCGTGCTGCCAACGTTGGCGCGCGAGAGACTGCCGCAGCGGTGCGTGCGAAGTGCCGTTGCCGTCATGTCGCTTCCGGGCGAGAAACTGTAGAAGTCATGAGTGAATTGATCAGCGCCCTTCGGCGTCCAGAATGACCTGGTGAAATTCCTCGGCGGTGGTCGCCTTGAGTAACTCTTCGCGAACCGACTCGCGCCGTACAATGCGGGCGATGCGGCTCAGCGCCTTCACATGCTGCCCCGCCGCGGAATCGGGCCCTATCAGCAGGAAAAAGAGCCGGACTGGCTCTCCATCGAGGGCATCGAAGGATACGCCCGCCGGCTGACTTCCGCAGACGAGGTTCAGCTCGCTCACGGTGGACGATTTCGCATGGGGAATCGCGATGCCGTACCCGATGCCGGTGCTCAGCACATCTTCCCGTTCGAGCACGGCCGAGAGAATAGCCTCGAAGTCCCCGCCGGACCGGTCAGCCAGGAGGCGGGTGAGCTCACGCAGCACACCGTGCTTTTCGGTTGCCTCGAGGGGGACCCGGATACGATCAGTAGTGAGGAGCTCGCTGAGCAGCAATCGGACGCCGAGGAGGAAGACGGCCGTAAGCTAACCCCCGCCAGAAATGGGGGCAAGCAATTCAGGAGACGAGACTTACCGGCTCACGCGCGGGCAAAACGCAACCGCCGGATCCGATGAACGGACCCGGCGGTGCGGCCTGCGAAAACGGCGCTGCCTGCTTACGGCAGCGTGAACTGCTGCGTGGTGGTACCGGTGAGCCCGCCGCCATCGGTCACGATGAGAACGATGGTCTTGAGCCCGCCCTCCGGGAACGTCTTGTGGAAGATCTGGCCAGTTCCGAGCGTGGTGCCGACCTGGTTCTTCCAGGTGTAGCTGACGACGCCCACGTCATCCGTGGAGCCGCTGCCGTTGAAGGTACAGACCCGGGCCGCGCACGAGGTAGTGAAGCTGGCGGTCGGCGGCTGGTTGCCACCCCCACCGCCACCCGTGATGAAGCCCATGTAGAGATTCTTGTTTGGCGTGCCGGTTCCGGGGAGCGTGGTGCCGCCGGTGACGTTCCGGATGATGCCGGACGTCGCGTTGGCGACCAGCGCCGAGGCAACCTGCGCCGGAGTGGCGGTGGGGTTGGCTTCGAGATAGAGCGCGACGACGCCGGTCACGTGCGGTGCAGCCATCGAGGTGCCGCTGATGGTCAGCGTGTCAGTGTCGCTGCCGTTCCAGCCCGCGGTGATGTTGACACCAGGCGCAAAGATGTCGGAGCAGTTGCCGAAGTTCGAGAACGACGCGATACGATCATTCTTCTGGGCGGCCATGACCGTGATGGCCGTGGGCACCCGCGCCGGGGACTGGGTGCAGGCATTCGCGGTGCTGTTGCCCGCGGAGATCGAGTAGACGACGCCCGAGTTGATGGAAGCGGTGACGGCCTGGTCGGTCGCGGGATCCGCGCCGCCGCCGAGGCTCATGTTGGCG
>JBDUEA010000049.1:0-18465 GCA_040002695.1 Gemmatimonadota bacterium | reverse complement strand
CCCACATGTCCGGGCTCTTCGTCCCGGATGATCTCAGCAAGTGGCCATCGATCGATCCCAAGGACAGCGATTTCCAGAAGGACCTCGCATCGCTCGCGAGTCAGGGTTCGATGGCGGGGATGCATATGGGGCATGAGAAGTAGGGAGACAGAAGGTGGCAGGTGGCAGGTGGCAGGTGGCAGGTGGTAGGTGGCAGGTTTTAGGGGTTAGGGGTTAGGGGTTGGGAAAGGCGAAGGCCGTGAGTGGGGACTTTCCCTGGCTCACGGCCTTCGCCTTTTGCGCTGCCGCGGTGCTCACTACTTCACGATTCTCCTCGCGCCCACCCATCGTTTCCACCACCACTTCCCATAGACATCATCCGCGGAGAGGGTGCTTAGGCGGACGCCGCCGGTGGCGCTGTGGATGAACTTGCCGTCGCCCACGTAGAGGCCGACGTGGGTGATGTGGCCCGGCCGGTTCGAAAACGTGAGGATGTCTCCCGGAAGAAGGGCTCCGAGCTCCCTGCCGACGGCATCACCCTCGAGGGCCTGCTCGGCGCTGCGCCGAGGCAGCGTGATGCCGTGCTGTCCGAAGGCGTAGCGGATGAGACCGGAACAGTCGAATCCATCGGCATCATTGCCGCCCCAGCGGTACGGCGTGCCCATCACATCGGTCGCGGTCCGCACGATGCCCTGGATGACCACGCTTCGATTGTCCCCCTCCCCCGCCTTCTCGAGCGTGTGCCGGGTGTCGGCCGGAGCGGGAACATCCGCGGGCGTGAGCTCGTGCGGTGCTGCGACCGGCGGCGGTCCGCTCGCGCGGGCGTGCGGCAAGAGTGCCACGCGCAGTGAAAGCTCGAGGCCATCGTGCACGCCGGGATTGAGAATTCGATATCTCCCCTCGATGCCCAGCGAGACGCGCGACAGCGGCATCAGTTCGTAACCGCCACCGAAGGACCAGGAATTCCACAGCGGCTTGTCGTAACCCGGTGCGATACCGACCGCGCCACCAGCGATGAGATAAACGCCTGGACGTCCCCCGCGAAATGCCGAGAGATCGAGACCGGCGCCGTAAAAATTTCCGGTGCCCGCCCCGCCGTGCAGCACGGTTCCGTATATGGTGGTGCCGATCGGGCCTGTGAGCGCGCGACTGAAGCCCAGGCGGTAGACGGTGCGGCCGGGATCATCGAAGAAGTGCCCGACCTCGAACCCTGGAGACTGCGCCACGAGCCGAGTTGAAAGGAGGCAGACCAGAAGCGGGAGACTGGCGAATCTGCTCACGGACGGATCGGGGTCGGATGACCAGTTCGAAGGTCAACCCGATAACTGTCGCCTGCCGCACAATGCAGCCAGAGCTCGGCGCGGATCGTGGAGTCATCGAGCTCGCGAGGGGCGGAGGCGGTGTAGAGCAGCGGTACGGGCACCCGGCGCCCGGCGTGACGGATTTCAAGGGCGCGTTCGGCACACGCATGGCCGGATACATCGTGATCCGGACGAGCGGCCGTGAACCAGACCTGGAATCCGCGAGCGGTGGTGAGTGCGAGCGAGTCTGGGTTTGAGGGGGTGATCGAGTCGTGCCGAGCGATTGCGGTGGCCGGATCGGCGGGCGGCTTCACGTCACCTCCGCAAGCGAGGAGCGCCAGCAGCGCGACGCCGGTGGAGAAGCATCTCACGACGTGCCCTGTGGCTCCGGGGGCGTCTCGGGGGCGGCGAGCAGCGCGTCGGGCACGGGAATGCCCTCGCGCGTGACGTGAAGCGTATGACGAAGGCGCGGTGAACGGCGCAGCAGTCGCATCCAGAGCAGGAGCACGCCGAACCCAGTGATCACGGCGGCGGCGATGCTCATGTAGATCGCGTTATCCGGAGAATCGATGCTCCGCGCGATCCAGAATGCCAGCGCGGCACCACAAAACGAAGCTGCCCACGCGACCAACGGCGTGAGCAGCCAACCGAAAATCCGGAGTACCAGTCGCAGCCATCGCATGGCTTACCGGCGCCGCGCTCCCAGCTGCGTCACGATCATTGACAGCGCAAGCGCGGGAAGCACGGCCACGCCGAAGGTCCCCACGGTCCAGCCGGCGTGAGGCACGTGCACCACGACCGCGATGGCCGCGAACACCACGTCGAAGACCGCCACCAGGCCGACGAGCATCGGCACCGAAGGCTCTCCTCGCGAGGCGGTCTGCCCCGCCAGCACCCAGGCGCCCATCCACGACATGAACGTGCCCGTCATCCACCACACCGGGTGATACCACCAGTTGGCGCCACCACCGATGTCGAGCCAGCGGTGGGTGTACGTACCGATCGGCTGCAGGATGGCGACGTCGACGAGCAAGAAGATCCACGCCGCTGCGAGCCCGATGCCAGCGGCGCCGGCGATCCCTTCGATGGTGCGGGCGCGAGTCCAGAGTCCCGGCAACGCGATGACGCCGATGACGCCGATCGCGAGAATCACCGACTCGAGGGTGACCTCGACAAGACCATTGAGGTGGCGCGAGACGAGCGAAAAGAGCAGCACGATGACGGATTCGAACAGGCCGAGCTTCACGGCACCGCGAACGATCGAGGGGACATCGGTCTGATCAGAGCCGGCGTGGGCCTGAACGACTGCGCTCATGCGTTGCTCCCTTGAAGATGCGCTGGAAGATGTCAGTCAGCCGGGGCCGGGGCCGGTGGCTGCAGGCACTGAAGCCCAAACTCCAAACTCATAATACCTTGGCGTCGGCGCTCCAGCCAACCCCTCGCGCGCTCCGTCATGTCGCCCAGGCCAGGATCACGACGATATCCGTCACCGCCCATGCGGCGAGCCCGCGATACATCCCCCGCTGGTGCTCCGCATCGGTCATCGTTTCACAGGAGAGCAGCCACGGAACGAGGACCCGCGCCCAGACCAGCAACGAAAAGACCAGCCCTGCCCAGCGCACCAGGTCGGTTCCATGCATGCGCCAACCAGCACGCAGGCCGGCGGCGAAGAAGACGCCATAGGCGAATGAGGCCGCAGCCACCGCAATGAGCAGACTTCGCCGGATGCCGAGTATCAGCGCGAGGGTTCGATCGCCGCGCTGCCGGTCTTCCTCGAACTGGTAGATCTGGGTGAGTGGATACAGTGCCGCGAACAGGGGACAGAAGGCGAACAGCACCATCCTCTGAAACGGC
Source organism: Gemmatimonadota bacterium (assembly GCA_040002695.1). Taxonomy (GTDB): domain Bacteria; phylum Gemmatimonadota; class Gemmatimonadetes; order Gemmatimonadales; family GWC2-71-9; genus JBDUEA01. Next base: position 15,331 of record JBDUEA010000049.1, on the reverse strand, counting down.
TCGGGTGTGACACCGGTGACCGCAAACCCTGCGTACGGCGTGAGCGTGCCGAATCCCCACATGTTGATCAGCCAGTCCGCACCGGCCACCGCCTTGAGCCGAAGCGGAGGCACTGAGTAGAGCAGGGAGAGCACGAGACAAATGGCATACGCCGCGAGAAAGCCGCGCGGAAGCCGCGTCGCGAGCGCGAGTCCTGCGGCCAGCAGCACGAATGCAAAGGCGGCCAGGTGTGCCGGCACCGGCGGCGGAGACTTGAGGTAGCCGATGTCTCCCTCGTCGCGATCGAAGGCGGAATTGAGCGCGAGCGTGCCACCGTTGAGACAGACCACCCAGAGTGCGATCCCGGCGAGCGCGGGCCCGATCGACTGGCCGCGCGCGGCATCGCTCACGCCGACAGCTAGCAGGTAGCCGAGGGCGGTGTGCGCGGCCATGATCGGCCATTCCGCGGGGCGCAGATGGAGAAGGTAAGGGAAACGTGATCCGAAGAGCCGATACCCGAGCCGACGGGCGCCCGAGGATTGAGCGCCTACCATGTGAGCTTGAGATGTCTCGCGGCAATGCGGAGGCCGTGCAGGGTGAGATCGGGATTCACGGTATCGATGGTCTGCGTCAGTGGCGCCACCGAACCGGCGAGTCCGCCGGTGGCCACCACCTTCGGCGTCCGGCCGCCGGGCCACTCGCGTCCGATCCGCCGGACGATACCATCGACAGCATCCGCGGCGCCGTAGAGCACACCGGCCCGGATGCACTCCTCTGTGCGCCGGCCGATGACATGCTCCGGCGGGCGCAGCTCGGTTGCCGGAAGCTTGGCGGCGCGGCGGGTCAGCTGATCCGCCGAGGTACGCAGTCCCGGCATGATGACGCCGCCGATGAAGCGACCATCGGAGGTAATGCAGTCGAACGTCGTCGCAGTGCCGAAGTCCACCACGAGCGTGTCCATGTGGTAGAGCTCGATTGCTGCGAGGGTATTGACGATGCGATCGGCACCGACCGACAGCGGCTCGTCGACATCCAGTACAATCGGCAGTTCGGAGCGGGCATCGATGACGGTGACGCGGGACGCGGTAAACTCCCGGATGCCCGTCGTGACGCTCTCGGTCACCCCCGGCGCCACGGAGGCGAGGACGGTGGCGCGCACCTCATTCGGAGAGTGTCCTGCCTGCAGGAGAAAGGCGCCGAGTGCGCTGCCCCATTCATCCGGCGTACGATCCGGATTCGTGGTCATCCGCCAGTGCGCCGACAACTCCTCCCCCTGAAAGAGCCCGACGGTGATTTCGGTGTTTCCGATGTCGACGGTCAGCAGCATCGTGTTCACGCGCGAAGGTGAAGGGGAGTAGCGCACGAATGAGCTACGAAGCCAGTACCACGTGACCCGATCGCGCTGCCGAGACGACGCCATCGGCCAGTCGCACATGGAGCGCGCCGTCGGGCGCGAGTCCCAGGGCTGTCCCCTCGAGCGGGGCCCGAAGCGCCCTGCCCCGCAACCAGTCCCGTCGCCCGAACTCGAGCAGTTCTTCCGGAGTGAGCGCCTGCTGATCGAGCTCCATCGCATCCAGCGTGGAGAGCAGCGGGGTCAGCACATCATCCGGCGTGATCCCCGGCGCAGCGTCCGCGAGGCGGGCGGCCACGTTCATCACTTCGGCGGGAAGCACGTTACACACATTCACGCCAAGACCGATCGCAACCCAGCCCGGCACCTGTCCCTGCCATCGCGCCTCACAGAGGATGCCGGCCACTTTTTTTCCTTCCAGCAGCACATCATTGGGCCACTTGAGCTGCACCGGTGGAAGTCCGGCGATCCCCTCCAGCCCCCGCGCGAGCGCGAGACCCACGCGGAGGCTCAGCACCTCGACGCCCAGTGCATTGCGAGGACGGATCAGCCGACTGAGCCAGAGCCCACCGGGCGGCGAATGCCAGAGATTTCCCCGTGCGCCCCTGCCGGCACTCTGCTCTTCAGCCACGATCGTCGTGCCGTGCGCCGCACCAGCGGCGGCCATCTGGTGCATGAGATCGAGTGTCGACCCGACGCTCGCATACCGGATGACGTTCATTGAAACGCCAGGGTCATCCGCGCGCGCGGCCGAAATAGAGTCCAAGCACGAGCAGGCCAAAGGCGATGCGATACCAGGCAAAGGCGGTGAAATCGCGATGGGAGACGTAGCGCAGAAATGCCCGTACGACGACGAGCGAGCTGAGAAAAGCTACGATGAAGCCTACCGTAAAGACCGGCAGATCCGCTGCGCTGAGCGAGCGCCAGCTGCCGGCGAGATCGAAGAGCGTCGCGGCGAACATGACGGGTACCGCCAGATAGAACGAGAACTGAGTTGCGACCGGTCGGTCGAGGCCGAGCAGATATCCGCCCATGATCGTCGCGCCGGAGCGGGAGACGCCGGGAAAGAGTGAGAGGACCTGCGCGAGCCCGACGCCGAGGGCGGTGCGTCCCTTGACGTCGTCGATGCGGCCGACCGTGGGACGCGGAGCGAGTTTTTCAATCAGGAGGATCGCGATCCCGCCGACGATGAGCGCGCCGGCCACGGTGAGCGGGCTGAACAGGTGCGCCTTGATCCATTTGTGCGCGAGCACGCCGACGATCGCAGCCGGAAGAAAGGCGAGCGCCAGGTCCGCGATGAGCCGCTGGCTGGTGCGATCATTCGCAGCGCCGTGCGCGAGGGCGAGAAATTCCCGGCGATAGATCCAGACGACGGCGAGAATGGCGCCGAGCTGGATGAAGATCTCGAAGGTCTTGGCGCTCTCCCCGGAGACATGCAGCCAGTCGCCGACGACGATGAGGTGTCCGGTCGAGGAGACCGGAATAAATTCCGTGATGCCTTCCACCAGGCCCAGCACGACCGCCTTGCCCATCGCGATGAGATCCATGTCAGCCCAGCGTCTCCCGGTAGAGGTCTTCGTACATGGGGACGATACGATCGGTGGAGAAGGTGCGCGCCACGGCAACGGCGGCATCCGCCATCGCTCGATACGCGACCGGATCCCGCAGCAGCTCGACGGCTCGGCGTCCCATCGCCTCGACCGACCCCACCGGCTCGAGAATGCCGCTGACGCCGTCTTCGATTACCTCGGGCAGGCCGCCCGCGCGCGAAGCCACCACTGGCGAGCCGCAGGCCATGGCCTCGAGTGCGGCCAGCCCGAAGGACTCCGTCTGCGAGGGAAGCAGGAAGAGATCGGTGGCCTGCAGGAGGCTCGCGACCCGATCGAGGCGGCCGAGGAATCGCACGTCCTCGGCGACGCCGAGGTCGGCGGCTTCCTTCTCGGCGTCCACGCGCTCGGGTCCGTCCCCGATCATGAGCAGCGTCGCGGGCATCGCCCGGCGGATGCGCGCGAACACGCGCACGACATCCTTCACCCGTTTCACTTCGCGGAAGTTGGAGATGTGGCTGATGATCTTGTGCCCGGCGGGCGCAAGCTCGCGTTCGGGGCTCGCGGACGGCGCATACTCCTGCAGGTTCACGAAATTCGGGATCACGCGCAAGTCACAGCTGACGCAGCCGAACGCCCGGTAGGTCTCATCCTTGAGAAAGGCGGAGACGGCCGTCACTTCGTCGGAACGTTCGATGGAAAACTTGGTGATGGCGTAGAAACTCGATTCCTGGCCCACGAGCGTGATGTCGGTGCCGTGGAGGGTAGTGATCACCTTGAGCGGAATCTGGCCGCGCAGCATTTCACGGGCGAGCCAGGCGGTCGTCGCGTGCGGGATGGCGTAGTGCACGTGCAGGATGTCGAGCTTCTCGCGGAGCGCCACCTCGTGCTGCTTGGAGGCAAGCGCCAGCGTGTACGGATAATGATCGAAGAGCGGGTACCGCCCCATCCGGGTCTCGACCTCGTGGAAGTAGACCCGGTCGGTGTACCCTCGGAGCCGGAACGGCGAGGCATAGGTGATGAAATGCACCTCGTGCCCGCGGCGGGCCAGGTCGATGCCGAGCTCGGTGGCGACCGCGCCGGAGCCACCGTAGGTCGGATAGCAGGTAATGCCGATCTTCACACGGCCTCCGTACGCAGCAACGCGGCCACATTGTGATGATTTCTTTCCTCGGCCAGAGCGAATGGGGTCATGCCGCTCTCGCTCAGGAGACTGGCGTCCGCACCGCGGGCCAGCAGCAACTCGACCAGCTCGCGCTGCCCGTTCTGCGCGGCGGCGTGGAGCGGTGTCCACCCTCCGACCTGTCGCGCGTTGGGGTCTCCGCCCGCATCCAGGATCAGCGCGACGATCCCGGCGTGGCGACCGGCGGCCGCCGCATGCATCGGCTGGTTGCGCATGGTATTCAGCGAAGAGAAGTGCACCTCCGCCCCGCGCTCGAGGAGGGTGCGGGCGACGTCCTCCCGCCCGAAGTAGCTCGCCAGGTGCAAGGCCGTCCATCCCTCGCTGTCGGGCATGTTGAGGAAGCCCGGCTGGGCATCGAGCAGCGCCACCACGCGCGCCAGGTTTCCGTGCTGCGCCGCATCCGACAGTTCCGCGATCGAATCCGCCATGGCTCTCAGCTTTCCCCAGTCTTTAATCGTGATTCCGCCGCCGCCCAGGCCTCGGCGATCTCGGCGGCCAGGACCTCGGGCGGGCGCGTCGCATCGAGCGTCAGCACCGGTCCCTCGAGCTGGTGCCGGAACCAGGTCTGCTGCCGCTTGGCGTACTGCCTCGTGCTGATGGCAATCGCCTCGGCGACGCTCTCCCGGGTCCGCTGGCCGTGAAGATATTCCACGGCCTCCCGGACGCCGATAGCATCGAGCCCCGGTGACTCCGCCGCGTGACCTTCCGACAATACGGCCGCGACCTCCTCGATGAGCCCGCGACGGACCATTTCTTCGGCGCGCTGAAGAATACGCTGATGAATGACGGGACGGGGCGCGGTCAGCACCACATACCACGGTTCAATGATTCCGTTCGCGCGCGCCTGCTGCTGCCAGTGGGTGAGCGCCTGACCCGTGAGCAGTGCCACTTCGATGGCGCGCGCCGCCCGCTGGCGGCCGCCTCCCTGGAAGCCGGGATCCAGACGTCCCGCCCAGCGCACCAGCTCGAGCGCTTCGAGCGTGCTGCTCCAGCGCTCTATGGCCCGACGCCGCTCGGCGTCGAGTGGCGGCTCCGCGAACAGCCCTTCGGTAAGTGCGCGGATGTACAGGCCGGTGCCGCCGACGATGACCGGCATGCGCTCGCGAAGGCGGATCGTGGAGATCCAGATCGGCGCGTCGCGCGCAAAACGCCCGGCGCTGTAGCGCTCTCCGGGCTCGACCTGATCGAGTCCATGATGCGGTACCCGCGCGAGTCCCCGCCGGGAGGGTTTCGCGGTCGCGATATCCAGCCGGCGATATACCTGCCGCGAGTCCGCCGAGACTACTTCGATCGGCCAATGCGCGGCAAGCGCCAGGGCGACGGCCGTCTTGCCGATGCCGGTGGGACCGACAAGTACGGGGATTCTAGCGCCGGCCAAAGCGGCGCTCCAGCTCCTCGCGGGGCAACTGTACGATCGTCGCACGGCCGTGCACGTCGTGCGCGGGCAGCGTGGTGGCGAAGAGTCGGCCGAGCAGCACGCGCATCTCCTGATCGCCGAGTGGCTCACCGCCCTTGATGGCGGCGCGACAGGCCCACGTCGCGGCGAAGCGCTCGACCGCGTTGGCCCAGCCACCAAATCTACCGCGCGCGAGGTCGGCGACCATTTCCCGGAAGCACCGTCCTGCGTCGAAGCGAGGGTGCGGATTGGGGACGGTGTGTACGACTACCGTGCGTCCGCCGAAGGGTTCGACCTCGTAGCCGACCTGCCGGAGCGATTCGCCATGAGACTCGACCGCATCGATCTCCTCGTCCGTCAGGTCGACGGTGAGCGGAAGCAGGAGCCGCTGCGCGGGAATTCCCGGACCAGTGAGCCGGGTCATCACTTCCTCGTAAAGGGTGCGCTCGTGGGCGGAGTGCTGGTCCACTATTACCAGGCCCTCCGGCGCCTCGTACACGATGTAGGTATTGAAGAGCTGCATCAACGGCGTTTCGCTCGAGACGACCTCCCGTCGTTCCGGCGGAGCCGACGCTGGAGCCGTCTCCGGCGGCGCGGCGTTCGAGACGGCGGTCGGCCACGTCTCACCGAGCAGGTCGAGCCCATCGATGCCCGAGCGCTGCTCGGGAACGAACCCCGGTGCCTGGGGAAGCGGACGCCAGGCGCCGACGGATGCCGCGGCGGCGGTGCGTCCCAGCGCGTCGCGCACCGCTTCCTCGACGACGCGCTCTACTCCGATACGATCCCGGAAGCGGACCTCGAGCTTCGCGGGGTGGACGTTCACGTCCACGTCTTCGTTCGCCACATCAATGTTGAAGTAGAGTGACGGCCGATCGCCAGGGTGGATCGCCGACCGGTACCCTGCCTCGGCGGCCCGTAGGAGAAAGGCGTCCTTGAAGGGCCGTCCATTGATGAAGAGCGCGGTGCGACGGCCGGTGGGGCGAGCATCCGCGGGACGCTGAATGAAACCGGTGATCCGGAACGCGCCGACCGCGTAATTCACGGTGACAAGAGTACCCGCGAGATCGGCGCCCCACACTTCGGCGAGTCGAGTCGCCAGATCCTGTCCCGCCGGCACGTGCAGACGGAGCTGCTGATCGGCGATAAATTCGAACCCTGCGTCCGGGTGCGCGAGTGCCAGCGTGACGACGGTATCGTGCGTCGCGCGCAGCTCGCTCGCGACGGAGCGAAGAAATTTGCGGCGCGCGGGCGTGTTGAAGAAGAGCCCGCGGACACTTACCGTCGTCCCCGGCTGCCTGGCGACGGTGGCGACGCGATCGATGCGCCCACCGGCAATGCCAATTTCGGTTCCCTCCCCTTCCGCCTCCGCAGTAGTCAGCGTCATCCGGGACACCGATGCGATGGCCGGGAGTGCCTCACCCCGGAAGCCGAAGGTGCGCACGCCGACGAGATCGGCGGCGCTCCGGATCTTGCTCGTGGCGTGGCGGTCGAGTGCGAGAATCGCATCTTCTCGGCCCATGCCCCATCCGTCATCGCTGATCTCCACGAGCGTCTTTCCGCCCGACTCGATTTCGATCCGCACGTGGCGCGCACCGGCGTCGATGGCATTCTCGGCCAGCTCCTTCACCACGGAGGCCGGCCGCTCCACGACTTCACCCGCCGCGATCTGGTCCGCGACAGCGTCCGGGAGGATGGCGATTCGACGAGGCATGGGCGGGAATGTGGTGGGGAGAGGATGGATATTGAAGGCCGTGCGACTCGACGGCTCACGAGCTCACTGCTGATTGCTCATGATCACAATGCCGGCTCGCTCGATCCAGCCCTCCCTGCCCTCGGGATCGTCGACCAGAAACCACTCGCCACGGCGCGCCCGCACCAGGAGCACGCTGGAGCCGGGCACGGCGACGATCTGTGGGGCGCGCTCGTGGGGAGAGATGCGCAATGGAGTCTCGACGCGGGTGACCGCGAGCTGCCGCCGGTAGAAGAGGGCGAGACCCATCGCAGCCGCGCCGAGCAGCAGCGAGGCCGTGAGCAGCACGGACCACCGGCCCCGGATGCCGCGGGTCCAGACGATGCCACCCCAGCCGACGATCCAGCAGAGGACGCCGAGCGAAGCGAGCTCCTCGGGTGTAACCGGCGCGGTCCAGAGCCGATGGGCGGAGACTTCATCGGCGGGCGGAGCGAGTTCGAGCGCGCGAATGATGTTGCGCTGCCGGGGCGCCAGGCGATGGGCCACCGTCCACGCGGCGAGTGCGGCGCCGTCATCACCAAGCCGGAATTGGGTCGCGCCGAAATTGTACCAGTGGGCGGAGACGGCCGGCGCAAGACGGGCCCGCGCCGCAAAGGCATCGGCCGCCGCGCGGAAGGCTCCAGCGTTGTAGAGCTCTTCTGCCGGCGTGCCCTGCGACCAGGTCGTCGAAAAAGCACTCGCCAGCAGCAGGATCACACCCGCGACGATCCGGCGGGAGCGTCGCGCGGGTGCGGCCTGGTCACCCAGTCTCCGCAGCAACGCTTCCGCACGTGACTGGAGCGAGGAGGAACTCTCGACGGCGTCGGGCGCGAAACGCGCCGCGCGCAGCGAATCGCGAGTGGCGGCGAATTCCTCCGCGAGCGCCGGGTCGAGTCCCGCCAGCCGCAAGGCGCGAGCGAGAGGAAGGCCCGAAGTCGCCACGGTCCCGGGTGACAGGCGTGCGAGCTGGGCGTCGAGCGCGCGTTCCGCGCCGGCAAGCCCACCGAGAATGACCGGCCGAGCGACGCGGACCGCCGGGCGCCACCTGATGAGGCGCAGCAGCAGAATCACCGGCGGGAGCAGAAGCAATATCGCCATCAGCGCACGCGGGACCGTGTGCATGACGCTCCACGCCGGGTCGACTCGATTTCCCGGCATGAGCGGGGGCGGGCTCACGCGCGCGGCAGAACCCTCTCCGCTCCGCGCGACGGGCACCGAGATTCCGGGGACGCGCAGCACGGCGTAATTCAATGTGGCGGGATCGAAGATGTCGTAGGTGACGGTGGGCAGAATCATGCTGCCGGCGGAATCCGCCACGAGCAGATAGCGGAAGCTCTTGGTCCCCGACATCACGCCGTCGGTCGGACTGAGTCGTTCATCGGTACGGTCGGGGTAGGCGCGCGTGCCCGGCGGCCATTGGATATCCGGCGCGGGCCAGAGGGACACATTCCCTTCGCCCGACAGTGTCATCTCGACCGTGAACGGCTCGCCGACCTTGCCGGCTGCCGGCGTCACGCGCCGCGTAAACTGGAGCCCATGCCCGATCGCACCGGTGAAGCTGGCTGGCCGGCCGGCATCCGGCAGGGGATTCACCTGGAGCGTTGCGGCACCGCTCTCGAGCGAGTACCGCTCCTCCTGACTGAAGAACTGAAACGCGACCGGCACACTGTAATGGAGCGTGGCCGGCTCGACCTTCACGCGTCCCGGAGAAAGTGGAAAGACGATCTGATGCAGGATGAAGAGATCGTACCAGCGACCCGAGACCAGGCGGCTCTCCGCAATTCCAGTCGGCACCGGCTGCGGGTAACTCCACACGCCCTCGATGCGGGGCGCTTCCACGGTCGGGGGACGCCGCAGCTGCAAGCGGAGGTCGCGGGGAAACCAGGCGGCGGTGAGCACATCCACCTGCTCGCCCACCATCGCACTCTGGGTGGAGAGAATAAGCGTAAGACCAACCTTGCCATCTGTGCCGGGGGGCGGCGCGCGCTCGAGAATCTTCCGCACGCGCGCGGTGAGCGCAGTCGAAATCCCTCCGCCACCCTGCTCGACCACGATTTCGATGGGATCGCCCTGCACGACGCTCGTCCCCTGGCGGATCTGGATGGGGCCCAGTTTCCAGTGACCCTGCGCGAGGGCGCGGAGATGCAGCTCCAGCACTGTGACGCGCGGAGCATTCGGAGCCACCGACACCTCCGTGCGCTCGGACCGGGCGGTGACTTCGAGACCGGCAAGCGCCGGCAGGTTGATGCGCACCGGGTCCGAGAGCGTGCTGCTCACGCGGATCGAGAAGACGATTTCTTCGCCGGTCGTGACATGATCACGATCGACGGTCGTCGTCACCTCCGGCGGTGCCGGCTGCTGAAGCAGCGCCAGCAGGAGCAGGAACCTCACCAGTCCTTCACCACGGTCTGGGTGCTCCTCGACTGACCCATATGCTTGATGCGGGTATTCCGTTCTTCACGGTCCACCGATCCGAGAATCTGGTCGGCCTCACCCTGCGAGAGACTGCTCGGTCCCTGTCCGCCGGAGCCCTGCGGCTGTTTCCCCCCCGACGGCGGAGGGGGTGAAGCGCCACCTCCGCCATTCTTCGGCGGCGGCGGGGGACGATGCCGCCTGGCGAGCTCCAGATTCCATTTCGCGCGCGCCGAGCCCGGTTCGAGCATCAGCGCCTCCTGGAGGCGGGCAGCCGCTTCATCGAGCATCTCGGGCCGATGCGCGCTGTCTCCCGACGCACCGCGCAGTGCAACCACGCCGAGATTGTACAGCGCACGATATCGAAGCTCAGGGTCGAGCGACTTGGCCGCCTCGGTAAGATCCCGGCGGGCATCGGTCAGTTGTCCGGCGACCAGCGCGGCAGTGCCGGCGTTGTAGAACGCGGTATCCGAGCGGCCTCGGCCCACATCCCGCAGGAACGCGGCAGCGGCTTCCTTCGCTTTGCCGGCTGCAAGTGCCCGCTCCCCCGCGGACGGGCGTTGTGCACTCGCCCGGGACGACAACACACAGAACGTGATGCCGACCAGCGCGGCGGTCCGGCGCAGCAGCGTCTGCGTGAGCAGCAGTGCCGCGGCGATGAGCAGCGGGATCCAGCCGAGGGGCAGCAGATCCGCAGTGTTGCTCTCGGTCGTGGGGCTCCGCTTGTAGGCGGCGACGAGATCTCGTACCGCGCCGGCCTGGTCCGCGAGGCCGGCCGGCACCAGCGCGCCCTCGGCGCCGTCGGCGACGGCCTGGAGAATATCGTCACGCCGCAGCGTCTCGATGGTATGCCCCGCCTCGTCCTGCTGAAACTCAATGAATCCGCCGGCACTGTCCCGTACTGGTATCCGCGACGGCCGCGCTTCGCCTTCCGCGACCAGAATGAGACGGATGCCCTGCGCTTTGAGCGCCCGCGCCTGCGCCAGCGTCTCGGCGAGTGAATCATGGGTCTCTCCGTCGGTGAAGATCACCAGCACGCGATCGGCCGCACCCGCGTCACCGAGGAGTTGCGCGCCCTGCGCAAGTGCTGCGCCGAGCCCGGTGCCTCCCTGGCTCGCGAGATCGGGGGAGAGTCCGTCGAGAAAAAGGGAGACCGCGCCGCCGTCCACCGTGAGCGGCGTCAGGATGTAACTCCGCCCCGCGAAGGCGATCATGCCCAGCCGGTCGCCGTTCAGGTCCTGCACCAGCCGACGCGACTCCCGGATGGCCCGGGCCAGCCGGCTCGGCTGAACGTCCTCCGCGAGCATCGAGCGGCTGATGTCCATGGCGAGCACCAGATTGAGCGCGCGCACCTGAGTGCGCACCTCCGTCCGCCCGCCACGCGGACCAGCGAGTGCCACGCCGGCTGCAAGCGCCGCGAGTGCGAGCACGATCGGCCCCCATCGGCCGCCGCGACGCGCGAGTGCCGCGGTTTCGGGAGACCACGCGCTAGCTCTGGCGATCCGCCGGCCGCGGGCCATCCAGGCGAGCATGCCCACGACGAGGGCCAGGACCGGCGCCAGAATGAGGAGAAGGGGATTGTCGAAACTCATGGCACGCGCACCACGAGGGTGCCGCCGAGGAGCAGCTCGAACAGCAGCAGGACGAGGCCGGCAATGACGAGCGGCCGGGTCAGTTCTTCGTAGCGGATGTAGCGGGTCACCTGGATCGGCGTCTTCTCGAGCCCATCGATCTGCTTGAAGATGCGGGCGAGCGCCTCGCTGTCCTTCGCGCGGAAGTAGCGGCCGCCCGTCGTGCCGGCGATCTCGCGAAGCAGATCCTCGTCGATCGTCACCGGCAGCATCTCGTAGCGGAAACCGGTGGCGCCGCGGCCGGTGGGAATCGGCGCTTCACCATCGGTGCCGACGCCGATGGTGTAGACCTTGACGCCGAGTGCGGCGGCGGCGGCCGCGGCGGTGCGGGGATCGATCGTGCCGCGGTTGTTGACGCCGTCGGTGAGCAGCAGCACGACCTTCGATTTGCCCGGCGCGTGGCGCAGCCGATTGACCGCGGTGGCGAGACCGGTTCCGATGGCGGTACCATCTTCGAGCATTCCGATCCGCAGGTCCATCACGGCCCGCTCGAGCACCGGATAATCGACGGTGATCGGCACCTGCGTCATGGCTTCACCGGCAAAGGCGACGATCCCGATACGATCGGCGGCCCGGCCACGTATAAATGCGATCGCCTGCGCCTTCGCGACTTCCATCCGGTTCGACGGCGCGAAATCCTCCGCCAGCATGCTGCTCGAGAGATCGATCGCGATGACAATCGCGATCCCCTCCTGCTTCACCTCGACCGTGGAGCCGCCGACCCGGAAACCCGCGGCCCCGATGATCCAGACGAAGAGCGCGAGGTAACGCAGCAGCGGCGGAATCCGTACCAGCCAGTTCGAGCGCCGCACATCCTCGAGCAACGAGACATCGCTGAACGTCGCGCCAGGTCGGGGACGCCGCCGACGGATCTGCCAGACGATCACCGGCAGCAAGAGCAGAAGCAGAAACCAGGGGCGGGCGAAATTCATGGCGTGGCAGCGGCCTGCACGGCCTCGGGAGCAGCCGCGACCAGCGCCCGGTGTTCGAGCAGCTCACGCGTGAGCGCGTCCGACTCGGCGAAAAGCGCCGGCGCATCCGCGCTGCTGGTCAGCGCGAATCGTGCCTGGTCGAGGCGGCCGAGCATATCGGCGATGCGATCGAGGGGCCAGTCGGGACGCGTGGCACTCACGGCCGCGAGACAGGCGGCCGAATCGAGGCCTGGAAGCGCCGAAGGAGCGCCGGCCGCAAGTGCCTCGCGGAGTCGCGTCGCCGCGAGTGCGGTCACCGCGCGAGTTTCACCGGAATGGGCCCAGCTCTCGACCGGTGGCGCAAGGTCCGGATGATCCGGCCGAACGGGAGTTTTCGGCCCACGTCTCCGTCGCAACAGCGCGATCGGTAGCACCAGAATCCCCGCGAGGGTCCAGAGGATGAGCAGCGGACGTGCGCTCACTTCACGCATGCGGACGACGCCCGCCTGCGGCTGGGCACTGATCACCGATTCGGCTGGTGCCGGGGGAAGCACGCTTCCGACGCGGATGGTGATGTGTTCCGGCGGGAGGGAGTCGACGTGTCCATCCGCGGAGAGCACGACGGGTCCGGGGACATCGAGTGCATGCTCTCCCGGTTCCCACGCGACCGCGGGGTAGCGAATCGCCACCTCGTTGCCGTTCCTCGTCACCTCCGCGCGCCCCAGGAGCTCCACGGCGCCCGACGGCGCCCAGACGCCGGCTCGGACGTTCTGCCCCGACGCGATACGAATTCTGCGCGTGAGCCAGATCGTGTCGCCGACCGTTGGCAGCTTTCCCTGCGAGAGTTGCAGCAGCAGCACGGCGATCATGCGCGATGGAGACGGCGCGCACGGGCGGCAAAGGCCCGGCGCAGCGGAAGGGCGTAGTTCACATCGGTGCTGAGCACGACCTGGTCGACACCGGCGGAGGCGAGCGCACGCGCCCGTTCTTCGCGTCGCTTCGAGGCGGCCAGCGCGATCCGCGCGCGGACCCGGCGATTGCCGGAATCGACGAGTGTGCGTTCACCCGATTCCGCGTCGGCAAGCTCGATCCACCCCGCGTCCGGCAGCTCCCGCTCCCGGCCATCCTCCACCGTAATCGCGACGACCTCGTGTCGGGCGGCGAGGCGTCTGAGCGGCTGCTCCCAGTCCTTCGCCAGAAAATCCGAGAGCACCACGACAATGCTCCGGTGCTTGAGCAACTCGGCGGTGTACAGCAGGCTCGCGGACAGATTGGTCCGCCGTCCGGCCGGCTCAAAGGCGACGAGGTCCCGAATGACGCGCAGCGCGTGCTTCCGGCCTTTGGCCGGCGGAATCACCCGCTCGACGGTGTCCGCGAAGAGCAGCGCGCCGACCCGGTCATTGTGATACGCCGCCGCCAGCGCCAGCACCGAGGCGACTTCGACGGCGAGTCCCGCCTTGGTCGCCGGCGAGCCGAAGCGCGTGGAGCCTGACTGGTCCACGACCAGCATGAGCGTGAGCTCGCGCTCCTCCGTGAAGGTCTTGACGTAGGGTGTGCCGAGGCGGGCGGACACATTCCAGTCGATCGCGCGGAAGTCGTCGCCATGCTGATACGCACGTACTTCGGCGAACTCCATGCCCTGCCCCCGGAACACCGAGCGATACTCGCCCGCGAAGAGTCCGGTCACGAGCCCGCGAGTGCGGAGCTCGATGGCCTTGACCTGCTTGAGAACCTCGGGGGGGATGGGAGGCATGGCGACTCTGAGGGCACACGCGGATGAAGTACTGAGTTGTTCAGTACTGAGTGCTGAGAATTGATGCTGCCTCGACCACTCAGTACTTAGTACTCAGTACTCAGCACTCAGTACTCAGCACTCAGTACTCAGTACTCAGTACTATCGGCTACGGCATCGGCACCGCATCCAGCACCTTGGCGATCACGGCGTCGGTATCCATCTCCTCGGCTTCCGCCTCGAAGGTGAGCAACACGCGATGACGCAGGACGTCTGGAGCGAGCGCCTTGACGTCTTCGGGAATCACGTAACCGCGACCGCGGAGAAAAGCGTGTGCGCGGGCGGCCTGGGCGAGCGCGATGGAGGCACGCGGCGAACCGCCGAACGCGATGAGCGGGGTGAGCGCCTGCAGACCGACCGAGCCGGGCGCGCGAGTCGCGCGCACCAGATCGACGATATAGTCGACCACCTTCTGATCCATGTACAGACCGGCGATCGTCGCGCGCATCGTGAGAATCGCCTCGGGCGTGAGCAGCCGCTCGACGGGAATCTCCTGTCCTCCACTCATCCGGATCAGGACTTCCTTCTCCTCGTCGCGCGTCGGATAGCCCACGCGCACCTTGAGCATGAAGCGATCGAGCTGGGCCTCGGGGAGCGGATAGGTGCCTTCGCTCTCAATCGGGTTCTGCGTCGCGAGAACCAGGAAGGGCTCGAGCAGCGGAAAGGTGGTGCCGCCAATCGTCACCTGGTGCTCCTGCATGGCCTCGAGTAGTGCGGCCTGCACCTTGGCCGGCGCCCGATTGATCTCGTCTGCCAGAATGATCTGCGCGAATAGCGGACCCTGCTTCACGCGGAATTCCTGCGTCTTCTGATCGTAGATCATCGTGCCGATGACGTCGGCCGGCAGCAGGTCCGGTGTGAACTGGATGCGGGAAAACGAAGCGTGGATGATTTCGGCCAGCGTCTTCACGGCAAGCGTCTTCGCGAGCCCCGGCACACCTTCCAGCAGGATGTGCCCACCGGTGAGCAATCCGACGAGAAGCCGCTCGACCATGGCATCCTGCCCCACCAGTCTGCGCCCGACTTCCCGGACGACCGCCTGCACCGGCGACGAATCCACGAGCCGCTGAGATGGGCGGGCAGTCATCCGAGGTAACAGGTTTTAGGTTTTAGGTGGCAGGGCTGCATGCGGCCTTTGGTCACTGAATCCACGCTCCACTCCCGGTTTGGTCACACTAACACCTGACACCACCTGCGACGCCCACCGCCTGTTACCGACAACCTACTACCTGCTCCCACCCACCTTCATCTTGATCGCCGCGTACAATCCCTTCTCCTCCTTCTCCGTCAGCGGACGCCACTCGCCGACGGGAAGATCGCCGAGGGTCACTGCGCCGTAGCTCAGTCGCGCGAGACGCTCCACCTTGAGACCGATCGCTTCAGCCCAGCGCCGAACGATA
>JBDUEA010000048.1:0-19818 GCA_040002695.1 Gemmatimonadota bacterium | reverse complement strand
GAAGTGGCCGGACCAGTACCTTCGCGCGGCCGATTGAGTGCTCAGCGGGTACCATGACAGGGCAGACCAGCGCCGCCGGTGTGTCAGGACACGAGCTTCAACGCACCTTCACCTCTGTGAGGTATTCGCATGATCAAGCCAGCCCTCTCGCGCCGTCTCGTGATCTCCGCCATCGGTGTCGCCCTCGCTGGCGCCGCCTTTGCTGGCGGCATGGAGGCGGAGCGCTTCAGCGCCAGCGAACCCCAGCCGCACATGCGTTTGGCCATCGAGTCGTTGCGGGCGGCCAAGAACCATCTGAAAGAGGCGACGCCGGACAAGGCGGAGCACCGGGTCAAGGCGATGGACCTGGTCGATCAGGCGATCAGTGAAGTGCAGGCGGGGATCAACGCCGCCAACGCGCACTAGGAGTCCGAGCGGGGCATTACCGGGACGTCCTGTCAGCTAAGACCGACGGGCGTCCCCGGCTATTGCCTTGTAGCGTAGTGGGTTGAATCACGAGTACGGGGTCGGGGGAGTCCG
This sequence comes from Gemmatimonadota bacterium, assembly GCA_040002695.1. Lineage (GTDB taxonomy): Bacteria > Gemmatimonadota > Gemmatimonadetes > Gemmatimonadales > GWC2-71-9 > JBDUEA01. The sequence goes on along the minus strand of JBDUEA010000048.1, from coordinate 19,299 downwards.
ATCCGAAGGCTGCCGGCCGTTCTGGCCTTCGATCCCCGAATACCACTTCTGGCCAATAAGTAGTTGCTATTCCGCGTCCCCCTTGGTATCTTGCTGGCCTCGGTGCGCTAGCGTGGGTCTCATATTCCGACGTAACGTAACGGGCTGGCTCAGGTGCCAGTCTTTTTTGTTGGTCTCGCCGTACTTCGCGAGTAGAATGTCCCCGCGTGAGGGGTTAATTCACGCACAACCCAGTAGTCGGTCGGTGCGGCATGTCCGGACTCCGATTACCAAACTTTTTGAAGGAGTTAGGAACAATGCGCACCATCGGCACGGTCAAGTGGTTCAACGACGCCAAGGGCTTTGGTTTCATCACCCCCGAAGGCGGAGCGAAGGACTGCTTCGTGCACCACTCGGCGATCCAGGCCGAGGGCTTCAAGAGCCTCGCCGAAGGCGACCGGGTGGAATTCGACGCCGTTCAGGGCCAGAAGGGCCCGGCGGCTGAGAACGTCGTCAAGCTGTCGAAGTAAGCTCGGCGACGTGATCACAGTCGCGTGAATGGCAGTAGCGGCCGGTTCGCCTGACGGCGAGCCGGCCGTTGCTTTTTCCAACCTGAACTACTCTCCACGAGGCATCGGGCGATGACCGAAGTTCGTTTGAGTGAGACCGACAGCGTCGAGCGCGCGCTCAAGCTGTTCAAGCGGAAGCTGCAGAAGTCCGGACTGTTTGGCGAGCTCCGTCGCCGCAAGGCATACGTGAAGCCGAGTGAAGCCAAGAAGCTCAAGACCGCCGCGGCCATCCGGCGCAAGCGAAAGAAGAAGCGGGAAACGCGCGAAGAGTGGTAGAGCACGCGCGCGCCCGCGCCCACTGAGCCCTGGTTTTCGAAGCGCCGTCCGGATATCCGGACGGCGCTTCGGTTGAATGGCAGCTGGCTCGGCATGCTTCGGATCGCTCACCAGTGACCATCCCTCTGCGGGATCGAAAGCGCCACGGCGGGGTTATCTACGTCGTCGGTTATTGTCCGCGCCCTGCTTCCGGGCGGCTGCCCACCCATCACGATGCTCTCCTCCTCGAGCCGAGTACTGGCTTCATTCGGGCCATTCCTGGTTCAGGCGCGGGAGTCCTGTCCGGTTCGTCGTGTCGACTCTTCTTTCCATGGGATCGGGAGCCGGGTGACTGTTGGGCATGGGATGGTATCCGGTTCGTCGTCCTTCCCTCCAACTCGAGGATCCTTCCATGTTACGAGCATCGTCCTCCCCAGCATCCTTGTCTTCCCGGGCCCTCTCGCTCGGAATGGCCGTGAGCATTTTCGCCGTCTCCGCCTGCAGTGACAACGACAACCAGGTCACCAATCCCCCTTCGTTCACGCCCGCGCCGGTCGTCACCTATGCCCAGCTCAAGGCGGCGCTCGATTCCGCGCGCGCCGAGGCCAACGGCGGATTCAACCTGGACATGTGGGCGACCGTGGTCGACCGGAGTGGAATCGTGGTGGCGGTTGCCTTTTCCGGTGCGGCCGTCGGGGACCAGTGGCCCGGCAGCCGGGTGATCTCGGCGCAGAAGGCGAACAGCGCCAACGCCTTCAGCCTGCCTACACTCGCGCTCTCGACCGCGAACCTCTATGCAGCGACTCAGCCCGGTGGGACACTTTTCGGCCTCCAGGCGAGCAACCCGATCAACGAAGACGCGGCGTATGGCGGAAACTCCGCTGATTACGGAAGCACCAGGGATTACATGATCGGCAAGCGCATCGGCGGGATCAACGTGTTCGGCGGCGGTTTCGCGCTCTACGACTCGACCGGAACACTGCTTGGCGGCGTCGGAGTGAGCGGAGATGCCTCCTGTGCCGACCACAACATTGGATGGAAGGTGCGCTACAATCTGCATCTCGATCACGTCCCCACTGGTGTCTCGCCGACCGGCGACGACAATATCATCTACGACATTGTCAACGGCGTGAGCGCGAGCGGATTCGGCCACCCGACCTGCTCCGGCGCCGCGACGACCATCGGCCAGGCGCTGCCGACGACGAATCCGATCAATCACTGAATGAGCGGGACCGGTCCCGCGCACAGCGGGGACCAGAGGTAGAGCGGAGAGGAGGCGCGTGGTCACGCGCCTCTTTTCATTTTGGTCTCCGGAACTCACTCGTCGGTTGCAGGTACGACGGCAAGAGGACTGAGGTGATGTCCCGGCGTCTGCCGGACTGCTTCTGTAGAGGGAGTCAACGTCCATGATCGGAAAACTGATGTTTCTCGCGACCCTGCACTCGGTCGCGTTTGCAGGAATAGCCGTCGCTCAGGAGTCGCAGTTGCCGGTCCGGGAAGAACAACCGGGACTGCTCGGCCAGGCGAAGATCTCGCCGGATTCTGCGCGTTGCGTCGCGCTCGGCGCGATGCGGGGCGCCACGTTGAACGGCATGCGCATCGGTCATGACAACGAGGTTCTCGTCTACCGATTCGACATGTCCTATCGAGATGTGCCGGGTCGGATTTTCGCGGAAGTGGATGCCAAAACGGGAAAATTTCTCCGCGCCCGTCAGGATGCGGATGACCTGACTCCCACGAGAGATACGCTTGCGGCGAAAACCCCCAAGTCGACGCTCGTCGAAGGCGCTCCCGATTTGCTGCGCGAGGCGACGGTTTCTCCGGACTCCGCGCGCGCGGTCGCGCTCGAGACTATTCGGGGCGGCGTGATTCGCTCGGCGCGCATTTCCAGGGATGAGGATGGTCTCGTTTACTGGTTCGGCATGTCGCACCCCCGTTTTCCCGGGCCAATCCACGCGGCGGTGGATGCGATGACGGGCAGGTTCATTCGCGCCTGGCAGAGCCTGCCCGGGTCGGCGTCGGCGGGTCAGTCGGCGCGGGCCCAGCCCATGACTGAAACTCTCAACGTCGGCCCCGGCTCGCCGGCGGGGAGTGCCATGAGCTGAAAGAAGCTGAAGTCGCGGAATGACGGTGCCGCTCCTGCCTGATCCGACCGGCAGGAGCGGTGCTTGCCCGTCTCCAATCCCGCCTGCATACTCAGTTCGACTCGACCACAAACATTCCGCTGTCGCTGGGGGTCCCCAGATTACCGGGACGCCAGGCAATCGACGCGCGAGTCTCAATCAATCCGGGGCCGCACGCGTGTCCTCCTTATTCAGGCCTTGTTCATGCCCGCTCCGAAGCTGCAGCGCTGGATAGACCTTCTCGCCGCCTTGCTCCGACGAACGCAGACCGTGCCGTTCGAGCAGCTCGTGGAGGAGGTCCCGGGCTACCTCAACGCGCCGTCCCTCGTCGCCCGCCGCCGAACCTTCGAGCGTGACAAGGATGAGCTTCGTGCCTTCGGCATCCCCATCGAAACGACCAGAGATTCTTCGGACAACGTCACCGGCTACCTGCTCCGGCGCGCCAGTTTCTACCTGCCATACCTCTCGCTTCTCCATCAGGGCCGCTCGAGCAAACCTCGCCGGATCGATCGATACGGATATCAGACGCTTCCCGAGCTGTCCTTCGAACCCGAACAGCTCGAGAGTGTGGTGCAGGCGGCCCGCCGGGTAAGTCGCCTGGGAGACGTCGGACTCGCGGACCTGGCGACCTCCGCGGTGCGAAAGCTGGCGTTCGACCTGCCGGTGGACGCCGGTTTGTCCAGCCCGCGCTCAGATGGAATACCTGAGCCATCCGGCGCGCCGGTCGACAGCGCCCTGCTCGAAGTGCTCGATGAGGCACTTCGTGCGAAGAAAGTCGTCACGGTTGAATATCACGCCATCGGCGCCGACGCACGAACGACCCGTGAGCTGGCTCCGTACGGGCTCTTCTTTCTCGGGCACCACTGGTACCTCGCCGCGGCGGATGGCCCAGCCGGACCGGTCAAGAATTTTCGGGTGAGCCGCATGCAGTCGGTGCGGATGAATGAGTTGAAGCCCGGCACGCCCGATTACGAAATCCCGTCGGCATTCCGCCTCCGTGCCCACGCCCGCTCGCGGCAGGCGTGGGAGCTGGGGGACAGCGAAGTCTCCGAGGCGATCGTCGAGCTGCGGGGCGCGAGCGGACCGGTCGTGGCCGCGCGGCGACTCGGTACGGCGGTTGAGGGCTCGCCCACTCATCGCCGCTTCGCGATACGGCGGCACGAGACATTCGCGCGCTGGCTGCTGTCTTTCGGCGGAGAGATCGTACCGGTTTCACCGCCAGCGCTGGTCGACACATACCTGGCACTGGCTCGGGCTACGCGCCGGCTCTACCTGGAGGCTCGATGAGTGAAACCGCGGCCGACAAGCTTCGCCGGGTGCTGCAACTCATCCCCGAGCTTGCCGACGACAAGGATCACGCCGTCGATGAAATCGCGACCGGGCTCGGCATCGATCGCCAGACCTTGCTTGGTGACCTTCGCTCGCTCGCCCAGCGTTTTGACGATCCGGGCGGATTCGTCGAGGGTGTCCAGATCTACTTGGGAGAACGCACCGTCTCGCTCCGGTCCGATCATTTTCTCCGGCCGATGCGCCTCACGATCGGAGAGGTCGGCACGCTCGAACTCGGCCTTGCCCTCCTCCGTTCCGAATCGGCGCCCGAGGAGTATCGTGGGCTCGAGCAGGCGCGGGAACGACTGCAGCGGGTGCTCGCGAAGCTGCCCGGTGATCCGACCTACGAAGGAGTGCGCGAGGCCTCGACCGGAACCGAATCCGATGCCTCGACCCTCGCGCTGGTACGACGCTCGGTCCGTAACCGGCGGAAACTCGCGCTGACGTATCGTGGCAGCAGGTCCGATGAGGGCCTGCTTCGCATCGTCTGTCCCTACGCGCCGGTCTTTGCCAGCGGGGCATGGTACCTCGTCGCGCACTGTCAGCGTAGCGAAGCCATCCGGATCTTCCGGCTCGACCGGATCGAGGCCGCGGAACCGGTCGATGAACGCTTCGAAATCCCCGCCGACTTCTCGCTCGAGGGAATCGTCCGGGGCGGAAAGGTCTTTCAGGGTTCCGCCGAGGAAGTCGTGACGATCCGCTACTCGCCAGCCATTGCGCGATGGATCGCGGAGAGGGAGGGAAAAGCGCTGGCCCCCGATGGCTCACTCACGCTGGAGCATCCGCTCGCCGATCCGCACTGGGTCGTGCGACATGTGCTGCAATATGGGGCGGAGGCGGAAGTGCTCTCGCCTGAAAGCGCGCGCAATGCGGTGCGCACGGCCCTCGACAGGATCCTCGCGGCGTCCTGAATACCCTTCTTCGGAGCTTTGCTCGGCACCTCACCGAGCGAACGGTGGACACCTCGGTGGCGGACGCGGTGCGGTAAATGCCACGGGGGCACCGATGCCGGCGCCCCCATGGGTCCTGCTCTGTCCTGCGGCGCACCTCATGGTGCGCCGTTAGTGCTAGCGGAATTCGGGCGAGCCCGGGTTCACGCCGCACATGCCGCCGGCGTCATTCGCCGAACCCTGACCATTCCAGTAGAAGGTGCTCTGGCCGGGGACAATCAGGTCTCCGCCAAGTGGTATGACCTGGTTGCTGCTGAAGCCGCGCGCCTGTGCTGCGGCGGTATCCCGGGTCATCACGATGGTCACGTGATCGTCGGCGGGTACGGAATCGGTGCCGGTACCGACGATCGGGTTGAGATTCACGTCCAGCCAGCCAGTCTGACCCGCGCGGTAGATGTCACCCGCGTAGTCCTGGTGGGCGGCGCAGACGCTGAAGCTCGTCGCCGGCCGCATATGGATGACGTCGGACATCTTCATGAGGACGCACTTGTAGCTGCCGGGCGTCGGCGAGCCGCTGAAGAGCACCGGACTTCCGTAGAAATCCTTGTCGGCCGCCACACTTCCGTAGTCGTCCACAAGCACCGCGGCTGAACAGTCGGCATTGGGACTGATCCACAGGGCATACATCCCGATGGTCAGCGACTCCGGGTCACCGGTCTGAACAGGCGGCGCACTGAATGCATGCAGCATAGCTGAGACGGGCGCGGGTGCAGCCGCGGCGGAGCCGTGCACGGTGAGGAGCGCGCCAGTCGTCGGAGCGGTGGTGCTGGTGCACGCGGTGACCGCTACCGCTGCGACGACGCTCATCGTGGAGCGGACTGACAGAAGATGCATCGGATCCGTCCTTCGTGGAGAGTGTGTACCCATGACTGCCCGCGGTCATGCAGGGCAGGGGACGGGCCACGAAGGGTCGGCGAGAGTGGTGGATTTGTCCTGGAGAACCTTCCAACCCATCGAGAGTTTGACAGCATGTCACGGCGGTCCCGCAACCGACTTGGGGACAGTGACCTGCCCTGAGAATGGAAGGCGACCAGAGATCCGACGGCGCTCGTTACAGAGCGACGGATCGTTGCCGAAGACATGCTCCGCCATGTGCTTCCAACGCTCGAGCAGAATCGACCAACTCCGAGACAGCCGGCAGGAATCGCTCATCGATAGTCGGGGCTGCTGACTCGTAACCAAAGCCTAAGACTCGGCCAGCAGCGCAATCTGCGAATCGCGCCGCCATAGCCCTGTCCGTGCTGCCCCATCGGCTCATTCCAACTCCTCACTTCTCACTTCTCACTTCCATCCTCACCCTACCTTCACGATCTGTGCAATCGACGGTGTGCCTTCCGGGTTTACGAGAAACAACATGTAGTAGCCTGGAGGTGCCAGATTCGGCGAGGCGGGCGTGGTGATCGTCAGGTTGCCGGCCGAGATGCTGAACGGCAGGCGGATGAGCCGCATGTTCTGGTTGAAGCCGTGCGTCGTCGACGGCAGAGATACCAGCGTGACCGCATTCACCGAGGCTGCCGACGGAGTCCCCACCAGGAAAGTCTGTCCATAACCGACGGCCGTCGGGGCGGAGCTGATGACCGGCCGAGTGGCCGGGCGGCCGTCGGGATCAAACAGGTACGGCGGCGAGAAGATCTCCGTGTTCGGCTGGTTGGTGGCGCCTGCAGCCACCGGGTCGCCTCCTCCGCCAGTTAGTACCCGGCCATCCGGCAGCAGCAGTGCTACCGAGTGGTAGAGCCGCTCCACGTTCGCGCTCGCAAGGCTCGTAAACTTGCCGGTTACCGGACTCCAGAGCTCCGCCGCGTGCTCGGCACCGCTGAGGTTATTGAAGCCGGATCCGCTGGTCCCGCCGGTGACCAGCATGGTGCCGTCCGGCAGCATCGTAGCGTTGAGCAGGCGCCGAGGCACAGACATGGAGCCGGTGTACTTCCAGCCATTCGTTGTTCTCAGGTCGAGGATCTCGGCGGTATTCGTTGGCGTCAGTCCGCCGCCCACGACGATCAGCTTGGAGCCGTCGTACATCGCCGCCGCACCGTAGTCGCGATATCCAAACTGGCTGACCGGGCCGGAACTCCAGGACCCAGTGCCAGCCGTGTTCAGGTACATCGCGCGCGGATCGGGCCCCGCGTTGATAACCCGCCCACTCGGCGAGACGAACATCCACGGATACTCCGGAACTGAGAGTTTGGCCGTGGTCAGCTCGCGCCAGCCACCGCCGGTCTGCCACACCTCCGGTGTGCGATTGCTGTTGCCCGCGGAGTCGTCGCCGGCGATGACGAGTTGTTCACCGTTGGCGAGCGCGGTGTTGGTCGGATACCAGCGTCCCGCCTTCATCCTCGGCACCGCGGTCCACTGGTCGGTGCGGAAGTCGAAGATGTTCGCGGTCGCGAGGCCATGCCCATCGGTGATGTTGCCTCCCGCGACCAGGAGCCGTCCATCGGGCAGAAAGTTGTGACCGGCACAGAACACGTCGGTCGGCGCCGGAACGGAAGTGAATGTGCCAGTCGACGGGTTCCAGAGATAGGGATTTCCGGCGTGTCCCCAGGCGAGGAGATTGCCGTTTGGGAGTACCGCTACATCGATGGGAATGACCGGCCATGGATTGACCGGAGACCAGGCGCCCGCGGTGCTCTGCAATGCGCAGGCGGTGCTGGAACTCTGTGCCGACCCGATGCTCGTGGAGTTGTAGGTCAGCCGGACCGTGCCCGTGTGCGCAGTCTTGAATCGGGACTCGGTGTAGGTCTGGTTCGGCGGCGTGGCCGGGAGGCTCAGCGTTCCCTTCTCGGTCGTGCCCACGACTGCCCAGGCGACGTACATCTTCGTCGCATTGCCGTTGAGGACGCTGTACGTGGTGCCACAGAGTGTCGTGAAGCGGATGGCCGCGATGCTGGCCGTCGGGCCCTGACCCGGCGTGATGGGCGCGGGATTCACGGAGGTCGTTTCGTCCCGACAGGACGTAGAACCGAGTAACGCGCAGACGGCGAAGAGAAAACTGAGTGGCACGGACGGATTCAGACGCATGGAATGAACCGGGGGTGATCCCCCGTGGAGTGCGTGATGGTTGGCTGATGGAAACGGGACAATGGTCGAGGCGACCACGGCAGGCATGGAATTGGAAGCGCGGAGAACACGGTCCGACAGACTGACTCATACGGAAACACAGTCGCGTCCCTCTTGGGGTCCGCTCATCGCCCGCGGTCGGGTCGAATGGTTGCCAGACGGCAAATGCCGGTAGCATCGCGCTCAGATGCATGAGTCGCACCAGTTCACTATGCGCATCCATGATTCAGCTAACCCTGCGTGCCTGCCCCATCGCCCGCTCCGAAGAACCACAATTCCGACGCCTTCGCTATCCGATCTGTGGGAATTTTGCCGCAGCACTCATCCTGCATCGAGGCGTCCGTCGGAGAGTTCCCGTCGATGTTCCCTCGATGTTCCCTCCCTCGTGCCAGAGCCGGCCGTGGACAGCAGTGGCAGAATGAGGTTCGCGGGGTATCACGACTTCGCACAGCCATGGGGACCGGCTGCGCCTGGGGAGGTTTCCGTTTACGGACTTGAGGAGATACGCTATGTCGCTGCTCGCCTGGATCGTTCTGGGACTCATCGCCGGCTTCATCGGCAGCAAGATCGTGAACAAGTCCGGTGAGGGAGTGGTGCTGGATATCGTGCTGGGAGTCATCGGAGCCGTGGTTGGTGGCTGGCTGTTCCGGAGTTTCGGAAGCGCCGGTGTGACCGGTTTCAACGTCTGGAGCCTCGTGGTCGCCATCGTCGGCGCCGTCGTGGTGCTCGTGCTGTATCATGCGGTTGCCGGTTCAGGCAGTCGCCGGACGCTGTAAGCGGACGCTGTAAGCGGACGCCGTAAGCGGACGCTGTAAGCGAGGAATACTCGACCGGAGTCCGGCGCTCGGCGCCGTCGACACCAGGAAGACCGCACCAGTCTGAATCGAGACCGGTGCGGTTTTTCATTTCAGCACCTCCAGCTCCCCGATTTCCCAGGCCATCAGCCAGATTCTCGGCTGAGTCTCCTCCAGCCATTGGCCGGCAGCCTCCGAACCGACCACCTTTCGCCCCATGGACTCTTCCGCCGGTTCACGGCCCACTCCACCTCTGAGAGATCAATCCGGAATGTCGCCGCCAGCGCAGGTGAGTCTTCCAATCGATGGGCTCATTCCGGGTCTTCTAGACGCCCTGCTCGGCAGGAGAGGCGTTGTACTCCAGGCGCCACCGGGGGCCGGTAAGACCACCCGGATTCCAATCGCACTTCTCCGCGAGCCCTGGCTCGAGGGTCAACGGATCATCATGCTGGAGCCGCGGCGAATCGCGGCCCGAGCTGCGGCGGCGTTCATGGCCCGGTCGCTTGGGGAGAAGGTCGGAGAAACTGTGGGTTACCGCGTCCGCAGGGACACCGTGGTCGGTCCCCGAACCCGGATCGAAGTCGTCACCGAAGGAGTGCTGACGCGGCTCATTCAGCATGACGCGGCGCTCGAAGGCATCGGCCTGATCATCTTCGACGAGTTCCACGAGCGCAGCATCCACGCCGATCTGGGCCTCGCACTCACACTTCAGTCACAGGACCTCCTTCGTGCGGACCTGCGCATCCTGGTCATGTCGGCGACGCTCGATGGCGCGCCCATCGCCGAGCTCCTCGACGGGGCTCCCGTCATAACCAGCGAGGGAAGGTCATTCCCCGTCGAGCTACGCTATCGCCCGCCCCGACCGGACACCCGGCTCGAAGCCGGCGTCGCGTCGGTCGTGAGGGAGGCACTTCTCACCGAGGAAGGCGACGTTCTGGTTTTTCTCCCTGGTGCCTCGGAGATCCGGCGTGTCGCGGAGCATCTTTCAACTGGCGCTCCGCTGGAAACCGCACGGACGGCGGGTCCGAATGTCCCAGTCCGAGTATTGCCGCTGTTCGGGAGCCTCTCTCCGCGCGAGCAGGATCAGGCGATAGCGCCCGGCCGCTCCGGCCAGCGTAAGGTCGTGCTGGCCACTTCGATCGCCGAAACCAGCCTCACCATCGAAGGCGTCCGGACGGTCATAGACTCGGGCCTCGCCCGTGTGCCGCGATACTCGCCACAATCCGGCATGAGCCGTCTGGTGACAGTCCGCGTCTCGCGGGCATCGGCCGAACAGCGTCGCGGTCGAGCGGGACGCCTGGGACCGGGAGTCTGCTATCGACTGTGGGCCGCACACCAGGACCATGAGCTGGTGCCGCGGGCAGTTCCCGAAATCCTCGAAGCCGATCTCACCCCACTCACGCTGGAACTTGCGGCCGCCGGAATCTCCGACCCTGCGGAACTCCGCTGGCTCGATCAGCCTCCTGCGCCCGCGGTGACCGAAGCCAGAGCGCTGCTCCGCTCGCTCGGCGCACTTTCGGATGGGAAGATCACCGCGCACGGCCTCCGCATGGCCGAGCTCGGTCTCCATCCTCGACTCGCGCATCTGCTGCTTCGGGGAAAGGAACTGGGTGTCGGCGGCACCGCCGCGGATCTCGCGGCGCTGCTGAGTGACCGTGACATTCTCAAAGGCGGGGACACCGGCCAGGATGAGGATCTCCGCAGCCGCCTCGAACTGCTCGGTAGCCCGAAGGTCTCGCGGGACATCGATCGCATTCGAGACGAGGCGAAGGTGTGGAGGCGGCAGCTGGGAGTGAGAGAGTCGGATCGTTCCGCGTATGATATGGGATCAGCCGGACTTCTCCTCGCCTACGCCTATCCCGACCGTATTGCGCAAAGGCGTCCGGGGCAGGCGGGGCGCTTTCTCCTGCGGAACGGCCAGGGTGCATCCGTCGCGTCGCCGGCGCTCGCGCTGGCGGATTATCTCGTGGCGGCGGATCTCGATGGACAGCGCAGGGAGTCCCGCATGTACCTGGCGGCACCCGTGTCACTGGAGGATATCGAGTCGCACTTCGCGGATTCCATTGAGGTCGAGGACCGGGTCGAGTGGGACTCGGCGCGCGGCGTCGTCACCGCTCAACGCCGCCGGCGGCTCGGCGCGATCATACTCTCCGAGGCACCGCTACGGGAGCCCGATCCCGCGCATGTGCTGGCCACGTTGCTCGAGGGAATACGGCGCGAAGGGCTGGCCGTACTCCCGTGGACGGACTCAGCTCAGGGCGTGCGGCAACGCGCCGAATTTCTTCGACGACTGGAACCCGATCTCCCCGATCTCTCCGACGCAACCCTGGAGCGGTCGCTCGAGGAGTGGCTGGGCCCGCACCTGCACGGAGTGAGGCGACGGGCTGACCTCGCGGCTCTCGATCTGCGCCAGATACTCCTCGGCCAGCTCTCGTGGGAGCAGCGAAGGAGTCTCGACGACCTGGCACCGACTCACTTCGTCGTTCCGAGCGGCTCGTCGATCGCCATCGACTATTCCGATCCGTCTGCGCCCGCACTCGCGGTCCGGCTGCAGGAGGTGTTCGGCCTGCCGGAGACACCTAGACTTGCCCGCGGGACCGTTCCTCTCACGCTTCACCTGCTATCTCCCGCGCGTCGCCCGGTGCAGGTAACGCGCGACCTCGCCGGGTTCTGGGGCGGAAGTTATTTCGAGGTGAGGAAGGAGATGCGAAGCCGGTATCCGAAGCACAACTGGCCGGAGGACCCGCTGAAGGCGGAAGCGACGAGACACACGAAGAAGCGGAGCTCGTAACCCGCCCCTTTGTTATTTCACCGCGGAGGCGCAGGGGACGCGGAGGAAAGGGATGGTTCGGACTTGAATTGAAGGGATCCACGGCTTTCGGGCCTTGAGATTGCCGCGTCGCGCGTCCCCGTGCTCCTCGCAATGACAACACGGGTGGGCCTCCCCCCTCCCCGACGCCTGCCTCCCGCTCACCGCTCACCGCTCACCGCCCCTAAAACTACCGGCGGGCGGAGCCAGCCTCGCTCCGTCCGCCGTCCTGCCGTCTCACTTCGCCCTACTGTTCGACGATGATCAAATACTTCGACGGCTCCCAGAATCCCTCTGCCGATGCAATCCGGACGCTGCCGCTGAGGCGCCCTTTCGGGTCGGTCTCACTGGCGAGGTGCACCAGGTTCTGCCGGCTGACGATCCGGTATTTCCGGTCCGCCCTCGGCAACGGAATCTCCCCGACGATCCGCGTATCGATCGACGTGAATTCCTGGAGCGGGATGTCGCGCGCCGGCGTTAGGGCCTTCTTTCCGAAGATCGGGAACTTCCCTCCCTCTTCCACGACCAGTCCCTTCTCCAGCAGTTCCTTCCTCGTACCGATGACGAAGTAGGCGGTGCTGTTCCGGTCTGCCAGGGTGTTGACGGTATCGCGCAATGCCTCGTTCCACACTTCGAGCCCGCCGACCTTCGCGGTGAGCGCCGCAAGGCTGGCGCGCTGCGTATCGAGTACAGTCGTCAGATCGGTGACCGTATTGCGATACTCGACCAGGTCGGCACTCAGACTGTCACTGACCTTCACGAGCCGGTTGATTCGCCGCTGACTCGCCACCAGGCGGTTCTCACTGTCCTTCACCCGGGCCGCGACATCCTTCACTCTCGAGAGGAGAAATTCCCGGTCGTTCAGCGTGGTTCGAAGCTCCGGCGATTCGGAACTCGATGCCTTCTTCACCTGGATCCGGTCGAGCTCGGCGGTGATGTCGGTCATGAGCGCGCCGTTCGCGGCGACTTCCCGGATCAGGCTATCCCGCTCGGCGGCAAGGGCGATCAACTGCTGGGGCTGGCGGTGCATGGCCGAGATCTGCTCCGGCGACCCGTGTTGCCGGCAACCCGTGGAGACCAGCATGGCGGTCAGCATCCACGCGCTGCCTCGCGCGACTGCAAGTGTGGTACGCATTGCGATCCTTCTTCCTTCGTTGAGTCCTTCGCAGGGTGAATGAGAGTGGTGACGGGCATCACGACAGCGACTGCGCAAAGGCGGCGCGGTGGCCGGCGGATGCACGCGCCGGATGATCTGGCGCGGTGCCGGCGAGCGATGAAAGCGAGGAAAGCACCAGTCGGTGCGGGAAAGCATGGCGTCCACTCCTTGGGTGACGCCATAGTACGAGCCGTGATTAACGCGCGGGCGCGAGATGGATTACGAAGTGATAACGGCGCGGTGAGGAGAGTGAATGCTGAACTCGCGAAGCACGGACCTCTGCTCTGTGCCAGTTGCCTAAATTCGGAGCCCCTTTCCCCTTTCCCCTTTCCCCTTTCCCCTTTCCCCTTTCCCCTTTCCCCGTCCGTCTCTGCCGCGTCACTCCGTCCTGCATCAAAATCTTACGCCCCCAATTCTTGTGAATTGATGTGTTCCCGGCCGCGGCCCACATTGCGGGTGGCCCAAGGGTAGTGGATCGGGACGGGACGGTTGGGTCTTCACTTTCAGGCAGGCTCCTCGCCCTGATTCACGAGGTGGCCGCCGCCTGCAGGAGGACTCGATGCGATTCCCCGGTTTGCTGCGCCTCGTTGCGAGCATAGTTCTCGCGAGCTTTCTGGTCTCCTGCGCCGACAATTCGCCGAGTGGCCCCGACCCCAACGAGCCGCCGCTTCCGAATCTCGTGCCCTGGTCCAGCGTCGCCAGCTGGCCGGGCGGGCATGTCCCCGTCGCCGGAGATTCGGTCGTCATCCCTGCCGGCAGGTCGATCCTCCTCGACGTGAGTCCCCCTCCGCTCACCAGTCTCACCATCAGCGGCGCCCTCGTGTTCGACGCCGTGGATCTGAATCTCACTGCTGGCTGGATCGCGGTTCCGGGGACGCTCCGGATTGGCAGTCACACGCAGCCTTACCTGAGACACGCTGTCGTCACCCTCACCGGCAGCCCCGACGATGGCAACATCTTCGGGATGGGCAACAAGGTGCTGGGCATCATGCCTGGGGGGACGCTCGATCTGCACGGAGAATCGCGGAACGGATGGACTCGACTTGCCCAGACCGCGACAGCCGGCGCCACGACGATCGAGGTCGACCAGGCTTCCGGTTGGCGCGCCGGCGACCGGATCGTGATCGCCTCGACGGACTTTGATCCGATGCAGGCCGAGGACGTGGCGATCGCCGCCTCGAATGGCACGACGATTTCACTGGCGTCACCCCTCAAGTTCACGCACTACGGGGTGCTCCAGACAGTGGCAGGGCGCACGCTCGATGAACGCGCGGAAGTTGGTCTCCTTACCAGAAATATCGTTGTCCAGGGAGACACCGGGATCACCAGCGGATACGGTGGCCACCTTATGGTTTTGGGCGGCGCCACGGCGAGAGTCGAGGGGATCGAGCTCTTCCTGATGGGACAGAAGTCGAAAGTCGCACGTTACCCGATGCACTGGCACATGGCGGGATCGGTTGCGGGCCAGTACTTCACCGGGAGCAGCGTCTGGCACAGCTTCAACCGCTGTGTCACCGTCCACGGTACCGACGACGCTACTGTCACGCACAACGTCTGTTACGATCATCTCGGTCACGGCTATTTCCTCGAAGACGGTGCCGAGTCCGGAAATACCATCACGGACAATCTTGGCGTGCTCACCCGGATTCCCGTGCCCGGCGAAGAAGTCATTCCCTCCGACCGCACTCCCGCCACCTTCTGGATCACGAACCCGGATAACACCTTCACGGCGAATGTCGCGGCCGGTTCCCGCGGCTTTGGATTCTGGATCGCACTACCCGCGAGCCCGACCGGCCTGTCGTCGGGACAACCCGACCTCCCACGGACCACGCCGCTGCGAAATTTCTCGGACAATGTTGCGCATTCGAACCGGTCGGGTGGACTCATGGTCGACAACGGCCCCAAGGCCGACCTCACCACCGAAGTCACCTATTTCGCGCCGCGGCAGGATCCTTCCGCGCCCTCGCCGGATGTCGTCGCGGATTTCCGGAATTTCATCGCCTGGAAGCACAGCGGCAGGGCAGTGTGGTTACGCGGCCGCTCGCTCCGCCTGAGCAACGCGCTGCTGGCAGACAATGCGATAGGCGCCACTTTCGCGTCGAATGAAACCTTCGTCCAGAACTCCCTCTTTCTGGGACAGAGCGCGAATGCGGGCGTGGGGCTTTCCCCGGGAACGGTGGTGCGAGGCTACGAGTTCTACGATGGACGGGTTGGGGCAAGCGGCGTGACGTTCATGAACTACACCGGCGGCGGGGCCGTGCCGGCGAGCGCGCTGGGGTACCATCGCCAGAACGGTTTTCCCATCAGCACTGACAACTACGCTGCGGGACTGACGTTCATCAACGCGATGCCGGTCTTTCTCGATACGCCGCAGGCCGATCGTGACGGCGACAAGGCCGCCGTCTTCCTGGACCAGGACGGCAGCGTGACCGGAACCGCCGGCGACTACATCGTCGCCAGCAATCCGATCCTGTATACCTCTGCCTGCCTCCAGCAACCGGCCTGGAATGCGTACGTATGCCCGCACCGCTACGTCAGTCTCCGGATTCACAGCAATCTTGGTGAGAGCGTGGCGCCGGTGACGATCGTCCGCGACGACGCCGCATCGAGTGCGCTTGTCGGCGTGCCGAATGATCTCGCGACCGCCGTGCAGTCGCTGATTCCTTCCCGACAATACTCGCTGCAGTGGAGTAGTGTGGCGCCAACCAATCCCCGCCTCTACATCGACGGCGCGGTCGCGGGCGAGTGGCTCCGGGTCTCGTTCCCCTACGCCCACACTCCGTTCATCGTGGCGCGGGATTATGACACCGGCCATCCGCTCGCTGCCGCGGCCGATCTCGCGGCGCTCGATGCGGGCTCCTCGAGCGGCTTCTATTTCGATGGCGGAACCGGCACGATGCATGTGAAACTGGTCGTACAGGCGGGTCGCAACTGGGCGACCGTGTTTGTGGAGCCGAAGTGAGGCGAAGAGGGGGAGAGGAACGAACCTTGATCGGGCGTCGAAACCGCGCGCAAAGCAAAGGAGCCGCGGGCGATGGTATGCCCGCGGCCCCTCACTGTGTGCAGCTAACGGCTAAAGGCCAAACACTCTCAATCTATGGCCTCTGGCGCCTGCTCAATCTTCCACCACGATCAGGTATTTCGACGGGGCCCAGAACTCGTCGGCCGAGGCGATTGCCAGGGAGCCGCTGAGCTTGCCGCCGTCATCCGGCTTGGTCGAAAGGTATTCCGGGTTCTGCCGGGTCAGGATGCGATACTTCTTCTCGGGCTGCAGCGGGATCTCGGCGAGCTGCCGCTTGTCCGCGGCCGTGAACTGATCCTGGTTGAGCGTCCGGGCCGGCTGCAGCGTCTTGTGCCCGAAGAAGAGGAACTTGCTGCCTTCCTCGATGAGCACGCCCTTCTGAATCAGGTCCGCCTTCGTGCCGACCACGTAATAGACCGTGTTGTCCCGCGTGGTCACCGCGGCGAGCGTGTCGGTGAGCGTGGACTTGTCGGTCGTGAGCGCGACATTTTCCGAGGTCAGGCGCTGATTCTCGTTCTGCAGGGTGTTGAGCTGGTCGGTCAGAGAGGCGATCGTCGTCTTCTGGTTTTCGATCACCGCCTGGAAGTCCGCGATGCTTGCCTCGAGGGAAATTACGCTCGCCTGGAGGGTGTCGGACTTCTGCGAGAGCGCCCGGATGCGGCGCTGGCTCTGGGCAAGACGGGTCTCGCTCTCATTCACCCGTGCGGTCACTTCTCGGATGTGGGACATGATGCTGTCCCGCGAGGTAGCGGCGTCGATCGGAGACTCGCCGGACTTCACGGGGACGACGCCCTTCTTGCGCGCCTTGACCTTGGCCAGCTCGCTGCTGATCTCGCTCATCATCTTGCTGTTGTCGGCGACAAGACGGAGCAGACTGTCCTTCTCCGCGGAAATCGACGCCATCGGATCCGCCGGAGCATGAGCCGCAGTGTCGGTGCCGTTCGTGGCGACCTGTTGCGTCTGGGGAGTCTCTCGATTGCAGGCGGCAGCGACCAACAGTGCCAGCCCCCACACGGCGCGCTTCGCGCTATCCCTCTGAAGGTGCATCATGTCTCTCCTTATGCTGCAGTGATCGGCTCGAGTGAGCAGTAGAGCCGCCTGAAAAATACCCAAGCGCCGGGCCCGGCGGGCGCCGACGCGGTGCAGAACGCACTGGAAGTTGTCCTGATGGGGTCCACAATTGAAGGGGCGACTCTGCTCTCAGGTGGCTGCGAGCCCACAAGTTGCCCACACGCATCGAGCTTCGCCTGTGATGCAGCGCACACTTCGAGTCCTCGAGGCCGCGCCCCACCACCGACGCCGGATCGAAAATGCAACGACGGCTGGAGCGCGCCGCGCGCTCCAGCCGTCGTTCGTTCCGGGAATTCCCGCGGGTTACTTCGGCAGCTTCGGCGAGCCGATGGCGCGGAGGACATACTTGACCGACGCCGGCATCGCCGACTCCGGTGTTCCCGCCCATGCATCCGCGCGCTGGTTGACCCATGCCCGAAGCGCCTGATACTGCTTTCCGGCCTGCGCGTCCGAGAAGGTGATGTTGTCTCCGCTCACCGAGTAGTGGCCGTGCTGTGCCGAGAGCAATCCGAAGAGGCTGTCCACCTGACTGATCATCAGGTCGGTGAACTGCACTGCGTCCTGGGACTCGCGCTGGGAGGCGTGCGCGGCCCACGCGCGGAGTTCATCCGGCGAAGACTTCTGGCGGCGCTCCGACTGCATCAGCGTATCCTGATACGCCTGCTCGATCTCAGTGCTGCGTGCGCGGTACGCGCGGATTGCACTGCTCGCGGAGCTCAGCACGTGGCGCTCGCTGGACACCCCGGACTCCGAGGCGAGATGGTCCGTCTGGAACAGCTTGCTGAACCCCAGCTGATCGATCTTCCCGTCCAGTTCGTCGATCGCATCGGCATAGGCGGCCGCGTAATGCTTCGCGAGTACCGACGGCGCGATCGTGGGACCGGTCGTCGCGCTACGGCCGATGTCCGCTGACATTCCGGGGATCACGCCACCAGTCGGAAGATCCACCTTGACCGCGGACGGGATGATCGGCTCTGACCTGGCACTGTCGGCTGCAACAGTCTCCACCGGCGGATGCGCCGGCAGGACGGCCGGACGCGCCAGCGGCGCCGCCGGAGTCGACGGAATGGTGCCGGCGGCCTGGGAGGACGCGGGGATCTGTGATGCTGGCGCTCCGGGGCGAACCGCGCCGGGCGCGACGGACTGCATGCTCGCCGGCGGGGCGCTCGCCATCCCCGCAAACGTCGGGTGGGAAACGGCGGCCACCGGTTCGTTGGCGGCGCCGGTCTCGGCCGAAAGCCCCAAGACCCAGGGACGCCAGACGAGAATGCCGACCCCCAATGCGAGGACCGCTGCCAGCCCGGCCATCATCGGGAGGGCGCTGCGCTTCCGAGATTCCGTCGCTATCCCAGACATCGCCGACGCCAGCGAAGGCAGGTCAGCCGTGATCAACGCTGCGGCGCCGTCGATCGCGGCCATGGCCGGGGCCGGCGAAGAAATTTGCGGCGACCCGATCACCGCGAGCTTTTCTGGAGTTACGGCCACCGGGGCCGTCGCCAGACCCGGGAGGACGGTCGACGGTGGCGGAAAATCCAGGTCGGCTTCAGCGATGAGGGGCTTCGCTGCGGGCTTCTCGATAACTACAGCCTTGAATTTTCCGGACGGCGCGGCCGGCGCTGCCGGCGCGACCGGTGCGGCCTTTGCTACGGGGGCAATCGGACGTGGAACGCTGACAGGAGCCGGTGCTGCCGGCATTGGAGCCACCGCGACCTCGGCCGCCGCATGCACCTTTGCCTCGCGCCGACTCGGCGGCTCGAAAGCCTGGGTCTCTTCTGCCCGCAGCTCGTCGTTCAGGTCGATGAAATCGAGCGCCTTCTGCTTCGATGAGGTCGGCTTGAATGGCTTCAGTTCGAGCGGCTGCTCGACCTCCATTGTCTGCTCGAGCGTCTGCACTCTTGCCTGCGGAGCCTCGGGTCGCATGGCGACCACGGGCCTCGGCTGGACGACCGGCCGTGGAGCCGTCGCCCGGGCATCGATTGCGTGTCTCGGCGCGGAGCCGGCGAGATCCACGGACTGGTTCGGGATCACCCGGGTCGTCGCGGGTCCTGAGGGTCGCTGAGATGGTGTCGAAGGTGAGACCGGCGAAGATAGCGTCGGTCGGACCGTGGTCTGAGTCGGGGCCGCAGGCGCCTTGACGCCGAGTGCGAGTTGGAAGTGCGGATGCATCCGGACCTGCAGCCATCGC
>JBDUEA010000047.1:0-20291 GCA_040002695.1 Gemmatimonadota bacterium | reverse complement strand
CCACCGCTTCGGCGTGCCGCGACGGGTCCGCCGACTCGAGGTCCTTGAGCATCGGTTCCGCGGCGTATCCCATCCCGACGCCGAGCATTCGCTCGTAATTCCACGCGCCCTGTACCGCGAGCAAGCGGAGCAGCGCCCGCCACCGGCCGGTCACCGGAGCGCCGCCCACACGGTGCCGATGCCCAGGCCGGCCGCGAGCCAGCGCAGCCGCGGCCCCCGACCGGCGCTCCGTACGGCGCCGCCGAGTGCCGCAGCCAGCCCCGACGCGACCGCAAGCAGACTCACGAGCGAGAGTGCGGCACTGTCGAAATGCGCGAATTTCGCGACCAGCCCTGCCCCGCCCACCGCGAGCGCGGTCAGCGCGGCGCTTCGGAGCACGTCCCGGGCGATGCCCAGGTGTTGCAGCTGACGGATGGCGGAGGACTCGCCGGCCGCGAGTCCCGCCGAACGGCCCTGGATGGAACGGGCGTTGGCGTGACGCAGCTGCTGCAGACTCCAGCCGCCCAGCGCCCCGAGAACGAGGCCGAGCATGACGCCGGGACCGAGTCCCTCGCGCCACCCTCCATCGGCTCCGGCAAGCCAGGTCGCAAGACAGGTCGCACCCACGGTGCCGGGACCGTAATCCGGATACCGGACCGCGCCTACCGGGAGCACATCGAGCGCGAACAGCTCCATCACGATGCCCACCCGAAGTCCCATCTCTACGTCGCCCAGAATGATGCCGGCGACCGAACCCGCGACCAGCGGCCGGGCGATCATCGCCTGCGGGACGCTCACGAGATCGAGTCCCACCAGTGTGCCCCAGACGATCAGCGCCAGGATCGTGGGCGTCGCAATTTCATTCATGGCAGCGCGCTCAGCGTGATCGGCGCGCCCGTCGGCACATCCTGCGCGGTCACATGCGCGCCTCCGCTCTCCAGCCCCTGGAGAATGCGGAACTCCTCGTCCGTGAGATAGACATATGGAAGGCGCGCCGTGCGGCCGGGACGATGGTGAATGCCGCCGAGGTTGATGCGCTCCAGTTCTGGCGAGGCCGCGCGAAGCGCGGCCATGGTCGCAATGTCCGCGGTGAGGAGAATTCCCTTCCGGGCTTCGTGCTGCCAGGTGGCGATCTCCCGGACGGCCGTGGGGACATCGGCGAAGATCACCTGCATGTCGGGCGGCACTCCCATTCGATAGAGGTCCTGCTCCCAGTCGCTCGCGGCCACGAGATTGTCCACCAGCACGATGAACTCGGCGCCGAGCGGACGGCCCCAGCCGATCACGACCTGGCCATGAATCAGACGATCATCGACCCGATAGAGCAGCAGCGACATCAGGGAATCCGGATCGCGCGGGTGCCGGCGTCGATTGCCCGCGCGGAGACCTCCGCGACCGGCAGATCCCGGTGGAACACGAAATCGACGAGCATCGCGAGATTCACTCCCGTCACGACCCGCACCTGGTCGTTGTCTTTCATCCGCCGCATCGCGGCGAACAGACAGCTCCCGCTCGGCATGTCCACAAAGATGATCGCGGGGCCGGTGCCGACGGCGTCCCCGATCCGCTCCTCGATCCGGGCGCGGTCGCATCCGGAGTTGGAGACCGGAATCAGCGCCCCTTCGACGCCGCTGATCTGCTCGACCGCCGCGACCAGCGCCGTCGCGAGCGGGCCGTGCGCGGCGACGACCCCGCGAATCAGTTCACTCATAGTCTTCCTGGAGATACTCGCGGAGTCCCTGCTTCTGCTTCATCCGCTTGATCAACCGGTCGTTGAACGCGGCCGCGACGTCGACGCCCGAGTAGCGCAGCAGGTGCATCATCGCGACGACCTCGGAAATCACGGTGATGTTCTTGCCGGGGTTGAGCGCCACGATCACGTGCGGAAGCGCCACGTCGAGAATCTGCTTCTCGTTGTGAACCAGTCCCGTGCGGTCGGCGTCCTTGGCGGTCTCCCAATCCTCGAGCTGCACCACCACTTCGATTCGCTTCTGCTGGCGCACCGCGCGGATGCCGAAGAGCGCCGGAATGTCGACAAGCCCGATGCCGCGAATCTCCATGTGATGACCGGCGAGCTCGTGCCCCTGTCCAATCAGCACGTCGTGGCTCCGGCGAGTGACCTGCACCACGTCGTCCGCAACAAGACGATGGCCGCGCTCCACGAGGTCGAGGACGCACTCGCTCTTTCCAATGCCGGACCGCCCGATGAAGAGCAGGCCGACGCCGTAGACGTCCGCGAGCGAACCGTGCAGCGTGGTTCGCGGCGCGAACGCCGCTTCCAGCATCGGCTTGATGCGGCGGTAGAACTCGGCCGTCTTGAGCCGGCTGAGCAGCACGGGAATGCCGCGGTCCCGCGCGAGCGCCAGCATCTCGGGCGGCACCTCCTGTCCTTTCGTGACGAACACGCAGGGCAGGTCAAACGCGAAGAAACCTTCGAGCGCGCTCTTCCGCGCCTCCTCCGACAGCTGGGCGAGATAGGTGATCTCGGTCTCGCCCAGCACGTGCAGTCTCCGCGGCATGAACCGGCCCGTGTAACCGGCCAGCGCGAGCCCCGGGCTCGCGACCTCCGAATCGGGGATCGGGCGCTCGAGCCCGATGTCCCCGGTCAGCGGCTCCAGCTGCAAGGGATCGCCCTTGCGGGCGAGCAGATCGCGGAGCCGGATGCTCACACCCCGTCCTTTTCCACGGCCCGCGCCCGCGGCGTATGCCCCGAATGCTTCTCGATCTGGCGCCGCAGTTTCTCTTCCGCGCGGTCGAGCGCGGTGCGGTGATCGGCCGCCTCGCCGGTGGCGACGAAGATGTTGCCCTGGGAGATGTGCAGTCGAATCTCCGCGCTCGAGAGATTGGCTTCGGTATCAAAGACGACCGTGCCGTCCAGCGGCCTGCTCGCCACGCTGGCGAGCCGAGCCAGCACCGCCTCGGCGCGCTCGCGAATCTCGTCGGTGATGGTGCAATGACGCGCGGTGATCGTGGTCTGCATGATGAGTCTCCCGGGTAGTTCGGCGGCGGGATGGATTCCAGCCGCGATCGATGTTCGCCTCGATTGCTCTCGCGCGCCGGCTACCGGCGGCGGAGTCCGGCTCCTTCACTAATGATATGCTCCATCCAGCGTTCCGTTTCGTCGGCGGCGTGATCCCAGCTTAACCGTTCGGCGAAGGCGCGGGCGCCGAGCCCCAGGCGCTCGGCCAGCGAAGCGTCAGCCACCAGCGCGATCATCCTGGCTGCAAGCGCGTGGGCATCACCGTGCGGCACGAGATAACCGGTCTCGCCGTGACGCACCGAATCCCGGAGACCGGGACTGTCGGAGGCCAGCGACGGTGTGCCGCACGCGGCCGCCTCGACGTTGGTGATGCCCCAGCCTTCCTTGGGCGAGGGGAAGAGATTCGCCCACGTCGTGCGGAGCAGGCGGATCTTTTCGTCGTGACTGACGAAGCCGTGGAATCGCACGGCATCCGAGATGCCGAGCTCCTGCACCAGCGCCTCCAGCCGGCCGCGGTCGGCGCCGTTCCCCGCAATGTCGAGCCGAAGATCGTCCCGGCTCCGCCGCGCGATCGCCAGCGCGCGGATCGCGGTCTCCACCCCCTTGTAGCGTCTGAGCCGGCCCACGTACAGGAACGACGGCGGGCTCGTTCGGTGCAGCGTGGGGTCGGGTCTGAGCGCGGCTGCATCGACGCCCGGGTGGATCACCGTAATCTTCGAGGCGGGGACACCTCGCGCGATGAGGTCGTCCCGAGTGCTCTCGCTGATGGCGTGGAACCCGGCTCGGCGATACAGTCGCGGAATCGGACGCTCTGCGAGCCAGACGAGCGTGGCCATCGGAACCGACGCCTCCTGAAAGATGGTGCCGCCGAAGAGATGCGGGATGATCACTCCAAGGGGCGCGTCCGTCAGACCGGCAAGAAAGAGTGGAACCTTGTTGATGTCCTCGACCAGAATATCGGGACGTTCCTCGGCGAGCGCCCGCCGGACCGCCTTGCGTCCGCGCCACGCGAAGCTGTTCCGGTCCCCGGTACGCTCGATTCCAATTCCGTCGAGCTGCACGCGCTCCGGCGCTCCCTGCCAGCCGGAGCAGACCAGTCGCACGTGGTGGCCGCGCGCCGCCAGCCGGCCATAGATCTCGAACAGATGAACTTCGGCTCCGCCCGCGTGCGGATTGTCGCGGTCCTGCCAGTTCACCAGCAGAATCTTCACAGTCGACCGAGCGAATGCGCAACCCGGTCGAGCACGCCGTTGATGAACGCCGGCGCCTTGGTTCCGCCAAACCAGTGAGCGAGGCGCACCGCTTCGTCGATCGCCACTTTCGGCGGAACGCTGCCCTCGCGAAGCTCGTGCACGCCGAGCCGGAGAATGTTGCGCTCGATGACCGCCATTCGGGTGATGCGCCAGTTATCCGCGGCGCTCGCGGCCTCCCGGTCGATTGCCACGACGTTGTCCACGATGCCCTTGGCCAGCGCCTCCGCGAGGTCGAACACTCGCGGCTCCGGGCCGGTGAGTCGCGCGAGGCCGCTCGCGGCGTCGCCGATGGCCGTCTCCTCTCCGTTCATCTCCCAGGCATAGAGCATCTGTAATGCGCGCGCCCGCGCCTTGGTCTCAGGACGAAGCATGGAGTTCCTTGAGTTGCGCCAGTGCGTCCGCCGTCTGGATCGCCGCGGCCGCTGCTTCGTGCCCCTTGTTGCCCGCTTCACCGCCCGCGCGCGCGAGCGCCTGGTCCATTGAGTCGACGGTCAGCACACCGAACCCGACGGGGATGGTATGCTGAATCGCGACGGTATTGAGTCCCCGCGCCGCCTCGCCGGCGACGTACTCGAAATGCGGCGTGTCTCCGCGGACCACGGCGCCGAGAGCCACGATGCAGGTGTATCGTCCGGTCTTTGCCGCGCCGGCGGCGGCGACGCCGAGCTCGAAGGCGCCGGGCACCCAGAGCACATCCACGCGCTCATCGGCGAAGCCGGCCTCACGGCAGCATGCGCGCGCGCCTTCGAGGAGGCGCGTAGTGACGAGCTCATTGTAGCGGCTGACGAGGATGACGATACGGCCGGCGCCGCGAAGGCGCCCGGAGATTTCCGGCACGGGGTCAGTGGGTGAGAAGGTGGCCGAGCTTGTCGCGCTTGGCGTCGAGATAGCCGCGATTCTCGTGATTGGGATCGGTGACCAGCGGCACGCGCTCGACGATCTCGAGGCCGTAACCTTCGAGACCAACGAGCTTCCGCGGATTGTTGGTCATCACGCGAATCGAGGAGAGGCCCACGTCGCGGAGGATCTGCGCACCGATGCCGTAATTTCTGAGATCGGGCGCGAAGCCCAGCCGCTGGTTCGCCTGCACGGTGTCGTCGCCCTCGTCCTGCAGAGCGTAGGCCTTGATCTTGTTGAGGAGCCCGATGCCCCGCCCTTCCTGATCGAGGTAGACGATGACTCCGTTTCCTTCGCTGCCGATCTTCGCCATGGCCGCGTGCAGCTGTGGACCGCAGTCGCAGCGCTGGGAGCCGAAGACGTCGCCGGTCAGGCACTTCGAGTGCATGCGCACGAGGACGTTCTTCCGGCCCGCGACTTCTCCCATTACGAGGGCCACGTGCTGCGCGCCGTCGACGTCGTTCCGGTAGCCGATGATCGTGAACTCCCCGTGCTCGGTGGGCATTCGCGCCGTCGCGATGCGGTGCACCAGCTGCTCGGTCTCGAGGCGGTGGGCGACGAGCTGCGCGACGGTGACGAACGTGAGACCCTGCTCCTGCGCGAAGACTTCGAGCTGCGGCCGGCGCGCCATCGTGCCATCAGGATTCAGGATTTCGCAGATCACGCCGGCGGGCGAGAGTCCCGCGAGCCGGGCGAGATCGACGCTGGCCTCGGTCTGTCCGACGCGCTGGAGCACGCCGCCGGGGCGCGCGCGGAGCGGAAAGACGTGGCCCGGACGGCGGAGATCGTCGGGGACTGTTTTCGGATTGATGGCCACGTGGATCGTGGCGGCGCGATCGGCGGCACTGATGCCGGTAGTGACGCCGAAGCGGCGGTCGGCGTCGATGCTCACGGTGAATGCGGTGGAGAGCGCCTCGGTATTCCGGTCCGCCATCTGGGGCAGGCCCAGCTCGTCGCAGCGTTCGGCGGTGAGTGCTACGCAGATGAGGCCGCGGCCGTGGGTCGCCATGAAATTGATCATTTCAGGGGTGACCAGCTCCGCGGCGCAGACGAGATCTCCCTCGTTCTCGCGGTCTTCGTCGTCGGCGACGATGATGGCGCGGCCGTTCCGGAGATCCTCGATGGCCTGCTTGATAGTGCCGAAAGTCATGTTACCCATGTTCAATGAATGGAGCAGGAGGCGATCGAGGCGGGCGGCAGAACCTGAGGCCGAGCTGGAATGCTGCTCTTCAAGTCATGCTACCACAGTCTCATAGCCCGCGTCCCTTCAGAAAGAACTTCAAGTACTTTCCGATCGTGTCCCCCTCCAGATGGACCCGATCTCCCTCCCTGATCCCACCCAGCGTCGTGTGCTCTAAAGTAAACGGAATGAGCGAGATCTGGATGACTCCAGGGGACGGGATCGCGTTCACCGTCAGGCTCACACCATTCACCGTGATCGAACCCAGGGGCATCGAGACTTCGGCGACCACGTCCGGCACCCTGATGTCCGCCAGCCACAGTTCCGCCGTCCGGGTCACCCGCTCGATGGTGCCGACCCCGTCCACGTGACCCTGGACCAGGTGGCCGCCGAGCCGATCTCCGACCTCGAGCGCTCGCTCGAGATTCACCGACTGGCCCTTCGCGAGTTCGTCAAAACGGGTGCGCTCCCTCGAGGTGCGGATCACCTGCACGCCGAACCAGCCTCGACCTTTCCGTGCGACGGTGAGGCACGCGCCATCGACCGCGATGCTCTCTCCCACCTGAACGCCGGTGTACGGTGCCGTGATCTCGACCGCGAGCGAATCGGGATGCTTCAGCACGTTTCGAACCGTCCCGACGGCCGTCACGATTCCGGTGAACATTCGCCTCGATCCATGACCAGCAAGGTATCCTCGCCCAATGCCCTCCGCTCGACCGGATGCCAGCGTTCCGCCTCGATGAGGTTCGCGCCCGGCAGACCCGCAAAGGCGGGGATTCCCGAATCTCCCAGCCACACCGGCGCCTGGATCCAGTAGAACCGATCGATGAGCTGCTCGGCGAGCAGCGCCGCAGAGAGCCGGCCGCCTCCTTCGACGACCATCGAGACGATTCCTCTCTGCCGGAGGGCATGACACCCTTCCGTGAGCGTGGCGGCACGGATCACTTCCACCCGGTGCGCGGCCAGGTGCTCCACGCGCGCCACCGGAGCCATCGGCGTGGTCACGACCAGCGTGGGAATCTCGGCTGCGGTGCGGACCAGCGTGCTGTCGATCGGCAGGTCGGCGAGACGATCGAACACGATGCGGCGAGGCGGTACCCGCGGAACGATGTTTCCGCGCACGGTGAGCGATGCATCGTCGGTGCGCGCCGTGTGCCCGCCGACGCCGATCGCGTCGAAGCCCGCCCTGAGCCAGTGCACGTAGTCGCGGGCCTCCGGGCCTGAGATCCAGCGGCTGTGTCCGGTACGGTCCGCGATTTTCCCATCGACCGTGGTGGCGAGCTTGAGGGCGATGAACGGCCGGTCGACTGTGGTAACGCCGTGTAGAAAAATCGCATTCTGGGTTTGCGCTTCCTCGGCCAGTAGGCCGCGCTCGACCGTGACGTCATGGGCCGAGAGAAATTCGCCACCGCCCGCGGCGACCGGATTCGGATCGGCGATCGCGTAGACGACCCGGCGGATTCCCGCGTCGAGGATCGCGCGAGTGCAAGGCGGCTGCCGGCCCTGATGGTGGCACGGCTCGAGGGAGACAATGAGAGTGGCGCCTCGCGCGCGGGGACCGGCATCCTCGAGTGCGAGGGCTTCGGCGTGCGGGCCTCCATCCTGCGAATGAAATCCCTCACCCACGACCTCGCCGTGCGCGAGGACGACGGCGCCGACGAGGGGATTGGGTGCCGCATAGCCCCAGCCACGCCACGCAAGAGCAATGGCGCGCCGCATGGCATCGGTTTCATTCATGGATGATGGTGTCGTGGACGGCACGAGGACGAAGATAGGGGAGGCCCCGGTGGTTTCTCCAGAGTCCTCTCCATCCTCTCCGCCTTCTCCGCCTTCCTCTGGCGATTACCTTTCCCCGCGTCTTGTCCGACGTGAATCCCGAAACCCCGTCGCGGACGAGCTCGCGCGTGTTCGCGGCCTCCGCCTATAGAGTCCGATCATCACTTCACTGATTCCCCCCCGGCTGTACGCGCGGGTCTTCGACCGCCGCCGCCACAGTCGAGAAGATCTCCTCGCCGGTCCCATTCGTGGCGAGCTGCTCGGCTCCGAGCATCTCGCCGATCGCGCCCGGGAGGTTGCCGCCGGCCAGCGCGTCGCACCGGCCGACCGGCTCTCTCATGCCACCCCGCTACTCTCCCGACTCGACTGGACCCGCCGCATTCTGGACAATGCGCACGAGCGGCTCACCGGCGCGGCGCAACGTGAGCTCGATGTCGGACCGGCCGGTGACTGGCTCCTCGACAATTTCCACGTCGTGCAGGAGCACATCCGCGAAGTGCGGGCGAGTCTGCCGCGCGGGTACTATCGCGAGCTCCCGGTGCTCTCCGACGGTCCGCTCACCGGCTTTCCCCGCGTCTACGAAGTCGCCATCGCGCTGATCTCCCACACCGAGGGCCGTCTCGAGCTCGAGAACGTCGCTCCCTTCGTGAAGGCGTTCCAGGAGGTCACGCCACTCACGATCGGCGAACTCTGGGCGGTGCCGGCGCTGCTCCGGCTCGGACTGCTCGAGAACGTGCGACGCATGGCGCTCCGCACCGTCCAGGCGCTCGAAGGCGTGGAAGCTGCCGACGAGTGGGCGACCCGGATTCTTGCGGCCCGCTCTGAAGGAACCGGCGCGCTCAAGAGCGCGCTCGATGATTTCCTGGAGCGGCCGCCGGAACTCTCGGCCACCTTCGTCTCCCGCTTTCTGTATCAGCTTCGGCTCGCGCGCGGTGCCTTTCCACCTTTGCTCCGCCTCGAGCAGTGGATCGCCGACGAGGGTTTGAACGCCGAGGAGGCGGTCGCCCGCTCTACTCAGCGTCTCGCGCTGACGCAGATCGTGATGGCCAACAGCATCACGAGCCTCCGCGCGATCGCCCGGATGGACTGGCAGCAGTTTGTCGAGACTCAGAGCGCCATCGAGGTAGTGCTGCGCGCCGATCCGGCCGGCTTCTACGAGAGGATGACCTTCGGCACCCGGGATCGTTACCGGCACGTCGTGGAGCGGATCGCGAAGCGTACCGCTGTCGGCGAGGAAACCATCGCGCGCCGCGCCATCGCGCTGGCGGCCGCGGCGGTGCCGGATTCCTCGGGCGATCTCCGCCGCACGCACGTCGGGTTTTATCTGGTGGACGCCGGTCGCTTCGAGCTCGAACACGAAGTCGGCTACACCCCCGACCTGCTCGAGCACGCCGAGCGCTGGATGCATCGGCATCCCAACGCCGTGTTCGTCGGCGGCATCGTGTGCGGCACGCTCGCGGCGATCGGGGCAGCCTTCTGGCTCGTGGGTCCCGAAGCCCGGCGCGACTGGCTGGCAGTGCTGCTGTTCGCGCTGATTCCCGCCAGCGATATCGCCGTGAATATCGTGAACCAGCTGGTCACCGCATTTCTCCCTCCCAAACCGCTCGCGAAGCTCGACCTGCAGGAGGATGGCATTCCGGTCGAGTACCGGACCGCCGTCGTGATTCCGACGCTCTTCGGCAGTGTGTCCGCAGTGCACGAGGCACTCGACAACCTCGAAGTGCAGTATCTCGCGAACCGGGGTGCGCACCTTCACTTCGCCGTCCTGAGCGACTTCACCGACTCTCCCACCGAAGTGCGGGCCGGCGATGACGAGATCGTTGCCGCCGCGGTCGCCGGGATCAAGGCGCTGAACGAGCGCTACGCCGGTGGCGGCGAGGACGCGTTCTATCTGTTTCATCGTCCGCGGCGCTGGAATCCCCGGCAGGGCGTCTGGATGGGCTGGGAACGGAAACGCGGAAAGCTGAGCGAGTTCAACCGCTTTGCCCGCGGCGATGCCGATGGCGCCTTCTCCGTGGTCGTGGGAGACGTCGAGCAGATCCGTACCGTGCGTTACGTCATCACCCTCGATGCCGACACGGTGCTGCCTCCCGATGCAGCGCCGATGCTGATCGGGACGCTGGCCCATCCGCTCAACCGCGCGGTCTTCGACGCGGGCCCGGGCCGGGTGGTGCGCGGGTACGGCATCCTGCAGCCGAGGGTTGGAGTGTCGCTGCCGAGCGCGCACCGGTCGCACTTCGCGGCGATTCACTCGGGACACCCGGGCGTCGATCCGTACACGATGGCGGTCTCGGATGTCTACCAGGACCTCTACGGCGAGGGCAGCTTCACTGGCAAGGGCATCTATGATCTGGATGCCTTCGAGACGGCGACCCACGGAAGATTCCCGGAGAACCGGCTCCTCTCTCACGACCTGATCGAAGGGAGCTACGCCCGCGCCGGCCTCGTCACCGACATCATCGTCTATGACGATTATCCCGCGCGCTACCTCGCCTTCACCCGGCGGAAGCACCGGTGGATTCGTGGCGACTGGCAGCTGCTCCAGTGGCTGACGGGCACGGTTCCCGGCCCCGACGGTCCCGAGCGCAACCGGCTCTCGCTCCTTTCCCGCTGGAAGATCCTCGACAACCTGCGCCGCAGCACGGTCGAGATCGCACAGCTCGCCCTGCTGATTGCGGGATGGACAGTGCTCGCCGGGCCGCCGCTCCGGTGGACGCTGCTCGGACTCGGCGCCGTGGTCTCACCCTGGGTCGTTGCCACCATCCTGGCACTCCTGCAGCCGCCCAAGGACAAATCGTGGCGGGCGTACTACGCCGCCGTCGGACGCGATGCGGTCACCAGCTGCGAGCAGGCGGCGCTCGCGATCATCTTCCTGCCGCACCAGGCGTGGATGTCGGCCGATGCGATCGTCCGCACTCTCTGGCGACTCTTCGTGAGTCATCGCAGACTGCTCGAGTGGCAGGCGGCATCGCTGACCGAGGCCACGCTCAGCGGCACCCCGGGCGAAGCGTGGCGCAAGATGGCGCCGGCACTGCTCATCTCGGCCGCGACCGTCGCGGGGGTGATCGCCACCGGACGCTCGACCGGCGGACCGTCCTGGCAGCTGGTGCTGGCTATGCTTCCGCTCCTGCTGCTCTGGTGCATTTCTCCCGCGGTCGCACATGGGCTCAGCGCGCCGGCCATTGTCGAGGAGCGCCGTCTGCCGGCCGCGGGCCGTGATGCGGCGCTCCGGTATGCCCTGCTCCACTGGCGCTTCTTCGACCGGTTCGTGACGGCGGAAACCGGCTGGCTCGCGCCGGACAACTACCAGGAGGATCCGTCGCCGGTCGTGGCGCTGCGGACTTCTCCCACGAACATCGGGCTGCAGCTCCTCTCCACCGTCAGCGCGCACGATCTCGGTTTCCTCTCGCTCGATGAAATGACGCGCCGGCTGGAGCACGCGTTTTCCTCGCTCGAACGGATGCAGCGGTTCCGTGGACACTTCTACAACTGGTACGATCTGCGGGACCTGAGCGTCTTGCAGCCGGCGTATGTCTCCACCGTCGACAGCGGAAACCTGGCCGGCCACTTCCTCGCCCTGCGGCAGGCCTGTCTGGAGCTCGGAGGCCGGGCGCTGTGTGACGGCCGCACCTGGTACGCGCTCGATGCGGCGATCTCGCTCGCGCAGGAGCGCATCGGCGAGATTGTCGCGGCCACGACCCTGACCGACATCACCGGCCGCGCCGCCCTCGGCGCGGTGAACGCGGACCTGCGCGCCGCCCGCACCACGATCGGCGATGTGCGCGGCAGCCTGGAAACGGGTGCCGGGCTGAGTCGTGTCTCCGTCTCCCTCGAGCAGGCGCACGCCGCACTCGATGCGGCGACGCTTCCCGCCGCCATCCGCCTGCCCGCCCTGGAATGGATCGAGTGGAGCCGGCAGCTCATCACGGCCCAGGGCGAATCCATCCGCTCGATGCAGCCGCCCGCCGCGGACGGCGTGACGCGCGCCGGTCCACAGCCGAGCCTCTCGACCATCGCGACCGGGTCGGCCACGGCGTCGGTGCTCCTCGCGCGCCTGCACGCGCTCGGCGAGCGCGCCCACGCGCTCGCCATGGAAATGGAGTTCGGCTTTCTGTTCGATCACCAGCGGAAGCTGTTCGCGATCGGATACCAGCAGGCCACCCACGCACTCGACCCTTCCTACTACGATCTCCTGGCATCCGAGGCTCGTCTGGCAAGCTTCTTCGCCATCGCGAAGAACGATGTGCCGGTCGAACACTGGTTCCGCCTCGGCCGGACGCTCACCTACGCCGGCCGGGAGCCCGCGCTGGTGTCCTGGAGCGGAAGCATGTTCGAGTACCTGATGCCGGCGCTCGTGATGCAGTCGTTTCCGCTCACGCTCCTCGACCAGACCTATCATGGCGCGATCCGGAGGCAGATCTCCTATGGTGCCGAGCACAGCGTGCCCTGGGGCGTGAGCGAGAGCGCGTACAACCTGCGGGACCGGCACCTGACGTATCAGTATCGCGCGTTCGGCGTCCCGGATCTCGCGCTCAAGCGCGGCCTCGGCCGGGACCTCGTCGTCGCCCCGTACGCGGCAGCGCTGGCCATGATGTTCGATCCGCTGCACGCGCTGACCAACCTGACCGCGCTCGAGCGTCGCGGCGCTCTGGGGCCATACGGATTTCTCGACGCAATCGACTTCACCCGTCCCGAACCCGGGCGCTCCTACGCTATCGTGCGGACCTCGATGGCCCATCACATCGGGATGTCACTGGTCGCATTCGCCAACGCGCTGATTCCCGATCTCTGGCCTCGGCGCTTCCACGCGGATCCGATGGTCCGTTCCGCGGAGCTCTTGCTGCACGAGCGGATTCCGCGGCGACTGGTGCCGCAGGAGCCGCAGACCGCGCGCGGCGAGGAGCCGCTTCCCGATCCCGAGCTCGAGCACCCGGCGGTGCGGGAGATCGAACGAGTCGACACCGCTGAGCCGCACGTCGCGCTCCTCGGGCGGCTGCCGTACACGATCATGGTGAGTCACGCAGGGGGCGGATACAGCCGCTACGAGGACCTGGCCGTTACGCGCTGGCGCTCGGACGGGACCCGGGATGACACGGGACAATTCTGCTACGTGAAGGACCTGTTCACCGGCCGCGTCTGGTCCGCCGCGCACCAGCCGGTGTGCGCCGAGCCTGACTGGTACCGGGCGCTCCTCGCCACCGATCGCGTCACGTTTCACCGGGCGGATGGCGACATCGAGACCCGTACCGAGATCACGGTCGTGCCGGAGGATTCCGCGGAGGTGCGGCGCGTCACCGTGACCAACAACAGCGAGGTGCCGCGCGAAATCGAGCTCACGAGTTACGGAGAAATCGTTCTCGCGCCTCCTGAGGCCGATCGCGGTCATCCTGCCTTTTCGAATCTCTTCGTCGAAACCGAATGGCATTCATGGTGCACGGCGCTCACCGCGACGCGGCGCCCCCGCGCGGCGACCGAACGGTCGCTCTGGGCGGTGCATCTGGTCGACGCCTCGCGGGAACAGGTCGGGCGCGTCAGCTATGAGACCGACCGCGCGAAATTCCTCGGCCGCGGACGCACGACGCGCGAGCCGGTCGTGCTGGAGCGGGACGGAGAGCTCTCCAATACCGCGGGGGCCGTGCTCGATCCGATCGTGGCGCTCCGGACGCGCGTCCTGCTCGGGCCGGGGCAGTCGACCTCGGTGGCGTTCACCACGCTGGTCGCCACGACCCGCGAGCGCGCCTTCGAGCTGGCGGGACGCTACCACGACTCCTACGCCGCCGAACGCGCGCTCGACCTCGCGTGGACTTCAACCCAAGTGGAGTTGCGCGAGCTTCGGCTCCGGCCCGCGGAGGCGGCCGTCTATCAGGAGCTTGCGGCACCACTCTTCTACAGCAGCCCGGCATTCCGTGCGCCGCCGAACGAGCTGCGCCGGAATCGTGGCGATCGCGCACGACTATGGGCCCAGGGCATCTCGGGCGACTGGCCCATCCTGCTCGCGACAATCGACTCGGTTGACGGGTTGCGCACGTTGCGTCAGCTGATCGCCGCACACCAGTACTGGCGCCGGCGCGGAATGACCGTGGATCTCGTGGTCATCAACTGCCGTCCCGCTTCGTACCTGCAGGAGCTCAACGACCAGATCTCCGCGGCACTCTATAGCCCTGGTGATCCGGCGCCGTCGGAGCGGCCGGGCGGCGCGTTCGTGCGGCGGCGGGACCTGCTGAGCGCCGAGGACATGCTGATGCTCCGGGCGACCTCCCGTCTGCAGGTCGTCTGCGATGGTCGCGCGCTCTCCGACGTGGTCGAGGCTGTGAAGGCGGAATTCGACAGCGTCGAGGAGCGCCTGCGGGAGGGGCGCGGTCAGCGCGTTCCCGAGCGGAATCCCGAGCGCCTCTCGGCACCGCTCCTGCCCTGGCTGCGCTGGGGCAGCGAACAAATCACCGAGACGTCAGCGAAGCTCGTCTCTGAGCAGACGACACGGCAAATCCCGGCACTTCGGCCCTCCGCCGCGGCGATCCGCCCGTCCACGACGGCCGAGCCGGCCGCCATGACGCTTCCGCCGCTCGCCTTCGACAATGGCCTGGGCGGGATGACCGAAGAGAACGATTACCTGATCCGTGTCACCGGTGACCATCTGCCGCCGGCGCCCTGGACCAATGTGATCGCCAATCCGCTGGGCGGTTTTCTCGTGACCGAGACTGGGGCCGGCTGCACCTGGGCCGATAACGCCTTTTTCTTCCGGCTGACACCGTGGCACAACGATCCGGTCTCGAACCCGATCAGCGAAGTTATCTACCTCAAGGACCTGGACTCGGGTGAGCTCTGGTGCCCGACGCCGGCACCGCTGCGCGGCAACTGGCCGTACACTATCCGTCACGGCGCGGGGTCGACCGTGTTCGAGCATTCGCGCGGATCGATCCACAGCCGCCTGACGCTCGCGATGGCCGAGGGCCATGCGACGAAGCTCAGTGTCCTCCGGCTGACCAACACCGGCGAGACCGCACGACGGGTCTCAGTCACCGCCTTTGTCGAGTGGGTGCTCGGCAATCAGCGCGAGCATACCCAGCATCAGGTCTGTACATCCTTCGAGTCGGAGTACCGCGCGATCTTCGCGCAGAACTTCTTCGAGACCCAGTTCGCCGGGCAGGTCGCATTCCTTTCGATCAGTGAGCCGGTGACCGCGCATACCGCCGACCGCCGCGAGTTCCTGGGCCGGAACGGGAGTGTCAGCGACCCCGCCGGTCTTCGCGCCGGACGCCTCGCCGGGACCACCGGCGCCGGTATCGATCCCTGTGCTGCGCTGCAGGTCGCCATCCACCTTGCACCCGGCGAGACCCGCGAGGTCGTCATTCTCCTCGGCGCGGCCGAGAGCGAAATCGCCGCGCGGCACACCGTGCGCGCGCTGAGTCTCGTGGCGCCGGCCACCGCGATGGTCTCCCAGTCCGTCGATGCCTGGACTGCGCGGCTCTCCGCGATCCGCGTCCGGACACCGGAGCCGACCTTCGACGCGATGCTCAATCGGTGGACGCTGTATCAGGCGCTCGCCTGCAGGATGTGGGCGCGGATGGCGCTTTACCAGAGCAGCGGCGCCTACGGTTTCCGGGACCAGCTCCAGGATACCATGGCGTTCGTGTACGCCGAGCCCGCGATCGCGCGGGAGCACATTCTCCGTTCGGCCGCGCGGCAGTTCCTGGAAGGCGACGTGCAGCACTGGTGGCATCCCCAGAGCGGACGCGGCATGCGCACCCGCTTTTCGGATGACCTCGCCTGGCTTCCGTACGTGGTGGATCACTATATCCGCGTCGTCGGAGACCGCTCCGTCCTCGACGAGTACGTTCCGTTTCTCCAGATGCGGCAGCTCGAACCCGGCGAACACGAAGTCTATGACCTGCCATCCATCAGCGAAGAACGTGGCAGCGTATACGAACACTGCCTCCGCGCATTGCGCCGCGCGAGCACCCGCGGCGTCCATGGACTTCCGCTCATGGGGATCGGTGACTGGAACGACGGAATGAACCGGGTCGGTGTCGATGGGCGCGGAGAAAGCGTCTGGCTGGCTTGGTTTCTGGTGACGACGCTCCGCGGCTTCGCGGTTCACGCTGAGGCGCGTGGCGATGCGCAGGTCGCGAAGGAGTTCCGGGACAACGCGGACGGTTACGTGGCCGCCGTGGAGAACGAGGGCTGGGATGGATCGTGGTACCGGCGGGCCTACTTCGATGACGGGACTCCGCTCGGCTCCGCGCAGAGCGACGAGTGCCGCATCGATGCGATCGCCCAGAGCTGGTCAATCATCTCGGGCGCTGGTCGTCCGGACCGCCAGGAGCTCGCCATGCGCTCGCTGGAGCACTACCTGGTGCGCGAGGACGCCCGCCTGCTCATGCTGCTGACTCCTCCGTTCGACAAGACGCCGAATGATCCAGGCTACATCAAGGGCTACCTGCCGGGAGTGCGGGAGAACGGTGCCCAGTACACTCACGCCGCCCTCTGGTCCGTACTGGCCACGGCGATACAGGGCCGTGGCGATCGCGCGTTCGAGCTGTTCCAGATGATCAACCCGCTGACGCACGCCTCGACGCCCGCTGAAGTGGCGCGATACAAGGTCGAGCCATACGTGGTGGCGGCCGATGTCTACACCGCGGAAGGTCACCTTGGGCGCGGGGGCTGGACCTGGTACACCGGCTCCGCGAGCTGGATGTACCGCGTGGGGCTGGAAAGTATCCTCGGCTTCACCAAGCGGGGCGACCATCTGTTCATCTCTCCCGCAGTGCCGGCGGCGTGGCCGGAGTATACGATCGACTACCGGTACGGCAGGACGACTTATCACATCTCGGTGGAGCGGCCGGCCCAAGTCCGGTCGGGGATCGCGGAGATTCTCCTCGACGGCGCTGTGCTGGCGGAGCCAGGCATTCCGCTGGTGGATGATGGCTCCGACCATACGGTGTGCGTGAGGCCCCGTACCTGACAGAACCAGTGGAGGAAGACTCGGATGGCGATCGAGCTGCCGGAACACGGGAGGAAACACGCGCTGGCGAGTCTGCGACGGTTCTGCGAGGAGGAGCTCGAGGCCGAGCTGACGGACATCCAGATCATGTCGCTGCTGAATTTCATGCTGAAGGAGATCGGGCCGTCGGTCTACAACATGGGACTGGCCTCCTCCGAAGCGTTTCTACGGGACCGGCTTGCCGATCTCGAGGGCGCGTGCGGCGAAGTCGAGTTCTCCTATTGGCCCAAAGGCTCCTCCGTGCGCCGAAAGTAGGCGCATGCTGCACACGCCGGGGCATCGCGTCTACTTCCCGGAATTGACCCTTCACATATCCGCCCTCGGCGGCGCTTCTGCGTTCCCGTACGCATCGACACTGTGCGGGCGTACAGAAATCAAACGCGCCGGGAGCAGAGAATCTGCTTCCGGCGTGACCGTTTGGGTCGTGCTGCCGTTTTCAAAGCGACGGCGGGTACTGAGGACTTTCTCCAGCGAGACGAACTCTACAGTGGGACGGAACTCTGGCTTGTCACCTACCCGACCGCCTTTCGCTGCCATCGGCGAACCAGTATCAGCCCGAGTGCCAGGACAAGCAGAAGGTGCGATGCGCCGCCGGCCGTGTAGCCGGACCCCACGACGAACGCCCACATAAGAAACAGCGCGACCACGATACCATCGAGCACCGCAATCCTCCCCTCAGTCAACCAGCCGGAGACGCTGCGGAAATACTACCGTCCGCAGGTGCAACTCGGCGTCGATCTTCCTGGGATTCGCGGCCAGGTAACTGTTCTCTTCGCGTGGCATCGAATCACCGGCCGGCCCGCATCGATAGCCTGCCGCCGAGACGACCAGTCGCTCGGGGTGCCCAGGCAAAATCCCGAAGGCCGGCACCGTCGACGTGTACCAGATGATCGCCTGCCGGATGAGCCGGCGGTCCGTCGTTCTGATGACGGAGAGGATGGGACCCTTCCAGTCCCTGGCATCCGAGACCGCTGCGAACGCTGCGCGCAGCTCCTCGCTCGAATATCCGGTCTGTCGCTTCGGGTGATAAAAAACCGACTGTGACATGTGGCGCCGTCCTCTAACCGACCACGAGAAATTCCGGTGCGAGGGGGTGGCGCGGCATGGTTTCGATTCATGCCGCCCACCTTGGCAGACTCAGGCTCATGGTCGCCGATCGAGCCATACTCGCTGCCCCTGCGCCCGACTATGTCGATTGGGAGATCTCTCTGTCACACTGTAGGAAAGACTTGCGGCTGCGGCAATCGCTCCTTGGATCATTCGGCCGATGGGAGGAGTGAGTGGGATGAGAGGAACCGCAGCAAGAAGTGGCGTCCCCGGACTTTCGGAGACGCCACTCATGGGACTGCGGCTGCTGAACCTGCTACGCCACGTTCGCGGCGCTCACATGTCCATGTTCCACCCGCGTATAGGCTGCGACTTCGAGACGGGTCCGGAGCGCCAGCTTCTCCAGGATGTTGTGGACATGGCTCTTCACGGTGTGAACCACCACGTTCAGTCGAGCGCTGATTTCCTTGTTGCTCAATCCCTCGCTGAGCAGCACGATCACCTCGCGCTCGCGCGGCGTGAGTCCGATCATGTCCAGCGTGTGCGACGGCCTGGCCCGGAGGACGGAGCCGACTATTTCACGGAAGAGAGAGTTCGTGAGATCCCGCGGGAGCACGCTCGCATCATTCGCCACCTCGCGAATTGTCGCTACCGCCTCGGAGAATGGCGCATCGCGCATCACGAACCCGGAGACACCGGCCTTCACCATTTGCGCGACATACTCCCCAGAGGATCGCATGTCGACGACGACGAGTTTCGAAAGTGGATAGGCGGCACGAGCGACATCGAGGCAGCGAGGAAGGTCAGCCGACACCAGTTCGGCATCGAGCAGAATGATGTCCGGCGACTGGGTATCGGCATCGAGCAGGGCCTGAGTGATGTCTCCGGCGTGCGCGCGCACGGAGAAGCCTGGCTGGTGCAACAATAGTGAGGTGAAATCTTCCCGGTAGGACTGTCGGGCGTGGATCAACAGCAGGGAAATCGTCTTGAGAGTGCCGTTAGGTCGCTCCATACGTGCCTCGCCGAAGGTGGAAAGGCATCAGCGATGACGAGAAATCCAATCATGCGGTTGATGCTTCCCTCTCGGCAGTGTAGCGCGTCGATCATGAGAGCGCAACCGGAGGTACCGAAGGAACAGGACGCTGTGTAAGAGCGACTCTTACAGCCAGCTGCTAGAGGCGGATCGTGGCGCCGAGGCCGCCGTAGAATTTCCCGGCCTTTGTGTCGTTCCTCGCAAACGTAGTGGTGAGCTTCTCGTCCTTACCGACCTGGAAGCCGAGCTCGCCTGAAAGCGTGATGATCGGAAAGTTAAACGCCGCGTTGAAGGCCGTCATGATGCGCGAGCTCTTGATCGGCCGGGTAAACGTCGAGTCGATGCCGGCCACCGCATCATGGTAGGTGATGTTGCTGTTTCCGCTGTACAGGTCCATGCCACCGCCGGCGCTCAGCTCCAGCAGCTTGGATCGGGCGCCGACCATCAGGCGAACGTTGATCGCCTTGAGATTGGATGCATACGAGTAGTTGTCTCCCGCGGCGACATTGCCGTAATACAGCGTGGGGAGGTCGCGGCGAAGCGCGCTGATGGAAACCATGGGCTTCGGCGAGGGCGGTACTAGCGCCGCGCGAAAACCGTAACCGAATCCGAGCGCCAGCCCGCCAAGCTGCCGCGCATTGGGATCGACCCGAATGCGGGTCGTGGCGCTGGTGGGAAGCAGCAGCACGGAGCCGAGCAGGTCTACCGCGACGCTTCCCATGGGAAGCTTTTTGGAGAAGATGCCCATGGCCATGTCGAGTCTCGGCGCTGGCAGCGTGAGTCGTTTCGCGGCGCCCACGGTATCTCCGGCCTTCGTCCCCAGGTAGTGCGTGTCGGCAAACGTGACCTGCGCGAGCCCGACCCGTGCAGTAAGTCGCATGTGACCAAACTTGCCCTGCGCCCCGGCGGTGCCCGGCTCGGGATTCCCACCGCTGATCAGCAGACCCGCGACTGGTTGCATGGCAGTAGCCGCATCGAGTGCCGCATTACACACTCTGCCGGCGGCGGTGGTATCGGAGGGACACTCGACAGCAGGCGTCGGAGTGGTGGAAACCGGAGTCGCTTGCGCGAGCAGCAATCCGGATGACAGCAGGGCCGCGCAGAGCGCGGCCCCCGAGGTGAGACATGCAGGTCGCGGCATGGAT
>JBDUEA010000046.1:0-21118 GCA_040002695.1 Gemmatimonadota bacterium | reverse complement strand
ACCACCTACCACCTACCACCTGCCACCTATGCCCAAGATTGGCCTCATCGTCGGCCGCGAATGGTCTTTTCCGCCGGCGTTCATCGAAGAAGTGAATCGCCGGGATGTCGGCGTCACCGCGGAGCTCGTCACCCTCGACGCGCCGCGGATGGATGAACCTTCTCCTTACGCGGTCATCATCGACCGGATCTCGCACGAGGTGCCGTTCTATCGCACCTACCTCAAACACGCGGTGCTGCAGGGCGTCACCGTCGTCAACAATCCCTTCATGTGGAGCGCGGACGACAAGTTCTTCGGCGCCACCCTCGCCACCTCCCTCGGCCTCGCCAGTCCGAAGACCGTGGTGCTGCCGAACAAGGAGTACATCCCCGGCATCAGACATGATGAGAGCCTCCGGAATCTCGCCTTTCCTCTCGACTGGAAAGGCGTCGTCGACTACGTCGGCCTACCCTGCGTGCTCAAGGACGCGCACGGCGGCGGATGGAAGGATGTCTATATCTGCCACACGATGGAGGAGCTGCTCCAGCACTACAACTCCTCAGGCCTCCTCACGATGATCGTGCAGGAGTTCATCGAGTGGGATCAGTTCGTCCGATGCCTCTGCCTCGGACAGGAGGAGATCCTTCCGATCCACTACGATCCGAAGGAACGACGCTACCACGTGAACCCGGACTACCTCGCCCCCGCGCTTCGAGAGCGGGTCATCTCCGACTCTCGGACCCTGGTCCGGGCCCTCGGCTACGACATGGACTCGATGGAATGGGCTATCCGCGACGGTATTCCGTATGCCATCGATTTCATGAATCCCGCCCCTGACATGGACGTCAACTCGCTCACGCCGGAATATTTCCGCTGGGTGGTGGAGCGGATGGCGGACATGGCAATCCGGCTCGCCGGGACGCCGCGGCCGAAGACCTGGAAGCCCGGCTGGGAAAATTTCCTCAAGGGACGGGCCGTCGGCGACGCCGCCACGAAGAAAGCGCCGGCCAGGAAAGCCGCGCCGCGGAAAAAGACGTCCTGATGCCCGCGACGGTCGCTTCCCCGATCGATGATTATCTCAGACTGCTTACCGAGCCGGTCGCGCGAGAATCCGCCGGGTGGCTCGAGGAACGTCTCGCGCAGCGCGGCCTCTTCTTCGGTACCCGACCGCTCTGCAACGTGCTGCGGCCCCGCTTTCTCACCACCGCCAATTACGATTTCCTCCGCGCCCGATGCGGCCTCCTCCTCGGCGCCTTCAACCAGGCCCTGGCTGCGGCACTTGCCAGCCCGGCGGTGCTCGCGCAATTCCGTCTCCACGACTGGGAGCGGACCCTCATCGCCGATGATCCGGGATTCATCGAAGGGAGCCCGCTCTCCCGCCTCGACGCCTTCTTCACCGCGGACACCGGTGAGCTGCAGTTCACCGAGTACAACGCCGAGACGCCCGCCGGGACCGCCTACGGTGATGCGCTCGCCGAGCTCTTCCTCGCACTCCCCGCGATGCGGGAATTCGGCCGGCAGTACGCGCTCCGTCCCCTGCCTGCCCGTCATCATGTGCTCAACGTCCTCGTCGACACCTGGCGGACCTGGTCGGGCAGAACCGGAAGACCCGTCATTGGTATTATCGACTGGGCGGAGGTGCCGACCGTCAGCGAGTTCGAACTGTTCCAGGACTACTTCACCTCGATGGGATATACCTGCGTCATCGGTGATCCGCGAAACCTCGAATACCGGAACGGAAAGCTCAGCTCCGGCGGCGTCCCGATCGACATCATCTACAAGCGCGTCCTCATCTCCGAGCTGATCGAGCGCGGCGGTATGGATCAGCCTATGGTGCGCGCCCTTCGCGACGGCGCCGTCTGCATGGCGAATCCCTTCCGCTGCAAGATTCTCCACAAGAAGGCGAGCCTCGCGGTGCTGTCCGACGAACGCAACGCCGCGCTCTTCACCGCCGAGCAGCGCTCGGCCATTCTCCGCCATATTCCGTGGACGCGAGTAGTCGAGGACCGGCGCACGGAATTCGAGGGACGGACAGTCGACCTCATGGAGCTGGCGCTCGCGGAGCGGGAGCGCATGGTCCTCAAGCCGAACGATGATTACGGGGGACACGGCATCGTGCTCGGATGGGAGACCGATGCGTCCGGATGGGAATCGGCGCTCCGGGTAGCGATCCGCGAACCGCATATCATTCAGCAGCGGATTGCGCTGCCCTCCGAGAGCTTTCCGAGTCTGGTAGACGGCCAGCTGGTCCTCGCCGATCGCATCGTGGACACGGCGCCATTCGTCTTCAACGGCAGCTACGTGGACGGTTGCCTCACCCGCGTCTCCACGGCGGCCCTCGTCAACGTGACCGCCGGCGGCGGTTCGACGGTGCCCACATTCGTCGTCGAAAAGCGGTGAATTGACCGCGTACGGCCCATGACGTACCACACTCGTCCATTCTTCACCCTCGCACCGAGCGCTCCATGAAAGGTCCGTCCCTCACGATCGGCATCGAAGAGGAGTATCAGATCATCGATCCCTCGACGCGCGAGCTTCGCTCATACATCACGGAGATTCTCAAAGAGGATTCCATGATCCTGGGCGAGGTGAAACCCGAGTTGCACCAATCGATGGTCGAGGTGGGCACCAAAGTTTGTCATACCCCAGCCGAGGTGCGTGCGGAGCTCATCCGTCTCCGCCGCCTGGTCATGGATCTCGCCGCGAAGAACGGACTGGTGATCGCGGCGGCCGGCAGTCACCCCTTTTCATCGTGGATGGAGCAGGAGATCACACCACTGGAACGCTACGTGGGCGTCCGGGAAGATCTCCAGGATCTCGCGCAGAGCCTGCTCATCTTCGGCACCCACGTGCATATCGGCATCGAAGATCGGGATTTCCTGATCGATGCGCTGAACGTCTCCCGCTACTTCATGCCGCATGTGCTCGCGCTCTCGACCAGCTCTCCATTCTGGATGGGGCGCAACACGGGCCTCAAGTCCTACCGCAGCGTCGTCTTCCGCAACTTCCCGCGCACCGGCATCCCGCGGAGTCTCGAATCGTGGAGCGAATTCCAGGAACTCGTCGAGGTCATGGTGGCCACCAACTGCATTCCGGACGCCTCGAAAATCTGGTGGGACGTCCGGCCCAGCTGGCACTATCCCACCCTCGAGTTCCGGGTGTGTGATGTCTGCACCCGGGTGGACGAGGCCGTCTGCATCGGGGCCATCTTCCAGGCCATCATCGCCAAGCTCTGGAAACTTCGGCGCGACAACCTCACCTTCCGCACCTATCCGGCCGCATTCCTCGAGGAAAACAAGTGGCGCGCCATCCGCTACGGTCTCGATGGCCGGATGGTCGACTTCGGAAAGCGGAAGGAACTTCCGGCCCGCGAACTCATCCGGGAGCTGATCGAGTGGTTCATCGACGA
Organism: Gemmatimonadota bacterium; assembly: GCA_040002695.1. Classification (GTDB taxonomy): domain Bacteria; phylum Gemmatimonadota; class Gemmatimonadetes; order Gemmatimonadales; family GWC2-71-9; genus JBDUEA01. The sequence continues at coordinate 17,730 of JBDUEA010000046.1, read as the reverse complement.
CGTGCTGGACGAACTGGGGAGCCGGAAACAGGTCGAGTACGCGTTCAGGATTCTGGCCGAGGGAACCAGCGCGGATCGGCAGCTCGCGACGTTCCGCCAGACCGGCGACCTCAAGTCAGTGGTCGATCAGCTGGTACGTGAGACCGCCGAAGGCGTACCTCCCGCCGCTGGCGTGGAACCTGCGGGACATCGGTGACGTTGAGTGGTACAGAGAAGCCTACGGGTGATGCCTCCGCTTGGCACACCATCCTCTGATCGAGAGCCGTGAGCATGACACTGCGCCGCCCCGTCATCGGAATCACTACCCAGACCCTTCATGCCATCGATGGCATCCCCGAGGGGCTGCCCCAGTCCTGGGTCATGAACCAGCGCTACTTCTTCGCCGCGACCATGGCCGGCGCCATCCCCTGGATGATTCCCCTTCTCGACGACGATCCTGACACCCTCCGCGGAATCTACGAGCGGCTCGACGGCATCATGCTTCCAGGCGGCGTCGACATGGACCCGCGCACCTTCGGCGAGGAACCGCACCCGAGCCTCGGCCGCGTGGACCCCGCGCGGGACCGGGTCGAGCTGCAGCTCACTCGCTGGGCGGTCGAAGATCAGAAACCAATGCTCGGTCTCTGCCGCGGCATCCAGGTCATTAATGTGGCGCTCGGCGGCACGCTCTATCAGGACCTCGAGCGGGAATATCCCCACGCGATCAAGCACGATTACTTCCCGACCTTCGGCTATGAACGGGACCATCTCGCGCACGAGGTCGCGCTCACGAGCGGGACCCGCCTGCAGGCGCTGATGGAACGACCGAGTGTTCCCGTCAACAGCATGCATCACCAGGGCATCAAGGTGCTCGCACCTCTTCTGATCTCGTCGGCGGTTGCACCCGACGGCCTCATCGAAGCCGTCGAATCCACCAACGGGCACTTCCTCGTCGGCGTGCAGTGGCACCCGGAAGTCTTCGAGATGTCGGACCCGCATACGCGGCACCTCTTCCGCGAATTCATTTCCGCAGCGAACAAATTCGGCGCCGGCTGACGCCAGCGCCGGCGGCTGCAACCGGTGACCTCAGCCTGCTCCGCCCGCGCCGCGGTGACAATGGCGCCCGCTCAACCGTCTCCAGCAACCATCAGGACAGTCGCCCGACTCCCGCACCCGGCACACTCATGCGCACACACACGCCGCTGTTCGTCGCCGCCGTACTCGTCCCGATGCTCCTCGTCCGTCCCGCCCCGCTCTTCGCCCAGGCCGCTCCATCCACCGGCCGGGCCGAGCTTCTCGCGACGGATCAGGCCGCCTCAGACTCGGTCGCCGGTCAGGGGATGGCCGCGGGACTCAGCAATCTGCTGACCGATGACGGCATTCTCCTCTACAGCGGAGCCCCGATCGTCCGTGGACGCGGCTCGGTCGCCCGGCTCTTCTCGCTCCAGCGCATGCTCGATTCGGTGCACTATCAGTGGCAACCGCTCTACGCGGAGGTCTCCGCGGACAATTCCTTCGGGGTGACCTGGGGCGTCACGGCAGTTCTGGTGGGTGGACGGAACGAAACGCCGCCAGTCCGGATCGGCCGATACATCTCGGCCTGGGAGCGGGTGGGCGGCAGCTGGAAACTCGCGGCTCAGGTTCAGATGGGCGTGACTGGCGGACTTCCCTTCGTACTGCCGGCGGACCTGCCATTGACGCTGCCCGCGCTGGCCGCCGAAGGTCCGTTCGCCGCGTTCATCTCGGCGGACAATCACTTCTCGGATGAAGCGGGTCGCACGAGCGCGGCGATCGCCTTCGGGAAGTACGCCGCGCCAGACGCCGTGACTTTCGGTGGCCCGGCACTGGTGCGCGGGCCGGAGGGAATACAGCAGAATGTCGCGTCCGGCACACCAGCCGACTGGAAGTGGCGCCCGGTCTATGCCGGCGGGTCTGCTGCTGGAGACCTTGGCTTCACCGTCGGTGAGTCCGTGATCCGCGCAAAGACCACCGCTGAGGCGCCGTCATATGGCAAGTATCTCACCATCTGGCGGCGCGACAAGGATGGGAACGTCAAGTTCGTGACGGATGGCGGGAATGGAAGGCCGGCACAGCACTGAGAATTCGTGTTGCCGTTCGAGCACCAATAGGTCAATACCTCGAAGCGTTGGAGACATACACGGCGACAAGCGCCGCATCAGCTGATGAACACTCTCGCATTCTTCGGGGAGACGAACACCCGGTCACCTTTCGCCACCTTGAGCTCGGTGAACCGCGCTCGACTCACTTCGGCCTCGATCAGCTGGCCGTCATCCACGCGGTCGAGCTCGAGGCGGACAACCGGCCCGAAGGCGCGGATGTGCCGCACGATGGCCTCGATCGCCACCGAGCCGTCTCCCGATGGAGTGAGCTCGACCTCGAACGTCCGCACATAGGCCACCGCAGCCTGGTCGGCGGCTTCGGCGTGCTCGGGCGCCTTGAGCTCCGCGCCGCCGATCGTCACGAGGCCGCGGTTCAGCCGGCCATGAAAGAGATTCACATCGCCGAGGAAGCTGTAAACGAATGGCGTCGCGGGGCGGTCGTATACTTCCTCCGGAGTCCCATTCTGCTCGATTCTTCCCTCGTTCATCACGACCACCCGGTCCGCGACCTCGAGTGCCTCCTCCTGATCGTGCGTGACGAAGACGCTCGTCACATGCACCTCGTCGTGCAGCCGGCGGAGCCACCGGCGCAGCTCTTTCCGCACCTTGGCATCGAGCGCACCGAACGGTTCGTCGAGCAGGAGCACTCGCGGCTTGATGGCGAGTGCGCGCGCGAGCGCCACACGCTGCCGCTGACCGCCGGACAACTGTGAGGGATACCGGTCGGCCAGCCAGTCGAGCTGCACGAGCTTGAGCAGGTCAGACACCGATTTCCGGATCTCGGCTTCGGGCGGGCGCACGTTGCGCGCACGCACCCGGAGTCCGAACGCCACGTTTTCGAACACACTCATGTGCCGGAAGAGCGCGTAGTGCTGAAAAACGAACCCGACCTGGCGCTCGCGGACGTGCGTATCCGCCACGTCTTCGCCATGGAAGAGAATCGAGCCGCTGTCGGCAGCCTCGAGCCCCGCGATGATCCGCAGCAGCGTTGTCTTCCCGGAGCCTGAGGGTCCGAGCAGCGCCACCAGTTCACCGTCGGGAACGTCCAGGCTGACGTTCTTCAAGGCTTCGAACGTGCCGAACGTCTTGCTGATGTTGCGGGCCTCGATACTCATGCGGCCTTCCTCTCCAGGTGGGGAGTCGTCTGGCTGATGGGCTGCTGGCGGCCGGCCTGCCACTCCACGAGGCTTTTGGCGATCAGCGTCACGATCGCGAGCATGGTGAGCAGCGAGGCGACGGCGAAGGCGGCCGTGAAACTGTACTCGTTGTAGAGGATTTCGATGTGCAGCGGCATGGTGTTCGTGAGCCCACGGATGTGACCGGAGACCACTGATACCGCGCCGAACTCACCCATCGCGCGCGCGTTACAGAGAATGATTCCGTAGAGCAGTCCCCACTTGATGTTGGGCAGGGTGATGCGGCGAAAGGTCTGCCAGCCGCTCGCGCCGAGGACCATGGCCGCCTCTTCTTCCTCGGTGCCCTGCTCCTGCATCAGCGGAATCAGCTCGCGCGCGACGAATGGAAAGGTCACGAACACCGTCGCGAGCACGATGCCCGGCACCGCGAAGATCACTTTGATGTCGTGGTCACTGAGCCAGGGACCGAACCAGCCGTGTGCGCCGAACATCAGGACGAAGATCATGCCCGCGATGACTGGAGACACCGCGAACGGCAGATCGATGAGCGTGGTGAGCACATTCTTGCCGACAAACTCGAACTTCGCGATGGACCAGGCCGCCGCGACGCCGAAGACCACGTTGAGTGGCACCGCGATGCCGGCCGCGATGAGGGTCAGCTTGATGGCCGCGAGCGCATCCGGTTCCGTGACGGCGGCGAAGTACACACCCACCCCCTTTCGGAACGCCTCGACGAAGACCAGGACCAGCGGCATGAGCAGAAAGAGCGCGAGGAAGAGCAGCGCAATCCCGGTGAGCAGGCGCCGCACCCACGCCGGCTCGCCGGTCGACCGAATACGCTCCGCACTCGCGGTGGCGCTCCGCATCCCAATGTGTCCAGCCACGAATGCTCCCTGGTTCAGGCGGTCTGTCGCCGGCTCAGCGACTGCAGCACGTTGATGGTAAGGAGGAGCACGAACGACGCGAGAAGCATGACGGTCGCGATGGCCGTCGCTCCGGCGTAGTCGAACTGTTCCAGTTTGGTCATGATCAGGAGCGGCGTGATCTCGGTACGCATCGGCATGTTGCCCGAGATGAACACCACCGAACCGTATTCACCGATCGCGCGCGCGAACGAGAGCGCAAAGCCGGTGAGCAATGCGGGACCGATTGCGGGGAGCAGCACGCGCCGGAAAGTCTGCCAGCGGCTCGCGCCGAGGCTGGCGGCGGCTTCCTCGATTTCACTCTCGAGATCCTGCAGCACCGGTTGAACCGTTCGCACCACGAACGGAAGTCCGATGAACGTGAGTGCCACCACGATGCCGAGTGGCGTAAAGTCCACCTTCACACCCATCGGCTCCAGCCAAGAGCCCAGCCATCCGTTGGGCGCGTAGAGCGTCGTGAGCGCGATGCCCGCGACGGCGGTCGGCAGCGCGAACGGCAGGTCCAGCATCGCATCCACCACTTTCCGGCCGGGAAAGCGATAGCGCACGAGCACCCACGCGACGAGCAACCCGAAGACGGCGTTGATCAGCGCGGACCCGAGCGAGGCGCCGAATGTGAGCCGGTAGGAGGCGAGCACGCGCGGCGCGGTCACCGTACTCCAGAAGCCGGCCCATCCAAGAGTGGACGTACGCGTGAACACTGTTGCCAGTGGCAGCAGCACCACGAGGCTCAAGTACGTAACTGTGATGCCGAGCGAGATGCCGAACCCCGGCAAGACACTGCGCCGTTTCATTTCCATGGTTCAGTGGGGCTCGAGAAACTGTCGGCCTCATCCGCCGACTCGTTCGTATGCTCGGGGACCACGGTCACCTTGATCCGATGCCGCGCGTTGTTCGCGTATCCCTTAAAATTCCAGATGTCGGCGGGATTCACTGGTTGCGTTTCTCCGGCGGAATCCCAGGCGCGCACTGTCAGGTGGCGGGTGCCCGACTGCAGGTCTAGTTCCGCTTCCCAGAGACACCACGTCCAGGGGTCGCAGGGCGCCGGAAGCCTCGCCTGATTCCAGGTGAGCCCGTCGTCGGCAGAAATCTCGACCCGCTCGATCCGTCGGCCTCCCCCGGCCAGCGCCCAGCCCTGCACCCGATTTACCCCGGCGGTGAGCGACGACCCTTCAGTCGGCTGCCAGATGACCGAGTTGAGAGGAATTTCGCCGAGCGAATGCCCCGTTTCCCAATCGACTGACTCGGCGCTCACCTCCGGCGGAAAGATCCGGTAGGCCCGCGACTGGAAATAGTTGCTGGTCGGCTCTGCCTGCACGATGATCCGGGAGAGCCACTTCACGCTCCTGGCACCGATGTAGCCCGGCACCACGAGGCGGACCGGATAACCGTGCACCGGCGTCAGCCGTTTGCCATTCAGCTCAAAGGCGAGCAGGACCTCGCTCTCCAGGGCCTTCTCGAGCGGGATCGAGGCTCCAAATTCGAAGTGTTCGCCGTGACGCTCGATCTGGTCGGCGCCGAGGAACGCCACGTGCCCGGCGCCAGCCTCGACGCCGGCCGCGCTCAGGATGTCCCGAAGCCGGACGCCGCGCCACATCCCGTTACTGACCGGCTCGGTGCCCCACTGAACTTCACTGGGAATGGGGCGGACCGCGTTCAGTTCGTTGCGCCGGAGTCCGGCGCAGATCAGCGTCGCCGCGAGGGATTGGGTCGGAAAGTCAGTTCGCAGGCGCTCCATGCTCAACTCGATCGGACGGGCAACCTGACCCCCGACGCGAACCAGGTGCCGGCTCGCGTCGAGCTCGGGAACCGCAGCGTGGTTCCGGGTGAAGAACAGCTCACGTGGCGTGATGAAGTGTGCGCGGAGCAGGTCCGCCGGCGGACCGCTGTTGAACCACCGTGGGTCCCGCACCAGCTGGCGAGCGTGCTTGCCGAAGCCCGACGGCTGCAACACGGAATCGTTGGCGGTCGACATTCAGCGAACCTCGTAGATCTGATCGAAGAGACCGCCGTCGCCGAAGTGCGCCGGCTGCGCCTTCTTCCAGCCGCCGAACACTTCATCGATCGTGAACAGGGTGATCCTGGGAAATTGCGCCGCATATCTCGCCGCGACCGCGGCGTTCCGCGGCCGATAGTAGTTCTTCGCCGCGATCTCCTGCCCCGCATCGGAATAGAGGAATTCGAGGTATGCCTGTGCCACGGCCTGGGTGCCATGCTTCTTCGCGACCTTGTCCACCACCGCCACCGGCGGCTCGGCCAGGATACTCACCGACGGCACGACGACTTCGAACTTGTCCTTGCCCAGTTCATTCACGGCGAGCAGCGCCTCGTTTTCCCAGGCGATCAGCACGTCGCCGATTCCGCGCTCGACAAACGTCGTCGTGGATCCGCGGGCACCGGCGTCAAGCACCGGCACATTCCGGTAAACGCTGGCGACGAACGCCTTGGCCTTGGCCTGGTCCCCGCCATTCTTGCGGAGCGCATAGCCCCACGCGGCGAGATAATTCCACCGGGCGCCGCCGGAGGTCTTGGGATTCGGCGTGATGACGGAAATGCCCGGGCGGGCGAGATCATCCCAGTCGCGGATCTTCTTGGGATTGCCCTTACGGACCAGGAGCACAATCGTGGACGTGTACGGCGTGCTGTTCTGCGGCAGACGACTCTGCCAGGTCGCAGGCAGCAGTCCGGCCTTCTCGCTGATCTCGTCAATGTCGTACGCGAGCGCAAGGGTCACGACGTCCGCCTCGAGGCCGTCGATGACCGACCGCGCCTGCTTGCCGGACCCGCCGTGGGACTGCTTGACGACGAGGTCCTGTCCGGTCCTGGCCTTCCAGACGGGAGCAAAGGCGGAGTTGACGGCCTGATAGAGCTCTCGCGTCGGATCATAGGAGACGTTGAGCAGCGTAACCGGCTTCTGCGCGCTCGCCGGCGAGGCGATCAGCGCGGCCGTCAGCAGGGTCATCACGGCGCTTCTGGAAAGAGACCGCATGCGTTGTCGATCCTGTCGATGAGAGTGAAAGAGTGCCGGGTGCGCTCCCGGAGGAACTGGTCCCGGCACTCGTCGAGCGTTCGCGTCCCCGCTAGAAAGCGGTCTGCACCCGCGTGCCCACGAAGTGCTCCTTCTCGCGATTCAAGCCACCCGCCGCGCCGCCGGTAAAACGGGTCTCTTCGTAGTCGAGCATGACTTTCACGTTTCGGCCCAGGTGCCAGTTGAAACCGACCGCCCACGCTTTCGCATCCGAGGGAGTGCTGGTCGGGCTCGCGAACGTCGGGAACGTCGCGTCATCGAACGAGAGCTGGCTGTAGCGCGCCGCCAGTTCGATGGCTCCCCAGTGGCCCGCCTTGGGATCGAAGGGCTGCTTCGGCGTTACGCTCTTGTAGGAGGCCTTCTCGCCGGTCAGGAAATAGGAGCCCGCGACCTGCCACGCAGTGTGCTTGAGCCGAGCGGTCGTGGCCGCACGGGTCACGTCCTGCTCCGAGATCGCGTACTCACCGAGGAACCCGAGTGAGCCGAGGTTGAAGTAACCTTGGGGCAACAACCGGTTCCGGTGGCCATTGGCGTACGCCGTTCCGGCGAGCGTCCCGTCCGAACGGTACTTGAAGAAGGTCACCTGGCCGGGCGTCTTGTACGCGGCAAGCGCGGGAGCCGCTAGCGTTCCTCGCTCGATGCCCGTCGTCGCCGCTACACCGATTCCGAGACCACGCAGTGACGGCGATCCCTTGAGGAATGGCTGGATGAATACCCTGGCGGCGAAATCCTTGGCATCGCCAACATCCAGGTCTCCATTGCCGAGGTCCGGCACGCCATTGAACACCCCGACGGCATAATTCACCGTCCCACCAGCAAGATCTCCACCCAGTTGAAGGCCCACGTCGCGATTCGGCGCCAGGTTCGTCGTGAACGCGCGTTCCATGAAGCGCATGTCGGTCGCCGACTGGAGGCGCTCGATATCCACCGGCGGTTTGAACTTGCCGGCGCGAAGCGCGAATGCGGGATGGAAGCGGATTTCAGTATACGCGTCGAACAGCGTGGTCGTGCCCTGTCCGAAATCAGGCATCAGGCGGAAATCGATGTACTTGTAGACGGTCGCTTCGAAGATCGGGCGCGCGCGGCGGAGGAGAAAGCCGTTCGTCTGGGGAATCGCGTCGTCGCTCGGAAAGAACCGTCCGTCGGCCTGGAGATAGCCGCGGAAGCGCACGGCGAAATTGCCATCCGCCGACTTGAGCGAGAATCCGTCGATGCCCGCGGCCGCGGACACCCGCGTCTTGGCGGCCGCCGCCAGACTGTCCTGGGCGATTTCACGGAGCCGCTCGAGGACCTTGACCTTCTGATCCAGCGTCTCGAGCCGTTCCTGCACGGTAGCGTTCCCCGTCGTGTCCTGCTGCGCTGTCGCGCTCGGCGCTACTGCTGCCAGTCCGATCACGATCAATCCGGCCGCTCGCGGCCACACTCGCCCACCAGTCATCACAGATGCTCCTCGGCTGGTGAGCGTCCGGCCGTCCGGCAGGCTCACGAGAAATTTGAAAACGCGGAAACCAGCGCCTGTCCGTCGTGCGGTCGGGTAGCCGGCCATGTCAGTCCTCACCGGGTTCGCTGGTCAATCGAACCTTTTCCCGTCGTTCCACCTGTACCACCCTGCCCTCATGGACCACGATTTCGACCGACCCGAAACGCAGTCCCTCGAGGGCGGCGGCGATCCGGGCCATGACGGCAGCGGAAGCGGGAGTCGGGCGGGAGGCGCGGGTATCGGTCATCGAATCTCTCGTTCGGTATTTAGTCTATCTACTTAGTAGAGTATATAGGCAATGTGTGTGCCGAAAACCAGCCACACCGGTGACTCGCTCAGCAGACGCCACTCCAACGACTTAGATGCTCGCCTTCCCGATCCCGGCCTCAGCCTCCCATCCTCGCGTGAGGCAACAGGCCACACCCTTCGCGCAACACCCGCCCTCCACTCACACCCGCTCGATGCGCCGGACCAGACTCGCCAGCGAGGTATGGTCGAGGATCCGCGCGGTGGCGTCCCGCACGTCCTTCATTGCCAGCCGGACCCCGCAGACCGCCTCATCCTTGCAGTCCGCGCACCGGACGTATGCGGTCTGGCTGGCACAGGGCACTGGGGCGAGGGGGCCATCGAACATGCGCACCACCTGCCCCAGGAAAATCGTCTTCGGGTCCCGTCCGAGGAGATACCCTCCGCCTTTTCCCTTGCGGCTCTGAAGGATGCCCTGGTTGCGAAGCGTCAGCAGGATGGACTCCAGGAACTTCTGAGGGATCTGCTCCTGCACGGCGAGATCTGAAATGCGCATCGGCTCCGGGTCGTCGCGCTGGGCGAGAGCGAGCAGTGCCTTGACGGCGTACTTGGTCTTCCGCGACAGCATGGAAACTCCTTTTCGTCTACAGGCCTACTAGGATAATAGTTCCGAGGACCGCCCGCGCGGAGGCCCCGTCACGGCTTCCCGGCAGAGGGGTACAAGCCGCTGAGGCCGGTCACTGGTATACCTCACGCCGGCCGAACCCGCTCCCCATCCTCCACGAACTCCCCCACGCTTCGATGCTCCTTCCGGAGTTGACGCTTCAGAGCGCCGCTGTAACCCAGGTCGCCAGAGCCTCGGCCTGGGGAGAATTCCTGCGTGGCTGGAATCTGGAATCTGGCGTAGTCATCTGCCTCGGTCTGACCGGCGCGCTGTATGGCATCGGAATCCGACGCCTCTGGAGCGCGGCAGGCCGGCGGGGCATAGCTCCCTGGCGGGCGGTCTCGTTTGCCGCCGGCTGGCTCACACTCGCGCTCGCCCTGCTTTCTCCGATTCATCAGCTGGGCGAGCGCTATTTCTGGGCCCACATGATTCCGCACGAGCTGCTCATGCTGGTCGCAGCACCGCTTCTCATTCTGGGCTTTCCCCTGATCGCCACGATATGGGCGCTGCCTCTCGGCTGGCGTCGCCGAGCCGGCAGGGTCTCTCGCGCTCGCCCGGTTCAAATCGCCTGGCGCAGTCTCACCCATCCGCTGATCAGCTGGACCCTGGCGCCGCGGTGCTCTGGCTCTGGCATGCACCCGCACTCTTCCAGCGCGCGCTGGAGAGCGAATCGCTGCACGCCGTGCAGCACCTCAGTTTTTCCTCACTGCTTTGCACTTCTGGTGGGTTGTGCTGGATATGCACGCGAGAATGCGGCCGGGCGTCACCGTCGTGTATCTCTTCACAACCCTGATGCAGACCGGCGCGCTGGGCGCGCTCCTGACGCTTGCGAGCCAGCCATGGTACCCATGGTACGCGCTGCATGGATCAGCCGGTGGCATCCGTCCGCTTCAGGATCAGCAGCTCGGCGGACTGATCATGTGGATTCCCGGAGGACTGGGCTATCTCGGGGCAATCATATGGACACTAGCGCGCTGGATGCGCTCGGCCGACCACGTCCAGCGTGACGCGGCATTAATTGGCAGGCATCTGGTTGAGCCCGTATCGGGCTGAGGACGATTGGTACCGAAGAGCTCCTGATCCGCAACGCTGTCCAATTTTCACGACGACTTCACCTCCCATCGTCCGACGACCTCCCCTTGCGTCTGCAATCCCAGGGTGGATATTGGATGAAGCTTGTTCCGACAAGCCACCCACTCTGACAACCTTCCGGCCTTGCTCTCCTCGGCCGTTCCACGAGGCCCCACCGCCTCGCCCGACGCTTCACCGGATTTCCGCGTGCCACACTCGGTTGGGTCCGCTCGCCGGCCCGGACGAATCACCGTCTTCCTCCTCGTCGTCGCATTCGTCGGGGTGGCGGGGTTTCTGGCACGGATCGGAGACTTCACCAACCGCACGGAACTCTTCTCGCTGTTCCTGCTCGCGGTCACGCTCGGCGCATGGTTTGGTGGTCTCGAGGCTGGCCTTCTCGCCACGGCGCTTTCCTACCTTGTGCTCGAGCTCTGGTTCATGCCACGGGGTACGCCGTGGATTCCTGACACGCTCTCTTCCGCATTCCGACTTAGTGGCAGCCTTGCCGTTGCAATCGTGATCTCGCTGCTCGCCGAGGCCTTGCATCGGTCCCGCGCCACTGCGGAAATGCGCGCACGCCAGCTTGCGGAAGTCGTCAACCGAGTATCCGACGCGTTCGTCGCCATCGATCGAGACTGGAAATACACTTACGTCAGCGAGAAGGCCGCCGACCTTCTTGGCGTGCCGGTGTCCGAACTGCTGGGACGCGTCGTCTGGGAGGTTTATCCCAAGACGGTGGGAAACGAGTCATATGAAGTGCTGCACCGGGCACTCCGCGAGCAGCGTCCCCTGCGATTCGAGTGCTTTTTCCCGCGGTTCGAAAGCTGGTACGACAACCAGGTGTATCCGTCAGCGGCTGGCCTGACGATCCTGTTCACCGACGTAAGTGAACGGAAACGTGCCGAGCAGGCCCTGCAGGAAAGCGAGCACCGCCTGCACCTCGCGCAGCAGATCGCGAGAGTCGGCACGTTCGACTGGAATCTGGAAACCGGCGAGACCCGCTGGACGCCTGAGCTCGAGGCGCTGTATGGCCTGCCAGCCGGCGGCTTCGCCGGTAGCCAGGAGGCCTTTCACCGCCTTGTCCATCCCGACGATCTGGCGGAGCTGCTTCGCGGTATCGAGGTCGCGATGAGCACCGGAGAATTCAACGGAGAATTCCGCGTGGTCTGGCCCGATGGAACCATTCGGTGGCTGGCCTCGCGCTGTCGCATCCTCACGAACGGAGCCGGCCGTCCGGGGCGCCTGATCGGGGCCAACATCGACATCACGGAGCGCCGCCTTGCCGAGGAGTCGTTACGGGCGGCGAACGTGACCCTGGAATATGAGGTGGCCGATCGAACGATCGCACTCGAGTTGCGCGATGAAGAGCTCGACCGGTCGACCGCCGAACTCGAGCGCTACGCCTACGTCGCGAGTCACGACCTGCAGGAGCCGCTCCGCATGGTAACGAACTACACGGAGCTGCTTGCCCGGCGATACCGGGGGAGACTGGACGAGGACGCGGACGTCTTCATCGATTTCGTACTGGACGGAACGCGTCGCATGCATTCACTCATTACCGATCTGCTGGGTTATTCGCGCGCGCACCTCAGGCCGCTCGAGGCGACGCGAGTGGAACTGGACACCGTCTTCCTGCAGGTGACGGGGGCGCTGCAGGAAACCATCGGGGAATCTGGTGCCGTGATCACGGTCCAGCAGGAGCTCCCGACGCTCATTGCGGATCGAGGACAGATGTACCGGCTCTTTTTCAATCTGCTCAGCAATGCCCTCAAGTTTCGTCGGCCCGGCGAGTCGCCGAGGGTCCAGATCACAGCCGAGCTGCACGACGGAGAATGGGAATTCAGTGTCGCGGACAACGGTATCGGCATCCCCGAGGCGTACCGGGCAAAGGTCTTCTCGATATTTCAGCGCCTGAATGCGCGGGATCAATATCCCGGCAACGGCGCCGGCCTTGCCACCTGCAAGCGGGTCGTCGAGCGCCACGGAGGCATGATCTGGGTAGAGGATCGCCCGGGAGGAGGCTGCATCTTCCGCTTCAGGTTGCCGCCGATCCTCGACGCGTCAGCCCTCGCGGCGGGTTCACGCGGGTCGGGCAGGATCGTCCAGCGCATCTGAGCTGGGCTGTCAGCGAATTTCCTGACTCGATTTCGATACAATCGTCAACGAACGAGCCCCAAGGCGCCAGGCGCCCGGGGCTCGTTGCTGGCAAGCAGTAGTCGGTCCATCAGGGGAGCTGGTGCACCACCGTGAGGTTCAATGTGCGCGAGCCGGAACCAGTTCGCCGGCGTGGACCATCCCGATGCGGACGGGTACGTCGGGCACATCTCCGTTCGCGTCGAAGGCGAGCCTGCCTACCACTCCATCGAAGGCCGGGGCGCCGGTGCCGATCTCACTCAGCGCGTCACGCACCCGACGCCGGTCATTTCCCGCCCGCGCGATTGCGGAGGCGACCAGGTAGACCGCGTCATAACTGGCCGCCGCACCCTGGTCTGGGAGACCGGCCCCCGGATAACGCCGACGGTACGCGGCAACGAAACGCTGATTCGCTGGTGAGACCGTTCCGACGAGATAGCCGGTGGAAATGAACAGTCCCTCCGCGATCGTCCCCTGGTCCTGAATACCGTCGAACCCATCGGAGGCGAGCACTGGAAGAGTCAGGTGGGCATCCCGCACCTGCTGGAGCACGCGCGACCCCTCGGCGAGATTCCCCGCGAGCATGATGAACTGCGCCCGTTTTTCCTTCACGATCCGCTGGAGATAGGCAGTGGCGTCCGGGGCGTCGATCAGAAACGGATCGATCTCGAGTCGCTGCCCGCCGATCCGCATGAACTCATCCGCGAATGCTCGGCGAACGCCGCGACCGTACGCGTCGTTGACATAAATGACAGCGCCACGAATGAGTCCGAGGCTGTCGTGCACCCAGCGGGCAAGCGCGGCGCCGTACGACAAGTCGGTGGCACAGACGCGAAAGGTGTATGGTCCCGCATCCGTAATCGCCGGATTCGAGGCCGAAGGAGACACCTGGGCGAGCGGGTGGGCGCCTCCGTTGAAGATCGGCGCGGTGACGAGCGTGAGTCCCGAATAGGCGTTTCCCACCACGGCGACCGCCTTGCTCGCGTACAGGTCGGTCGCCGAACGCACCGCCGAATCGTCATCGGCATAGTCATCGCGCTCGAGCAGTTGGAGCCGGTGTCCCGCGATTCCGCCCTGGGCGTTGAGCTCCTCCGCTGCCAGCCGAGCGCCACGGACCATGGGGGCGGATCCCTCTTTTTGCAGTGACATCGTCAGCCCGATGACCACGGGCTCGGCCTTGTCGCTACAGGAGACCACTGCTGCGCCCGTTGTGCACGCGAGGATACTGCGCAGGAGTACTGCTCGGCGAAATTGCTGGTACGTGGCCAGTGTCAAGCGGACTCCTGATACTTGAGGGGGTACCTTTACGCTAGCGGGGAGTCTTGCCAGGGGCAATCCGCATGGAGATTTTACCGCCTCCGTGCCGGCGTCCTACGGTTGCGAGGCCCATGCGCAGCCATGAGTAGCCAGGAGTAGCCATGCGAGGCGCTGTGGTGTAGACGAGGTGCGCGTTCGGCGCACAGTCTGGCGCGGCTTCCGCCTTCGTGCTCGGCGGACCGGAGCACTGGCGCCGACGGGCAACCGGCGCCGCTTTCTCACCGACCATCAGGAGGATTCGTGGCTAAAAAGGAAGGATCCCGGCCTCAGACCGCCTCAGCGACACCCGCGGGTGATCGCCAGGGGCTGATCGACGCGCTGAATGAAGACCTGGCGCGGGAGTACCAGGCGATCATCGCCTACGTGGTCTACAGCCAGGTCATCAAGGGCGCGGCGTACATGAATATCGCCAGGGAACTCGAGGTGCACGCCGGCGAGGAGCTGCAGCATGCCCTGCAGCTTTCCAAGCAGATTGACTACCTCGGCGGCACGCCGACCGTTGTTCCGAAAGCGGTCAAAATGTCCGACGACCCGAAGGCCCTGCTTCGCTTCGACCTCGAGAACGAGACCGAAACCATCCGGCAGTATCGCGCGCGAGTCAGACAGTGCGAGGCCCTCGGAGAGTTTGCGATGTCCGAGCACATTCGCGAGATCCTCAAGCAGGAGCAGGAGCACCAGATCGACCTGGCTACCGCGCTGGGTGAAGACACGCCGAACAATTCGGACCGGGGTGGCGACAAGGGCTGACCATTTCTTCGGCCGCGCCCGTGACCAGCCCTGCCGCATCCGCGGTGGGGCTTTGCTCTGTCCAGGAATTTCGTCCGCCAGGATCCGGAGACGAGCCACAATTGACAAGGCGCGTTTCCCGGGAAGAATAGGAATCACCAGTTATCACTCGAGCTGCTCGAGGGCGTCCGGGCAAGCTCGATCCTCAGAAAGGCGGGAATATGAACCAGGCGGCCTTTGACAGTTTCCTGAAAGTGTGGGACGACGAAGCCGGGCGGACGGTGCAGGTCCTCAAGTCACTTCCGAAGGATAAATACGACTTCCGTCCCGACCCGGGCGGCCGTTCGATCGGCGAAATGGCGTGGCACCTTGCCGAAGGCGACGCATACAACGCGCTCGGCGTGCTCGAGGGCTCGTTCAGCCCGGACATGTCACCCGGCAACATGGAACGGCCGAAGAAGGTCGAGGAGCTGGCGAGCGGTTACGAGCGGGTGCACCGCGAGGCCGTGGCGCGGGTGCGGCAAGTGAAGCCACAGGATCTCGACCGCGACATTCCCTATTACACCGGAGAACCGATGAGCGGGAATGACATTCTCTGGGGGACGATCTTCCACAACATCCATCACCGCGGCCAGCTCATGCTGATGTGTCGTCTCGCGGGGGGAGCATGTCCGGGGATCTACGGGCCCAACCGCGAAGAAATGGCCGCCATGGCCGCGCAGCAGAAGGCCTGACGGAGCGGACAAACGAAATCGCCGCCGAGTAATTTTCACTCGGCGGCGATTTCACAATCACGATCCGGCAACTCTGCACGACCGCGTTGGAGTACCGAAGTGCGCTTCCGGTCAGGCCAGTTTAGCCTCGGGGACAGGCCGCGATGCCTGCAGGCGTTGCTGGAGAGCGAGCCCGGGGTAAAACCCGACGGCCGAGCAGGCGATCGTGAACAGCACCTTCCGGGTCCCCGATTTTCTTCCGTGGTAGAAGCCGTTCTGGATGCTCCCGTCGACATCAGTGAACGGAATCTTCAGCTCGTCTTTCCCACTGGCTACTAGAAACGCATCGCGACTCAGCGCCACGGCGGGCTGAGCAGGCATCGCAGCGCTTCGGCCTTCCACCCAGGCTACGCGAGAGGTTCTCGTGAGCTCTTTCTCGATCTGTTCGGAGAATCGCGCCGAGAGCACCTCGACCAGTGCGGAAATATCGACGTCCCCGTTCGATCGAACGTCGGGCTGCACGACAATACGGAGTGACTTTCCGGTGCGGGGAACGAGCGTCAACGTGTCCTGCGGTTGCCCGCGCATCGACAGGCGCGAGTAACCGAACGTCCTGAGATTCCGAAAGCCGAGCGATTTCGCCCCGAAGATCGACTGGACCACTGCCCCGTTCTCGTACAGGGTCGCTCGATACGTCCACGACCAGGCGCAAATGAGGAGCAGCAGGAGCGAGAAGAGGATCACCCCGATCACCGTACCGTTTACCTCGCCGACGCTGATGGCCAAGTAGGCGAATCCCGAGGCAGCCAGGCCCACGATGACGCCGTTGGCTCTCGGGAGCCTCTTACTCGCCACCAGCTTACCGAAATCCCTGAATGACTGCGGCGGGTTCATCGAACACCTCCGGTGAGGGCTGGTTGCAGGACGTTCTGGCGGGTTGAGAGCCCTGAAGCGGAATGCGACCCGGGAATGAGGCGGGTCAGGCTCGCGGCGGACACAGCATTGAACATGGCGAAATCGATGCCATGGAATGGCGAGGGAAGGCGAAAGCTGGCGGGGATTGTGGGAGTGGGGGGGGCCGCCCCTGTCGCATGCAGGGACGGCCCCAAGCCGACCGTATTTCTGATCGATGTTTGCCTTAGTAGGTGATCCCCTTGAGCAGATTCTCCGTCGGAACCGATTCGAAGTTCGGATCTGCCTGCATCAGAGAAGTGGCGAATCCACTGCTCACTGTGCCTTGGGCGCCCGTCCGGGTATCGACGATCGCCGTCCGGTCGAGCAGGTAGTTGCTGAAGGCCTGATTGCGCTTGTCCTGACCGTCGTTCGCTGCACCTCGATCGGCTGATTGCCGGTCGAGATCCGCCATGTGCGCGTCGAACGCCTGATTGCGCGCGCGATTGAGATCCTGCGAATTCTGGAAGCTCTGGTGGGCGCGCGCCAGCTGCGCCTGGTTCTGCGACTGAATCACCTGTCCGTTTTCGCGATAACTCCGCCGCATCGCCGCCAGCGTCGGAAGCTCCTGCTGCATGAGCCCTTTCGGCACGAGATACTGGAAAAGGATCAGGAACCAGGTGCCCTGCGCATCCGGCTGGGCCATCACATAGTAGTGCACCAGCAAGTCCCGCATGCCTACCCCGTCGTGCAAATCTTGCTCGCCTTTGAGCACCATATAGGGAAATCCGTCGGGTCCCACTGCCTTCTCGGTGCTGCTGATCTGGACCGTCGGGGGCTGGCGCTGCAGTTTGATCGCCATCTGGGTGACGACCGCGGTGTATGCCGTCGCCGGGTCAGTGCCGAACGGGATCGACACATACCGGCCAGGAAGCTGGCCATTGCGAAAGGTGTTCGCCGTCTGGGGATTCCGCATGTCCCACGCGCTGAATCCACTCGACATCACGACTCGCTCCCGCTTCGGTCCCTCCAGCAGGGCATAACCGCCTGCCGCTTCCAGAAATCTCCAGCCGGCGGGCAAACCTACGCTGCCGCTGTTGTCGGGAAAGGCCGTCTGGGTCAATGGTGCCGGAGTGCCGGCCGGACGCCACGCCTCGCCCTTTGGGGCCGGGTCGCTTTCCACGTTTCGGCTACTCGGCCGTTGTTCGCCTCTGCTTTCGGAAGAACCGCCGGCCGCGCGAGTGCTGGTCGCCGCCTGAAGGGAACGGAGCATCTGGTTCGCGGTCGTCGGGAAGCGTGCCGA
>JBDUEA010000045.1:0-21195 GCA_040002695.1 Gemmatimonadota bacterium | reverse complement strand
ACGACGACGGTCGGCCGCCAGCGCATCATCGCGCCGGCGAGGGCGCGCGATTCCAGTTGCGATTGCGCGAGCATGTCGCGATTCATGTCGAACCGATAGTGATTGTACCTGCCCCAGATGGACCAGGGCTCGGTCTGCTCGATCGCGGCCGGTTCGTCCGAGCCGACCGAGACGGAGTTGTACCACGCGGCGAAGCGCTCGTGGCCATCGGGGTTCTGCGAGGGATTGATCAGGACGACAAGATTCTTCAGCAAGTCGAGCGTCGCCGGCTCATCGGACGCGAGCAGCTGATAGGCCGTCTGCATCGAAGCTTCAAATCCCGCCGGTTCGTTCCCGTGCACGGAGTGGGTGAGCAGCACGACCGCCGGCGTGCGATCGGCGATCGCCTGCGCCTGCGCGGGTGACGTGCGTCTCGGATCGGCCAGCGCGCTCAGGTCGGCGCGAATCTGGTCCAGGCGCGCAAGGTTTTCCGGCGCCGAGATGATCAGGAGCCGCATGACCCGCCCCTCGGCCGTCTTCCCGATCACCTCGGTCCTCGCTCGATCCGGTGCGGCGGCAACCATTCGCTCGAGTACTTGCTGCTGCTGGCCATACATGGTCTGGCGCTGGCCAACCGGATAGCCGAGGAGCGAGTCCGGCCGAGGCACGGCAGGACGGTAGGGGCCCCTCGCGTAGAAATCGAAGCCCTGCGCCTGCAGGTCCGCGGGGAAGAGAAAAGGCAGTACGAGAAGAACCACGGCGAGAGCGCGGCGCATGATTATCGATGGATCCGGAATGAGGTGGTGCGCAGAGACAGCGGAAAGGATGGCGACGAATATAGTCCGCCGGGTGCAGGAGGAGTACGCTCGTCAGTTGACCAGGTATTGGACCACCAGAATGGGAGCGAAATCTCGAGGTCCTGGCCACTGCCGTCCCGGCCCGGCCGATTCGATTCGGCTGAACGTTGTGAGGCGGGCCTGAAATGGCAGTCCGTGGCTGTAATCGGCGGCCAGACGATGGACTTCACGCAGGCTGGCGAGCGGGTCTTCGCCGGGCAGCACGGTAGCCGTGACCCGTATCACGCCACTTGCCTGTGCTTCTGCCGTATGTGAAAGGAGAACGGTGAGTGCGGCGGCACATGCGATGGCCCGTGCAAACGGGCGATTGAACCCCCGAAGTGCGTCGGTCCGGTGCGCGTTCGAAATCCAGACACCCATGATCTGCTGTCTCCACCAAGTGCGAAGTGCGCTCATCCGGGCACTAAGAGCGTCCCGGGCAATACATTACGAGGCCGCGCAAGGGCCTTCTGAAATGGCACAAAATCGTTCGATACCTAGACGGTCGATGCTTCCAGCTTATCCATCATTCATGTCAGCACTTGGGTCCGGTTAAGGCATCAATCACTGTCTCGTTTCTGCTCACATGTAACAATGGCATAGGCTTTGCCCCTCCCCTTCGACTGTCGGGGAGCTGTCACTCCCCTGAGCGTTCGATCACGGGTGGTTCCACACTCACAACCGAGGGAGAGGGGCAAAATGCGTATCGCTCTGAAGGTATCGGCAGTTGTGCTGGCAACCTTGAGTCTGGCTGCGTCCGCGCAGGCTCAGACCAACAGCGCCAACATCACCGCTACCGCCGTCGTCCAGCAGCCGATCACCGTCACCGGCGCCGTGCAGCTCGGCTTTGGTAACGTCTTCCCCGGCGTCGCGAAGAGCGTCGCGGTGACTGGTGCGACCGCGGGCCGTTTCGACATTCTGGGCCAGGCCAGCGCCCCGGCGAATCTCGCCTTCACGCTGCCGTCCAACCTTACCTCCGGCGCCAACAACCTGCCCATCGGCACTTGGACCGGACACGTCAACACGACCAACAACGCATCCACTGGTACGAATTTTACCCCGTCCGCCTCGCTTCAGCCCTTCTCGTTCAGCGGAACCGGCCAGGCGTTCGCATTCGTCGGTGCGACGGTGACCCCGGCTTCGAACCAGGTCGCGGGCACGTACACCGGCACCGTGACTCTGACCGTTACCTATTGATCGCAGCTTCGCTTTAAGGGAAGGCGCGTTGCCGGTCGGGGTCGGTATCTTTGCCCTGCCGGCACCGCCTCCTTCAACAAAGGAACAGCTCTGATGTCACCGAGATTTCTCTGGCTGCTCGGCCTGCTCGCAGGAACCGCGTCGCCACTCTCGGCACAGTTGACGATCCAGGGGGACCGTAACCTTGCCTTCGGCGTCGTCATTCAGGGCGTGGCCGCGTCGGTCGTACCGAGTGACCCGGTCAAGAGCGGCGAGTTCGAATTTACGTCCGTCATCGGCAAGACCATTCAGATCGCCTTCACGCTGCCGCCCCGGCTGAATGGGCCGACCGGTGCCACGATGCCGATCGCGTTCGGCGCCACCGATGCGATCGCGATGGGCACAGCGCCGAGCAGCATCGCCGTGACTTTCGATCCCCGCACCGCCAAACAGTTCAACCTCGTGACCAGCGCTCGCATCCTGGTGTTCCTCGGTGGACGCGTGACTCCCGCGGCCAATCAGCGCACCGGATCCTATTCCAACACCGTCACCATGACTGTGACCGTTTTCTGATGAGACTTCCGCTCGTGGTCCTCGTGCTCGCCTCACTCCCGCGCCTCGTAGTGGCGCAGGGAGTACTGGTCGCGCCCCATGCGATCTACATGGACCACCGGACCCGCAGCGGATCGATCACGCTGTACAATCCCGGCAACGATCCGGTCGAAGTCTCTCTCTCAACGATGTTCGGATACCCGATCACGGACTCGGCCGGCGACTTCCAGCTGCGCACCGTCGAAGATCCGGATTCGACACTGCCATCGGCCGCCAAGTGGATCCAGGCGTTTCCACGTCGCATGACGCTCGGCCCGCTGGAGCGCCAGACCGTGCGACTCCTCGGAAAGCCCCCCGCGGGGCTCGCGGATGGAGAATACTGGGCCCGTCTTGTGGTTTCCGCCAAGGGCGGAGCGGTCCCCGTCTCCGGCGTCGCCGACACCGGCTCAATCCAGGTCGGCCTCACGCTCGAAGTCCGCACGATTCTCCCGATGCTCTATCGCAAGGGAAAGGTCACGACCGGACTCACGATGACCGGCCTGCACGCTGGCGTCGAACACGACTCGCTCGCGATCCGTGCGCACCTGACGCGCGAGGGTTCCGCGGCCTTCGTCGGAACGGTCGCTGGCGCGTTGATCGATTCGGCCGGGCATGCCGTGAGCCGGTTCAAGGTGCCGAGCGCTGTCTATCTCGAGACCGACCCGAGATTCACAATGCCGGTTGCCGGACTGGCCTCCGGACCGTATCGCCTCCGACTCGAGATTACGAGCGCCCGAGAGGACCTGCCTTCCGACGTGATCCTCCCGATGCCGCCAGTCCGAGACTCGGTCGAGGTCCGGCTGCCGTGAAGACCGGCCTGCGTCTCCGTCTGCTGCTGATTCTCCTTACCCTGAGCCTCGGGCTCGAGGGGCGGGCAGCGGCGCAGGCGACGCAGGATTCGCTCGCGGACGCGGCCCTGGTTGAGTTGCGTCTCGGACGAGTGACGTCTCAGACCGTACAGGCGTACCGTGCCGGCCGGGATGTGCTGCTTCCGCTTACCCAGTTCTTCGACCTCGCCGAGATTGGCCATAGGGCGGCCCCCGACGGCGGCCTCGTGGCGCAACTGGAGCCGAGCGGCTTGCTGCTGACAGTCAACCCTTCGAAGGATTCGATCAGCCTCGGCAAGCGGCACCTCCAGCTGCGGCCTGACCAGTTCTTCACTCGGGACGGAGAGGTCTATCTCAGCGCGGCCGTGATCGGCGGGCTGCTCGGTATCGAGTTCAATACCGACTGGAGCGATCTCGAAGTATCGGTCGCCGACGCCACGCCCCTTCCGGTCGCGCGGCGCCTCGCGCGCGAGGCGGCCCGCGGTCGACATCTGGGTTCGGACGACAACAACACGCCCGAGCTCGCGCTCGGACTCGAGCGTCCCCGCTGGAATGGCATCGTGCTCGACTATTCGGTGCTGACGCCGAGCACGGACGTGCTGGGCGGCGGTGCGTATTCGAGCGCACTCGGCATGGACGTGCTCGGTGGATCGCTGGAACTTGGTCTCGCGACGGAAGGACGACCGAGGGATGGGCGCACGCGGAGTGACGCTTCGTGGAGCGGCGTGTGGCGCAACAGCCGCTACGTCACGCAGCTTCGGCTTGGCGACGGCCTCTCCACCGGTCCCCGAAGCCGCACCGTCCGCGGTTTCTCGGTCTCGAACGCACCGTTTCTCAGGCCCGGAACCCTGGGCGAGATCAACTATGGCGGGCAGCTGGGTCCGGGCTGGCAGATCGAGGCGTATCGTGGCGGGCGGCTCATCGCGTTCGACTCGGTGAATGCGCTCGGTCAGTTTTCCATGGACGTGCCGATCCAGTACGGAGAAAATCCCGTCGACTTCATCGCCTACGGCCCGTTCGGCGCGGTGCGCGAATTCAACAGGACCTACCGGGTCGTAGGCGATGTGCTTCCGGTTCGCCGCTTCGAATATGGCGTCTCGATGGGCGCCTGCCGCACGACCGAATGCAGTGCCTCCGCGAATGTCGACTTGCGTTACGGACTTTCCCGGCGCTGGACGGTGCAGACCGGCCTCGACCAGTTCTGGCGGGATTCGCTTCCTGCCTTGTCGCATCCATATCTGAGTCTGTCGGGAAGCCTGGGGAACGCCTGGGGCGTGCAGCTGGAAGGCGTCGCCAACGCGGTCCTTCGTCAGGCGGTACGCTATGAACCCTCGACCGACCTGCAGCTCAGCGCCGAATACACTACCTATGCTTCCTCGACGACGGCACCGATCCTCACTCCGCTGGGCCGCAGAAATCAGCTCACGCTCAACAGCTTCATCCGCCCGATGCCCAAATCGGGGCTGTTCGTCGTGACGGGAAGTTTCGATCGCATCGAAAGTGTTTCTGGTCTGAACACCAGTGCGCGGGTCGGAACGTCGTTTCAGCTGTCCCAGATACGTCTGCTCCCGTCGGTGCGGGTAGAGCGGAATTCGCTCGTGAATGGCCAGGGCCGAACGAACGCGTTTCTTGCGCTGAGCACGTTCCTGCTGCCCCGCCCCGAGCTGGGATCGTTTCTCGGCAAATTCACCGCGCGGACTTCGTACGAGAGCGAGACTTCGCTCCGCACCTCTTCCGTGTCGGCATTCGTCTCGCGGTTGCTCACGCCCGGACTCCGGATGGAGACGGGCGTCTCCTGGATGCGCGGCGGCCTCGGCACGACTTTCCTGCTGACCTTCCAGACCGAGCTTCCATCCGTGCGGGCATCTGCGTCGGTGTCCGCGCCCAGCGGATCCGCCACGACCGCCACGCAATTCGTGCAGGGCAGCATGCTCTATAATCCGTCGAGCCGGAAGGTGAATTTCGCCGCCGGCCCGTCAATGCAGCGCGCGGGAATCGCGGGGCGTGTGTTCCTCGACGAGAACGGCAACGGGCGCATGGATCCGGATGAACATGGGATCCCCGGCGTGCGGGTCCGGGTCGGCATGACGAGCGCTGAATCGGATTCGAGCGGACAGTACCGGGTGTGGGACATCTCTCCGTATGAGCCGGTGCTGGTGGTGGTGGACTCCCTCACCCTGCCGTCTCCGCTGTGGACGCCGAGTTACGGGACGATCAGCGTGGAGGCGGGGCCGAATCGTTTCCGCGTGCTGGACCTCCCGGTGGCTCCAGGCGGCACACTGGAAGGCCGCGTGCTCGAGCAGACGGTGGCCGGCATGCAGGGCGCGGCGGGATTGCCGCTCCTGCTTACTAACCTGCGGACCGGTGCCGTCCGCACCATCGTGAGTTTCAGCGATGGCGATTTCTACGCAATCGGCGTCAAGCCGGGCGAATACGACCTGTCCGTCGATCCGCACCTGTTGAGCCGCCTCGGTCTCACGGTCCGCTCGCAGCGCATCTCGATGGCATCGAGCGCAGACGGCGCGGAAGTGACGGGATTGGAAATGAAGTTGGTGCGGGGAGAGAAATAAGGGCGGGACCGGGAAGCGGGAAGGCAGGATTCGACGCTCTCGAAGCAAACAAGCTCACTGCAATTCTGAGTTCGATATCAATATCAGGACAGCACGGCTCGCTGGCGTCGCTGGCGTTCGCGCAGGTCCCACGTCTCCGCCACTACCCCGCCCAGCAGAAACACCAGCGCAGTGTAATAGACCCACAACACGAACAGGATCACCGCGCCGATATTGGCATTCGCGCCCATGCGTGAGGTCGACGCGATGTCCGCGAGGTAGACGCCGTACAGCCGCTTGGCGATTTCGAAGGCAACCGCCGTGAAAGCGGACGCCACGAGCGCGGCGCGCCAGGGCAGGCGCCGGACGGAGGCGTACTTGTAGATGACGTAAAAGAGGGCGACGCCGAAGCCGAACGCCAGCACCTCACCCAGGAGCCGGCCGACGAACGTCACGAAAAACCGGAGCGCGGGTACCGCCTGCTCCCCACGGGTCTCGACCACCTGCAGTGCGGTCGACATGGCCGTGTTTGCTACGAAAAGGGTGAGAGTCCCAATCACCATCCCGATGTCCCGAAGCTTGTCCCGCAGATAGCTCATGATTACACCGCGGCGTACCGGCGGGCGAACCGCGACATCGAACACATCGTTGAGCGCGGTGCGGAGGCTCGCGAACAGGCGGGTGCTGAACCACAGGAAGGTGGGGAGTGCGAAGAGCGATACCTGTCCCCGATTCTTGGCGATCTCGGCGACGAGCGATTCGATCGCGACGAACGGGTCGCCGGCGGCGCGGTACTCGTGATACGGCAGGAACCGTTCGAAGAGCTGGTGGAATTCCAGCGTCTCCGGCTGCGATTGCAGCTGGGTCAGGTGCGTAAGCCCGACGACGAGGAGCAGGACGAAGGGGATCGCCGCCATGAGCGCATCGAATGTGAGGGCGCTCGCCAGGAACGGAAGACTGTTCTCTTCCGCCGCCTGGAATGCGCGGCGGACGAACCCCCGAAACGACCGATGCCAGCCACCTTGCGGATTGGCGCTCAGGCGAGCGGCTCCTCGTCATCGGCGGGAGGCGTCGGACTCCGCCGGCGCGCGCGGGCATCCGCGAGTCGCCGCTCCAGCTCTTCGCGGGCCGAGGTCGCGTGTCCGCGCGGCGCGGTTTCCCGGCTCCCCGCGGTCGCCGCGCGCGGCGACTCCCAGTCGTCGTCCAGCAACGAGGTCGAGTTGCCGCTTCCCGGCGAGATCCGCTCACTCAGCTCATCGACCTTTTCCTCGGCCAGTGCGCGAAGCCGGCGCATCCGGCGGTTGATGGACCGGCGCGTCTCCTCACCGCTCTGCGGCGCGAACAGCAGTCCGAGTGCGGCGCCGAAGGCGAGCCCGAACAGGATCGGCTTGAGCGACGCCCCGTCACCCCGCTCCACGTAGATCACTTCGCGTTCATCATCACGATTCGACATTTCATTCTCCGGCTTCGGCGTCGTCCACGGCCGTCACGAGGGCCCGCTCCAGTGAAGCATGGGACTGGAATGGGGCGTTGATGAACTGGCGAACCAGTCCGGCCGTGCCGCCCACCTTCAATTGTTCAAAGAGGAAATCAAAAGTTTTCTCGAGATCGGCCGCGATCGCCGCGCGCGTCACCGCGGGCAGGGACCACATCTCCCGCTTGAACGGACCGATTGCCTTCTTGCGGGCCTTGTAATAGAACTGCTCGGGCGAGTCGCCGGCCTTGCGCTCGCTCTGCGCGTTGGTCTCCAGCCACTCGAGAATCCTGGCGCGCAGCTCCGCCGGCAGCTGCGGGTGGTCGAATACCAGGCTCTGGAAATTGGTGGCCAGGTGGATTTCCGCGGTTTCCACGCGAGGGAAATTGCCGAACGCATTCGGCGGCAGCGTGCTCGCGCCATGTTGTACGGCCCCGGAGAGCCCGTACTCCTCGCGGGCCGCTTTCGAGAGCGCCGCGAGCGCTTCGATGTCGAGCTTCACTTCGGCGATCTTGCCGTCGGGAAGGACGACACCGCCGTGGCTGGTGCCGGTCTGGACGGAGATCTTGCTGATGCCTTCGTAGCCGCCGAGCGCGGCGAGGGCGGCATTGTAGCCGGTCATGAACGCGTGCAGCTCCTCGACGGTGCTGTTCTTCATCCCGACTTCGCCGATTTCCGCGCCGACCGATACGGAAACACCCTCGGGCTCGCGATCGCGGATGAACGCCGTTATCTCGGCCGCGTGATCGTAGTTCAGCCGCTGCTGTTCGAGCAGCGTGGGCTTGGAGAGGTCGACCAGTGTCGACGTGTCGACGTCGATGTTGTAGAAGCCGGCTCCGACCTCCTCGGCGATCAGCTTCTTCACCTCACCGACCTCTCCGGCCGGATCCGTCAGATATTTCTTGTGGTTGACCTGGCAGTGATCGCCCTGGATGAATATGGGGAGCGAGTACCCTTCCCGCAGCGCGGCGCCGATCATCACGGTCACATATTCCGCCGGGCGCTGGTCGGTGTAGGCGATCTCCGAACGGGCGATTTCGAGGAGGATCGCTCCGGCATCGTGCTTGAGCGCGGTGCGGAAGACGGCGCGGGCAGTATCATATGCCATTACGCGCACGTTGATGGCGGGAACCGTGAAGCCGCCGCACTTCCCTTCCCCCCGCGCAGTGTAGATGCCCGAGATCGACGCCGGGCGTGCCCCCGTGAGCTGGCCCAATTCCCAGATTAACCAGCGCGCTGCTTCCCGCGAGGCTTCGTCACCGAATACCGCCTGCCATACCACCTTGTCGGTGGCCTCGCTTTGCAGCCTGGAGGGGTCTTTCAGTGCTATGGTGCGGCCGACAAGAGTGACCGCACCGCCAAACTGCGCGACGAGCTCGCGGATGGAATCGGCCATAAGTGACTTTCCTTTTTCGCGTTATGAAGGCACCGGCCAAATCTAGGCGGCCGTCTGGAGGGCGTCAAAGACGAGTCCGGAGAGCAATCTGGCCGGAGCGACTCCTGGCTCGTGCGGCGTCTTCGGGTCTGCCGAGACGCAGCGCCGAGTACCGACCGCTGGTACTACCCCATGAGGAGCGACACGGTGACCGAGCTGCAGTCGCGAATTCGGCGACGTCCTGAATCATCCAACCGCAGAGGGATCCGGCTTTGCGTCGCGGCGGGGGCGCCGCACCAACTCGCCCGAGCAGTTGGGACAGGCCATCGCGATCGCAATGGAACAGGCCGGACAGAAGGTGCATTCGAAGCTGCAGATGAAGGCGAGCGCCTGGTGGTCGATCCCGGCGCCGCAAGTCTCGCAGCGGGTTCGCATCTCGAGCGCCATCAGCCGATTCCCCCAGCGGGCTCCCTGGTATACGCGATGTAGTCGGTCAGTGGCGGTGAGGCCCCCGCCGCCCGAAGTGCGCTGGCGATCTGACCACGGTGATACGACCCATGCAGGGCCACATGCAGGAGAATCTCTCCCAGGGGCGTCACGTACTCGATGTCCTTGCTGTTGCGGTACCGGATCGGTCTCTTGAGGTCCTCCGGCGTCCAGTGGGCGATGGCGCTCGAGTATTCCTGCGCAGAACGCCGCGCCAGCTCGGCGCATTTTCCCAGCGAGAGCGAGGGCCAGAAGTTCTTCGATGCGGGCTCGCCGCGGATCCGCTGCATCCACAGATACTCCGCCTCCAGCAGATGCGCGAATACCCAGCGCGCTCGTTCGGACTCGACCTCGGCGGTTTCCAGCGCAGCGAGGATTTTTTCGTTCGCCCACGCGGAATGCTCGAACAGTCGGCCGAGCGACATCCCCATGGGTTCCGTCGGTGGTGTATTCATGCC
This sequence comes from Gemmatimonadota bacterium, assembly GCA_040002695.1. Classification (GTDB taxonomy): domain Bacteria; phylum Gemmatimonadota; class Gemmatimonadetes; order Gemmatimonadales; family GWC2-71-9; genus JBDUEA01. Next base: position 11,444 of record JBDUEA010000045.1, on the reverse strand, counting down.
TCGTCTCCTTCAGAACCGCGCGGTACGGCGCCGGCCTCGGCGAACCCGGGGCGACCCATCGCGGCGTAAGTCAGGCGCTTGCCGAGTTCGACTCCGGGCTGATCGAACGGGTTGACGCCATACCATACGCCGGCGTATCCCGTGGCGAGCTGAAAGAACATGATCAACTCTCCGAGCACTTCGGCGCTCAGTCGCGGAAGCCGCAACGTGAGGCTCATCCGTCCCAGGCGCGCGAGCGCCGCCGAAGTCGCCTCGTACTCCGCCCGGAGCAAGCCACCGAGGGTGCGACCCGGAAGGTAGGCCAGGTCCGGCGGGAGCCCTTCGCGAGCGGGGATCGGAATGTCCTCCCCGAGGTCATCAACCGTGATAAAGGCGATCGCCTTGTCGTACGGACCTTCCATGAACAGTTGCACCTGACTGTGCTGGTCGGTGGGGCCGACGGCCGCCACGGGAGTCGGCCCGGCGTGCACGGTGTTGCCTCGGCGGTCCAGCGCCTTGCCGAGACTCTCGGCCCACAGCTGCCGGAACCACTCCGCGAACTCTCGAAGGCGATCGGTATAGGGCATCAGCACGTGAATACGCGCGCCGAGCGAAGTGTCCGCGGCCCAGTGCAGCGCGGCATACAAGGCGGCGGGATTGCGAAGCAGGTCGTCTCCGCCGGCGCGCTCGAGCGCGCGGCGCGCTCCCGTGAGCAACGCCTCGATGTCGATGCCGACAAGAGCCGCGGGCAGGAGGCCGACGGGGGAGAGCACGCTGAACCGTCCGCCTACCTCGGAGGGCACCTCGAGCGTCGCGATGTTTTCCCGGCTCGCCATCTCACGGAGTGCGCCCGTCCGCGGGTCGGTGGTGAACACCAGGTGCCGGGTAGCCGCGGGACCCAGGGCCGCTTCCAGCCACGCCCTGACGACGAGGTATTGCGCCATCGTCTCAGCCGTGCCGCCCGACTTGCTGATCACATTGACGAGCACCCGGCGAGGATCGATCCGCTCGAGCGCCGCGCGCACGCTGCCCGGATCGATATTGTCGAGTACCGTCAACCGCGGAAAGAATTCCCTGGCCTCGTCATCGAGCTCGTTCCACGCCGGACGCCTGAGTGCACTGAGCAGGGCCCGGGCGCCGAGTGCCGAGCCACCGATGCCGAGCACGAGTACGTGGTCGTATGCCTGTCCGAGTCCGTCTGCGAAGGTCGCGATATTCTTGACCGCCGCGAGCTGCTCGCCCAATCCATAGAAGCCATACTCGCCCGACGCGCGAAGCCGCGCGACCTCCGCCTGCACCTCCGGAAAACGCCGCACGAGCTCGGTGAGCCGGGCACGGGAGAGCCCGTGCAGATCATCGAGTCGATCCGAGAACATGCGGCCGTAGTTGAGCTTCATCCCCTGATCTCCACAGTGAGTCCGTCATACGCCGGCGCGATCCCGGCCGGCAGCTGGGCGGCCAGCTCGGCATGAGCGGTCTCGTGCGTCAGGTGCGTCAGGTAAGTTCGCCGCGCGCCGAGTTCCTGTGCGGTCTCGACCGCTTCGCCGATGCTCAGGTGCGTCGGATGTTTCCGCCACCACAATGCGTTGATGACGAGAACGTCGAGGTCGCGGAGATGCTCGCGCTCCGCCTGGTGCACCGCCTTCACGTCCGTCAGGTATGCGAGTCCCCCGAATCGATAGCCGAACACTCGAAGATGTCCATGCTCAAAGGCGAGCGGCAGCACGGGGACCCCGGCAATGTTCACGGCGATACCCGGTTCCAGATCGTGGAGCTCGAGCTGTGGCTTGGAAGTACCCTCGAACGGCTGCATCTCATCGAAGATGTACGCGAAACCCGAGCGCAGGCGCCGCATGGTTTCCGAGGGCCCGTAGCAGGGAATGGGCTGGCGCTGCCGGGCGGAAAAGATCCGCAGATCGTCGATACCGTTTGTGTGGTCGGCATGCTCGTGGGTATACAGCACCGCATCGGCACGGGAAATCCCGGCGCTGACCAGCTGGAGGCGAAGCTCAGGAGGCGTGTCGATCAGGAGGGTGGAATCGCCCGACTGGATGGCCGCCCCCGAGCGCGTGCGCCGATCTCGCGGGTCGCTTGAATGACAGACGGCGCAGGGACACCCGACTTGCGGAATCCCGAACGAAGTGCCCGTGCCAAGGAATGTGAGACGCATGGAGGAACGACGGTCTGCGCGGGTCAGCGGGGCGTTCGGGGAGCCACGGCGGCCGGAAGCCGAGGGCCACGGTTCATGGAACGAGGCGCCGGCAGCATGGACTCAGACCGCCTCGATCTTGAGCAGGTTGGTCGTCCCCGGCACGTCGAACGGAACTCCGGCCGTGACGACCACACGCTCTCCCGCGGTCGCCAGCTTCCGATCGAGAATTTCATGGCGCGCGGCATCGAGCAGGATATCGTAGTCGGGCGAATGACTGGTCAGAAAGGCGACCACGCCCCAGACCAGGGAAAGCTGCTGAAAGGTTTCCGCCTCGGGTGTCGACGCGAAGATCGGGACCGTCGGGCGATAGGTCGCCACTTTCCTCGCGGTGAATCCGCTGCTCGTGAAGCAGACGATCAGGGGGCAATGCAGCAGTTCCGCGGCGGCGCACACGGCGACGCCGATGGCATCTTCGGTACGGGACGGTGTTTTCCCCCCTGGACGTGGATGCTTCGGATCGTCGCCTTCGCCGGATTTTCGTCCGACCGCAGCATCGAACGCCGGGCTTCGACCCTGCCGGTGGTTCTCCATTTCGCGCGCAATCCGGTCCATGGCTCGAACGGCCTCGAGCGGATATTCCCCGACGGCCGTCTCCGCCGAAAGCATGACGGCATCGGTGCCGTCGAGGATCGCGTTCGCTACGTCGGATGTTTCGGCCCGTGTCGGGAGTGGCGCGTGCACCATCGACTCGAGCATCTGGGTCGCGGTAATGACCGGCTTACCATGCAAATTCGCTTCGCGAATCAGCCGCTTCTGCACCAGCGGGACTTCCTCGAATGGCAATTCGACACCGAGATCGCCGCGGGCGACCATGATCGCATCGGACGCTTCGAGAATGGCGCAGAGCTCGCGGAGCGCGGTGTCTTTCTCGATCTTGGCGATCAGCTTGATGGATTTGGGGACGAGTCGCCGAAGGCCCTCGACGTCTTCCGCTTTCCGGACGAACGAGAGCGCGATGTAGTCGACGCCGAGGGCGATCGCCTGCCGGACGTCCTCGAGATCCTTCTCGGTCAGCGCTGGGGCGCTGACTTCGATGCCGGGGAGATTCATTCCCTTGTTGGACTTGAGCTCGCCGCCGTAATGGACGATTCCTCGAACGCGATCCCCTTCGACCTCCGTGACCTCGACGGAGAGCAATCCATCATCGAGCAGAATTCGCGCTCCGATGTGCACGTCGTTTGCGAGCGCGGCATAGGTCGTGGGGATTTCACCGGTGGCGACGGTGTCTTCCGGTGCGAAGACCACTTTCTGACCGGGCGTCAGAATGAGCGGCGTCGAGAGCCGGCCGACCCGGATGCGAGGTCCCTGCAGATCGTACAGAATGGCGACCGACTGCCGGCGCGACGCGCGAACCTCCTTGAGGGAAGTAATCCAGCGCTCGCGAATTTCCGGCGTCCCGTGAGAAGCGTTTACGCGTACCACGTTGACGCCCGCATCCAGCAGCGCGTGCATCTGTACCGGCTCGGCCCAGGCGGGCCCCAGCGTGGCGACGATCTTCGTTCGGCGAATGGACGGCAAGGACGAGTACATCCTTTCAAAGGCGATGACGGGAGCGCGGAACCCTGCAGTTTAATCGCGCGCGGTCACGCCCGCATCACAACCTCGCCGCCGACCACCGTGAGGACCGCGCGGGAAGACCGAAAGGCTGCACCGACATTGCAGTCAATCGCAGGATCCACCTCCCACGCGACGAGGTCGGCATCCATGCCCGGCGCCAGAGTTCCGCGACGACCGCCGACACCCGCAGCAAACGCGGCAGCGTAGGAATAGGCCCGCACCACTTCCTCGAAACCGATCTTCTCGTCCGGATACCAGCCGCCCGACGGCCCTCCTTCTCCTCCGCTCCGCTCCAGCGCAGCGAAGACGCCCTCTCGCGGATCCATGGACGCCACCGGCACGTCACTCCCGAAGACCATGACGGTCCCTCGTTCGGCCAGGCTCCGAAACGCGTACGCACCGCGGGCCCGCGCTCCCCAGCGCTCATCGGCCAGCGGAATGTCGGTAAGCAGGTGCGCCGGCTGCATCGAGACGACAATGCCCTGGGCGGCGGCCCGATCGAGATCGGCGGGATGGACGCACTGGAAGTGCTCGATACGATGCGGAATCCCGACCTTCGGCACCGAGGAAAGCAGATCGAGAGCGCGCCGCACGGCAGCATCTCCGATGGCATGGATGGTGGCCGCGATTCCGGCGCCGGCGGCGAGCGCCACCGCCGCACGAGCTTCCGACTCCGTCGTGATCGGCATACCGCAATCACGGCCATCCTCGTATGCCTCGAGCATCCACGCGGTTCGACTGCCGAGGCTGCCATCCAGAAAGAGCTTGATGCCGCCGAGCGAGAGCCATTCCGTCCCCATTCCACTCTGGACACGATGGGTGATCAGATCGGGGAGGCGGGCGACCGGTGGATGAAAGAGCACTCTCAGGCGCAGGTGACCCTCGGACTCCAGCTGGCGAAAGGTGGCGAGCGCTTCGGGGCCCTCAACGTCGTGAATGCCGGTGACACCCAGCCGATGCGCCTCCTGCTGCGCCTCACGGACGGCGGCCAGCATGCGATCGGCGGGCGGTATGGGCAGATGTGGGGTGGCGAGCTCGACCGCTCGCTCGAGCAGGAGACCGGTAGGTTCCCCCGAAGGATCGCGCACGATGACGCCGCCATACGGATCCTGCGTCAGACGATCGATCCCGGCCTTCGCCAGTGCGGCGGTGTTGAGCCAGGCGGAGTGTACGTCCAGCGAATCCAGATAAACCGGCCCCGACTGGACGGCATCGAGTGCCTGACGCTCGGGGGCCTCCGTCCACCCATTCGCATCCCACCCCTGCCCGATGATCCACTCCTGCTCCGGGACACCCTCGGCGACCCGGCGCACCGCTTCGGCCCGCGTCGCCGCGCCCGCCAGCCTGACCCGGCTCCGACCAAGTGCCCATTGGAGAAAATGAGTGTGGCCATCTACGAAGCCGGGCGTGACCACGGAGTTCGGAAGCTCGAATCGGGGAACCCTGCTCGGCACCCGCCGCTCGAGATCGGCAGCTCGACCAACCGCTCGCACCCGGCCCGCGTGCCACCATATAGCATCCCCCTCGGACCCGGGAACGAGGGTGATCACGCGCCGAGCGCGGAGGAGACCGTTGGCAGGGGGTTCTTCGAAGCTCACGCCGGAAGATAGAAAGCGACCGGGAATGTTGCTACGCCGGACTTCCGTCGGAGAGAAGCCGCGTTCGATCCCGTTGAAGAACGCAAAGGCGAATCGAGGTTATCAACATCGGGAATGGGGGAGGGCAGACGGAGCGTGACGAGACCGTTGCCGGGTCTCCCACGTGTTGTGGACAAGGGTGGTTATCCACATGTGGAAATTGAGAAAACGTGGAGAGAGGTGCGGAAACGGTTGTTCTTGAAAGGCCTAGAGGGTTCGGTCGTTTTCCACTTTAAGTCGATCTCCTAAACCCATAATCCACAAGTGATTCACGCGCTCAAAGAATGTTGATAATCATGATGGAGACAGTGTCGCTTGGCCGCGAAAGAGTATGCATAACTTGTGTATAGAAGAGAAATCCGGTTCGCCTACTCTGGCAGCCGACGAGCCGCGCCCCTTTGAAGCCGCGGCCACCAGACGATCACGATAAGCAGCGGTGAAAAAATCAGGAGCTCGGAAAGCATAACGGGGAAGATCCGTGATGTCGTCAGTTCCGCCAGCGTTGCCACGGCCGGAATGGGTTGCCAGGGCGATCCGATATACGATGTGGAAAAGGGCCACAGAAGGGCGACCTTGCTGCGAAAATTCAGGACGTCCAGCAACCCGTGGCTGAGCCCGGTGACCAGCGCAAAGGCGAAGGCTCGCCGGACCGGAATCCGTCGCCAGAACGCCACGAGAGCCACGACGGCGGCGACCGCGACCGCCGAGAAGAGGGAGTGGGTGGCGCTTCGGTGATCGAGGGCAGAGCCGTATTCGGCGCCTAGCGCGACGGCGATCAGGTCCAGGTCCGGCCAGCAGGAGATGACGCAGCCCGCTGCCATCGAGGGAAGGACTTTGTCGTCCCGCCGGGCATAGACGCGCCCGGCGGCAAGGCCAACGATCACGTGGGCGATGGTCGGCATCAGGGTATTTCGCGGACAGGTATCGGGAGCGCGGATGCCACCACGCGCCCCGGGCTTCTTCCGATCAGCACAACAGCCAGCCCGATCAGGACGCCACCGGCCCACTGCACGGGCCGGAGAGATTCACCCAGCACCGGCCACGCGACGATTCCCGCTACTGCGGGTTCGAGCGTGTTGATGACCGCCGTCTTCCCTGCCCCGATTCGCGCCACCGCGTTCATCTGGAGCAGGAACGGGATGATCGTGGAAAAGAGGACGACGAACATGGTAGCCTTCAGGCCAGCCGGGGTGATGACGGCACGCACCGCGTCGACCGGCGTCCCCAGTACGAGCGAGGCCGCGGCGCCAGCGACCATGGCATAGAAGAACACTGTGAGCGGAGGAAGATCGAGGAGAAGGCGCTCGATGAGGAGCGCCTGCACAGTGAGGGTGAAGGCGGCGCCCAGACCGGTGATGAGCGCGGCTCGAGGCACCGAAAGCTCTCCTCCGCCCGCCACGAGCAGAAAGCTTCCTGCGAGGGCAGTAATGACGGCCGAAGCCGACCAGCGGTCAAAGCTCTGCCGCCGTTGCGTCCATCCCCAGGTAACGATGAACGCAGGCGCAAGATATTCGAGAAACACCGCGGTACCGACGTTGGTAGCGCGAACGGTCAGAAAATAGAGATACTGGAGTGAGGCGAGGAAGCCACCCAGCACGAGGACCGTGACCCAGAATCGCCGCGGAAGATTGAAGGCCCGAGGGCGCCACAGCAGGATGAGCAGGCCAGTGACGATGGCGGAACCGCCGAGACGGAGGACGAGCAAGGCCCTGGGAGCGATGCCATCGCGCATGATCTGCTTCATGACGACGCCCGAGATTCCCCACATCGACGCGGCTGCGATGGTCAGGAGAACGCCCGTGCGCAGGGCGTGTTCGGCGGGCGGGCCGACCTGGCGGTCCGGCATTTCCAGGAGTCCCGGTTTCGGGCTATTTGTAGAAGGTGACGGTTCCGTTGCCGCCGCTGTAGACCGGCCCCACAAAACGAACGGGAGAGGCTCGAAGCGCCCTGGCGAGGTCATCGTTGCCTTCGACGCGAAATGCGCCGACGAGAGGCCGGGCCGAAAGATTGTCGAGCGCGAGCGTGAGGTGCCAGGAGGTGCCGCGGAGTCCCCTGCTGCTGTAGCTCTCCTTCAAAGCGGACGGTACGCCCACGGAATCGACGGCGGGATGACCGTCAAACAGGATCTGGGTCTTGCCCTCGTTGTACGCGTAGCGATCGTCGGTGGACTCAGGAACCTTGGAGATCTGAATCTCGGCCTTCACGACGGGAATGAGCGCCGTTTCAGCCGGCTTCTGGGTTCGCCAGTTATTGCTGGCCAGCAGGACGACGGCACCTCGACTCGAGGAATCCTGGCCGCTCGTGACCGATGCTATGGACCACCAGGCGAAGGCCTGGGCGTCCTTCAGTTTCTTGTCGGAGACCTGGCGACCGTCGATGGTGATGGTATCGGCGAAGAACGCGCAGAATGAGGCGGGAATCCACGTCGCGTACGTCGGCTCATCGGCCACGAGGCGCCTGACACCGGACCGAAGCTGCACGCTTGACGCCGCGACGGGCTTGTAGCCGTCAGGTAGCTGCTTGATGGCATTCGAAGAATCCATCAGGAAATCCACGCACCAGCCGGACCGGATATGCTGCAGGGCCCAGGTCTGACGGGTTTCCGTGGCCTGCCCGAGGAGCAGCGACGGAATGGTCAGCAGGACCAGCGAGGCGATCCGGACAAGCGGGAGTCTGCCGAGCATCAGAAAATTCCTCGAAGGAGAGTAGCCGACGGCCAGGCCCGAGCCGGAGCCCATACTACGGGACTACGATGAGCTCACCGCTGCTTGCGCGCGCTCTGCACCGCCTCGCGGAGCCGGTCGTATGACTTGGGATCGAGCGCGACGAACGACAGTTCGCGGTAGACCACCTCGCCCTTCTTGCCGATGACATAGACCGTCCGGCGATTGTAGCCATTTTCGCCGGCGCTGCTGAAGCGGCGGGAGACAGCCTGGTCCTTGTCCGTGAGCAGCTTGAACGGCAGGCCGAGGCTGGAGGCGAACCGGACGTGCGTATCGAGCGAGTCCGCATTGATGCCGAGGACTTCGACGCCTTCCCCGAACAGTTCATTGTAGCGCTCGGTGAAGGTACGCATCTCGGCCGTGCAGCCCGCGGTGAAATCTTTGGGATAGAACGCCAGCACGACCACCTTACCGCGCTGAACGCCCAGGCTGAACCACTGCTCGCCTCCTGGTCCGTCCTTGGTCGCCCATGGCAGCGAGAAATCGGCCGGACGCGCGCCGAGTTCGGGGCCCGCGTCGAGAAACGCCGACGGTTGGCGACTGGGCTTCTGAGCGACAGCAGTCGAGGGAGCGAGGGCAAGCGAGATCAACAGCAAGAATGCAGGACGCATCGTCGGATGTCCGGAAAATTGGATGAATGGTGCAACGGTTCGAATCAGCCGCCGGCCACGCGGGCCAGTGCTGCCTCGAAGTGCTGATCGGCGCCGACGCCGGTGTAGGTGACTTTGCCGGTCCGATCGAGGATCACTATGTACGAAGTGGCGGGCGCCTGGTATGCCCGGACACTCGCTGCCTGATCGTCATACAGCACGCGATAATTGATGCCATGCTCGGCCATATACCGGCGTACGCGGTCGGGATTCTGATTGACGGTGACGTTGACGGCGATGAACTCTACCGCCTTGCCGTGTGTGGCGTACGCTGTCTTGATCTGGGGCAACAGTGCTTCACAGTTTTCGCACCAGGTCGCCCAGAATTCGAAGAAGACCGGCTTCTTGCCGATCCACTGGCCGAGGTCCACCGGCTTGCCGTCGAGATCGTTCACTTTGACGATGGGCGCCTTGACACCGGCGGCCAGTCCTGATTCCGACTGCGCTCCAGCAACGGAAGCCGTGGTGAGACCGAGGATCAGCATCAGTGAAGCCCCGGCGCGAACATGTCGGCTCATGAGACCTTCCCCATCTTGATGAAGTAGTACTCCGCCATTCCGAGCAGCAGCACGCCCGCGGCCTTCTTGACCCAAATCAGCCAGCGACCGCTTCGGGGAAGCGCGGCGAGGGAGCTCGACGAGAGACCGATGACCACGAGCAGGGCGGTCATTCCCAGTGAAAAGACGAACAGGTAGAGGAATCCTAACACGCCGCTCCCGGTACTGGCGACAAAGGTCAGCACCGCGGCGAAGGCCGGTGCGCCGCATGGCGCCGCGACCAGGCCTGATGTGGCTCCCATGGCGAAAACTCCGCCGAGGGAACCGCCGCCGAAACGACTCGCCCATGCGAGGAGTGAACCGGGCGCGTTGACCGGAAAGACATCCAGCATCGCGAGGCCGAATATCAGAAGCAGATTTCCGGTGGCGAAATAGGCCCATGGATTCGAGCTGATCGAGCCGAACAGCGTCCCTGTGAGCCCTGCGATCAGGCCGAGCGTGGCGTAGACGAGCGCCAGGCCGAGCACATAGACGCCAGTATAAAGCGCCGTTGTCCGCCGGGAGCGCCCGACTGCCCCGGCACCGCCGAGTATGCCGGCGGTAATGGGGATCATGGGATATACGCACGGGGTGAGGCTGGTGATGAGACCGGCCCCGAACAGTATGGGGAGTGCGGCTAGCGGGTGCTCTCGAAGTGTCGTTTCAAGTCCGGACACGAGTGGCTGGAGGATCACCGGGGGATAATAACCGAGGCGGCGCCACATATTCTACCGTGCCGCCGCCAAAGTCGGCTCGTGCGAGCAGAGGCTACCGGCCTCCAGACTATTCGCCGGTTCGATGCTCCGTCCGTTGAAAGGCGAGGAATTGATGAACCGCTGCCACGGCCTCGGGGTCGGCCGACCTGATGCGGAGTTCTCCGCCCCGTGGCAGCGGCGCGTAGGTATAGCTCAGTGCGGCCTTGCGTGCGATCATCACCCGAGTGCCGGGGACATCTCCGGTTGCGTGCACGAGCATCGGCGCATTGAAATTTCCAGCGGCGAAATCATGCGCGATCTGCTGCAGATGTTCCCGGATCATCGCGGTGCCCGTGGAATCGTCTGATGCGCGCTCCAGGCTGATGCGGCCGCCATCCGGCAATGATTCGAAGTGGTGCACCGAGGAATACTGATCGACTCCCATCACGTGCTGCCCGCGCTGCTGCAGGGCCGAGTAGCCGGTGTCAGGGTGCTGGTGGGCCTGTGCCGCGAGCAACGATGGGCCGAGGATTCCGTACAGCCCAAGGACAATCATGGATTTGCGCATGCAAGGTGCTCCGTTAGCCGTGAAGGTTCGATTGCAGAGGAACCGACCGTCCGTTCGCTCCCCCAAGCCTACGCCGAGGGTGGAACCCGCGCAGGGACCAAAGTCTCACGGCCGCGGTGAGTCGCCGTGAGCACTCTCTCGATCGAATCGCTGCCGTTCTTTCGGGGGCTTTCCGTCCGGGCGTGCCGCGCGCTGGCTGAAAAGGTGAGCGAGCGACGGTTTGCGGCTGACGAGGTCCTGTTCACTGCGGGCTCCGCCCCGCGAGGGTTTTACGTCGTGCTGGAGGGAGAAGTCCGGGTGCTGCGCGGCGCGCGCGGGCGGCAACACGTCGTGCATGTCGAGGGACCGGGCGGCACCCTGGGTGAGGTCTCCCTCTTCGACGCTCGCGGGTACCCGGCCACCGCAATCGCATCCCTGCCTACGAGGTGTGCCGTGTTCACGCGCGAGGCCATTGGTGCGGCGATCGCCGAAGACCCTGCGGTCGCGTGGGTGTTTCTCGAACGCCTCGCGTCGCGAGTGCGTCACCTGGTCGAGCGGCTCGACCGGCTCGCGGTCCATACCGTTCGCGCGCGCCTCGCCGCGTTCCTGCTGGCGCGCCGAGCCGAATCTGCGGAGACGGTGTTCGAACTGGGGCGAACTCAGACGGCAATCGCCGAGGAACTGGGAACGGTACGCGAGGTCGTGGTGCGGGGGCTGCGTTCGCTCCGCAGCAGGAACATCATCAGGTGGGAAGGCCGGGGACGCTACGCAATCACCGACGAGACAGCGCTCCGCAGTATAGCGGAGGAGTAGGGACGATCAGGAGGAGGTCAGCACCCCGTCTCCATATCGCGTCGCCACGTAGTCGTCGAGGATCCGGAGGAACTCGGGGACGATCGCGTCGCCTT
>JBDUEA010000044.1:0-21362 GCA_040002695.1 Gemmatimonadota bacterium | reverse complement strand
CCCGCGCTCAAGTGGAGTCTGTCGCGGCGGGGCCGGAGAGTCGCTAGTCCTTAGCCATAAGCAGTTGGCCATTGGCCAATCGCCAGGCTCTCGTCCGCCCTGACCGCTCTGTCCGGTCGGTCCGCTTCGTCCGCTTCATCCGCCACGCCCCTTCACTTTCCCCGCGCTCATGGATCACGCCGCCAACCTGATGCTGATCGCGGGAGTGCTGCTCGCCGCGGGCGCCCTTTCGAGCCGACTCTCGACCCGGTCCGGCGTACCGCTCGCGCTCCTTTTCGTGGCGATCGGACTCTTCGCCGGAAAAGAGGGGCCGCTCGGTCTGCCATTCGACGACGCGGCGCTCGCGAGCGGAATCAGTGTCGGGCTCCTTGCACTCATTCTGTTCGACGGAGGCTTGAGCACACCGGCCGGTCTTATCCGTCGAGTTGCGGCTCCCGCGCTTGCGCTCGCCACCGTCGGCGTGATCGTCACGGCGCTCGTCATCGCGGCGGTAGCGGTATATGTCCTGGGATTTCCCTGGCTCCAAGGTCTCCTGCTCGGCAGTGTGCTCGGTTCGACGGACGCCGCCGCCGTCTTTGCCGCCTTCCGCGGCCGCGGCGTGACTCTACCGGGGCGCGTCCGTGCGGTGCTCGAGGTCGAATCCGGAATCAACGATCCGATCGCAGTCTTCCTCACGGTCACGCTCACCGCCATGCTCGCCGGCACCGGCGTGGCCCCGGGGGGATGGGAGGTGGCGCGCATCTTTGCGGTCCAGATGTCGGTCGGAATCGGAATCGGCGTCGGAGTGGGATGGGGAGCTGGCCGGCTGATGCGTGTGCTGCACCTGGACATCGCGGGGCTGTACTTCGTGCTCACCCTGGCGACGGCGTTGCTCGCCTTTGGCGGGGCCCACGCTCTGGGTGGCAGCGGCATCATCGCAGTCTATGTCGCCGGTGTGATGGTCGGTCACGCTCGCCTGCCATTCGAGCACGGCGTTCGACGTTTCCACGACGGCATCGCATGGATCGCGCAGGTGGGGATCTTCGTTCTACTCGGTCTGCTCGCGACGCCGAGCCGACTCATCCTCGAGGCGCCGAGTGGCATCGCGCTGGCGACCGCCCTCATATTGGTCGCTCGACCGCTGGCGGTGCTCGTGACTACTGCTCCCTTCGGATATCACTGGCGGGATCAGTTGCTGATCGCATGCGGCGGCCTTCGCGGAGCCGTTCCGGTGGTGCTCGCCACGATTCCGCTCGCGGCCGGGCTTCCCGACGCGAACCGAATCTTCCACCTCGTCTTCTTTGCCGTGCTGCTCTCGGCGCTCGTTCAGGGGACCAGCCTCAACCCGCTGGCGCGAAGGCTCGGACGAACCGAGCCCGCCGCCGCCGAGCCACCGGTCTCTCTGGAGCTCACGGCGTTGCGGGAGACCGGCCAGGAGCTGCTGGGTTATGGTGTCGAACGGGCGAGCGTAGCTGATGGAAAGGCGGTTCGCGACCTGCCGCTTCCGATCGATGCCCTCATCACGCTGCTGGTGCGTGAGTCGGAGGCGATCGCGCCGCGGGGCAGTACGGTGTTACGGGCTGGGGATCAGATCTACGTTCTGCACAAGGCCGGTGGGAGCCGGGTGATCGCGGCCGTCGTCCAGGCCCAGGCCCCTGACGAGGCGACCAGTGAAGATGCCGCGCAGGCGCCGCTGCCACTGGATGCCCGCATCGCGACTGTCGGCGACTTCGGGGATTTCTACGGAGTCTCGCTCGGACCCGATCGCGACCAGATTCTTGCCGAGTGCCTGTCCGAACAACTCGGCCGTTCCGCGCGAGCGGGAGAGACGATCGACGTGCCGGGTCTTCGGCTCCGTGTCTTGACGGTCATCGAAGGACAGCCGCACCAGGTCAGCGTGGAAATCTCCGGAGCCTGAGCATACGGCGCGCGGCACAGGCATCCAACTGATAGTATCCGCCTGCTCGCCCCGTCAGCATACTCGTGCCGACTTCGCAATCCCGTTGCCCCGAGGCCTCCATGCTGTCGCCGCGGAGAATCAACTCAGTTGGACGGATCCAGCCGATCGATTCCGCCCTCTCCGTGACTAAGTTTCTCCGAGAACCGGCGTTGCCTTCTCAGCTCCAGGGATCACCCGATGTCCGATAACCGTCGCAGCCGAGCCATCACCCAGGGCGTGCAGCGCTCACCCAACCGGGCGATGCTTCGTGCGGTCGGATTCACCGACGCAGATTTCGAGAAGCCGATCGTCGGCATCGCCAACGGGCACAGCACGATCACGCCCTGCAATGCCGGACTGGGCGCGCTCGCGGAGCGGGCGGAGGCGGCCGTCCGCGCGGCCGGCGCCATGCCCCAGATGTTCGGGACGATCACGGTGAGTGACGGCATTTCGATGGGCACTGAAGGCATGAAGTATTCACTGGTCAGCCGCGAGGTCATCGCGGATTCAATCGAGACCGCGTGCAATGCCGAGAGCATGGATGGCGTGATCGCGATCGGCGGGTGCGACAAGAACATGCCAGGGGCGATGATCGCACTCGCCCGCATGAATATCCCCGGCATCTTCGTCTACGGAGGAACCATCAAGCCGGGACACCTGCACGGACGGGACCTTACGGTCGTGAGTGCCTTTGAAGCAGTCGGACAGTTCAGCGCCGGAAAGATTCCGGAGACTGAGTTAATGGAGGTCGAACGACACGCCTGCCCGGGCGCCGGATCGTGCGGCGGCATGTTCACCGCCAACACCATGTCCTCGGCCATCGAGGCGATGGGAATGAGTCTGCGTGGCTCATCGACTATGGCGGCGGAAGATGGTGAGAAGGCGACGAGTGCCGCCGCATCCGCCACCACCCTCGTCGAGGCAATCCGCCATCAGCGGCTGCCCCGCGAGATCATGACCCGCCAGGCCTTCGAGAATGCGATCGCGGTGGTCATGGCGGTCGGGGGATCCACGAACGCAGTGCTCCATCTTCTCGCTATCGCGCATTCGGCGGGGGTTCCGCTGGTCCTCGATGATTTCGAAACGATCCGCGCTCGGGTTCCCGTGCTTTGCGATCTCAAGCCATCGGGCAAGTACGTCGCGACCGATCTGCATCGGGCCGGTGGAATTCCGCAGGTGATGAAGATGCTGCTCGCCCACGGCCTGCTGCATGGCGAGGCCGCGACGATCACGGGCCAGACGATCGCCGAGTTGCTCGCGGATGTGCCAGTCTCACCGCGCGCGGACCAGGATGTGATCCGGCCATGGGAGCGCCCACTCTACGCGCAGGGTCATCTCGCCATCCTGCGCGGCAATCTTGCGACGGAAGGGAGCGTCGCGAAGATCACAGGCGTCAAGACGCCGCGCATGAGTGGTCCCGCCCGCGTGTTCGAATCAGAAGAAACCTGCCTCGCGGCTATTCTCGCCGGCGACATTCGACCGGGGGACATCCTGGTGATTCGCTACGAGGGACCCAAAGGAGGTCCGGGCATGCGGGAAATGCTTTCTCCGACGTCCGCGATCATCGGAGCCGGCCTCGGGGACACCGTCGGGCTGATCACCGATGGACGATTTTCCGGTGGCACCTATGGGATGGTCGTTGGCCATGTAGCCCCCGAGGCGGCGATTGGCGGAACGATCGCGCTGGTCAAGGAGGGCGACACCATCACAATCGATGCGGATCGCCGGCTGCTGCAACTCGAAGTCCCGGAGAGTGAAATCGCGGAGCGCCGCTCCGCATGGAGAGAACCGAAGCCGCGTTACGCTTCGGGAGTCCTCGCGAAGTATGCCAAGCTGGTATCCAGCGCTACGTTAGGGGCCGTGACGGACCTGTGAACGGCGATTGGTGAAAGCCGAAACTCGCGGTCTCGTTCCCGCGTCTGATAACATCCGCCGGGCGTCACCGGCCCTGCCATAGGAGGATGCAATGCTGTGTGAGACCTGCCACGAACGCGATGCACTCGAGAGAAACGGGCAAGCGGCGAGAATGAGCCTGTTCGGAAGCATCGAAGGTTTCTTCTGCGCCGAATGCGCGCTCAAGCACCAGGAGCCGTTCAATGCCGGCTTCCGCGAGTCGGTCGCCGAGCGGGCTCCGTACCTGACGGAAGAGGACCTGGCTGCTGTGCCGGACCAGATGCTCAAGTACACGCTCAATCTTCCGATCCCCACGAACCATGTGTGGCCGGATGGTCTCTCGGGTAAATCGCGCTAGGAAGCGGTCCGGGAATCGAGGAGGGGCGGCCATCACGGCCGCCCCTTTTTTGCGTGGGACTAGCCGCGAACGCCTGCTGTTCGGTCGGGAGCCGCTGCAGTTATTTCCTTGATGATCGCGTTCGTCATTGCCGCGGTCCCGACCGATCTTCCATTCGGTGCGGCAATATCCCGGGTTCGAAACCCGGCATCAAGCGCCGCATCGACCGCACGATGGATCGCTTCCGAAAGCTCGGGCAGCGCAAGTCCATAGCGCAGCAGCATTGCCGCGGAGCGAATCGCGCCGATCGGATTGGCGAGGTCCTTCCCGGCCAGAGAAGGCGCGGAGCCGTGGATCGGTTCGAAGAGCCCCGGTCCATCGCCGAGCGACGCCGATGGCAGCAGACCGAGCGAGCCGGCGAGAACGGCGGCTTCATCGCTCAGAATGTCGCCAAACATGTTCTCGGTGAGCAGCACATCGATCGACGAGGGATCGCTGATCAGCCGCATGGCCGCGTAGTCCACATAGATGTGCTCGAGGGCGACGTCAGGATAATTACTGGCTTCCTCCGTCACCACGTCCCGCCAGAGCTGTGAAGTTTCGAGCACGTTCGCCTTGTCCACTGACAGCACTTTCTTCCGACGACCTTGCGCCGCCTGTAATGCGATGACTGCGACCCGGCGAATTTCGTCGGCGGTGTAGCGCAGCGTATTGACGGCATCCGTCGCCGTGCGACCCCTCGGCTCTCCATAGTAAAGCCCGCCGGTCAGCTCCCGGACGATGAGGAGATCGGTTCCGACGAGGCGTTCCGGCCGGAGCGGCGAACAGCCGGCGAGCACCGGGTGAACTCCGACGGGCCGCAGGTTGGCGTACACGCCGAGGAGCGATCGAAGCGTCAGCAGGCCCGTCTCGGGTCTGAGATTGCGCGGGGCGTGATCAAGCGACGGATCTCCGACTGCGCCGAGCATGACGGCCTGCGCATCGAGGACGCCGTGACGCGTCGCT
The DNA here is from genome assembly GCA_040002695.1 of Gemmatimonadota bacterium. Taxonomy (GTDB): domain Bacteria; phylum Gemmatimonadota; class Gemmatimonadetes; order Gemmatimonadales; family GWC2-71-9; genus JBDUEA01. The sequence goes on along the minus strand of JBDUEA010000044.1, from coordinate 16,209 downwards.
TCCGGCAGCGGATCGCCCTTGGCTGCAACGGCGGTGGCGCCAATCAGCAGCCGATGAAAACGGAATCGATGGCCGAAGCGCTCTCCCACGGCGGTGAGAACATCTTCCGCCGCTGCGGTCACCTCCGGGCCGATGCCATCTCCACCAAGCACTGCTATCCTGAATTCGGTCATGGCGTCGCCGAGTATTGAGTGCGACGGCGCTCGAAGTCCGCGATCCTCGGCTCGCTCAGCAGAGTGCGCCCGATTTCATCGAGTCCCTGCAGCAGCATTTCTCTGCGGTAGCCATCCATGTGGAAGGTTGCGGAGAAGCCGTTCGCGTCGCTGAGTTGCAGGGCCTCGAGATCCACCGTCAGACGGAAGCCGTCCGGATCTGATTCGGCCCGGCGAAAGAGCTCTCTGATTTCCTCGGCGGCGAGCGCGACGGGGAGGAGGCCGTTCTGACAACAGTTCGCGAAGAAAATATCCGCGAACGAGCTACTGATGATCGCACGAAAGCCATATTCGGCGAGCGCCCAGGGCGCGTGCTCGCGCGAGGAACCACAGCCGAAGTTCTCGCCCGTGAGCAGGATGGAGGCACCCGACGCTGCGGGGCTATTCAGCTCGAATGCAGGATTGGGCCGTCCGTCTGCGCCGAACCGCCAGTCGAAGAACAGGAATGGACCGAAGCCGGTCCGTTCAACCCGTTTGAGAAACTGCTTGGGAATGATCTGGTCAGTGTCCACATTCGCGCGGGGAAGGGCCACGACCTTTCCGGTGTGCCGAATGAAAGGAGTCATCGTGTCGCTCCCGACGGGGGAAGAGCCACGGGGAGAGCGCTGATGTCATCGTTCATGACGAACGTCCGAACATCCACGAGATGGCCGGCCACGGCGGCCGCGGCGGCCATCGCCGGACTCATCAGGTGGGTCCGGCCGCCCTTGCCCTGGCGTCCTTCGAAATTCCGGTTGGATGTTGCGGCGCAGCGTTCTCCGCTCGCAAGCGTGTCCGGGTTCATGCCGAGGCACATCGAGCAACCCGCGTTCCGCCATTCGAAACCGGCGTCGAGGAAAATGCGATCGAGGCCTTCGCGCTCGGCCATGGCCTTCACCTGCATGGAGCCGGGAACCGCCATCGCGCGGACGGTGGACGCGACGCGGCGACCGCGGAGAATCCGGGCGGCATCGCGAAAATCCTCGATACGGCCATTAGTGCAGCTCCCGAGGAAGACTCGATCGATCGCGATGTCCTGCAGTGCCGTTCCCGGCGCGAGTCCCATGTACGTCAACGCGCGCGCCGCAGACTCGCGCTCTGCGTCATTGCTTATCTCCGCCGGATCGGGGACCCGACCCGTGATAGCGGCGACCATTCCCGGGTTCGTTCCCCAGGTTACCTGCGGCGCAATGCTCGGGGCGTCGATCTCCACAACGCGATCGAATGCTGCCCCGGCGTCGGTGGCGAGCGAACGCCAGTGCTCGACCGCCCGCAACCATGCGGCTCCCGTCGGCGCGAACCGCCGGCCGCAGAGGTAGGAGAGAGTCGTTTCGTCGGGACTGATCATGCCGGCCCTGGCCCCAGCCTCGATGGACATGTTGCAGACGGTCATCCGCGCTTCCATCGAGAGCGCGCGAATTGCCTCACCGGTGTACTCGATGACGTGGCCTGTCGCTCCGGCGGTGCCGATGCGCCCGATGAGTGCCAGGATCAGATCCTTGGCGCCGACTCCCAGGCCTGGACGACCGGTGAAGCGCGCCTCGAGGGTACGCGGCTGAGGCTGCACGAGCGTCTGCGTCGCGAGCACGTGCTCGACTTCACTGGTACCGATGCCGAATGCGAGTGCGCCAAAGGCGCCGTGGGTCGCGGTGTGCGAGTCGCCGCAGACGATGATCTCGCCTGGCCGGGTCAGGCCGAGCTCTGGACCGATCACGTGCACGATCCCCTGCTCCGGAGCATCGAGGTCATAGAGCGCGATGCCGTAGTCACGTGCGTTCTTAAGCAGCAGCTCCACCTGGCGCCGCGCGATTTCATCGGCGATGGGCAGGGAGCGGTCCCCGGTCGGCACGTTATGATCGACAGTCGCCACGGTGAGATCGGGACGCCGGACTTTTCGGCCTGCCAGGCGGAGCCCCTCGAATGCCTGCGGCGACGTGACTTCGTGGACGAGATGCAAATCGACGTAGAGCAAGGCCGGTCCATCGGCCAGCTGCTCGACGACGTGGGCGTCCCAGATTTTCTGAAAGAGAGTGCGTGGGGTCATGAGATCGTCGGTGTAGCTAACCGCAAAGGAGGCCTGATTGTACTCACGACAACTTAGGTGGCCGCAGAACGCAGAAACAGACAGACTTTACTTTCTGCGGCCACTCAGGTCCAGCGTCATCCGCCGCTTCGATTACGCAAACCGCACAGGTGGCCGCAGATGAACGCAGAAACAGACGGATTTAACCCTTCGGCATGACAGGTTCATCCTCCCAAACCGGGGCTCTCGATTTATCCGACAAGCTGTCCGCAGATGAACGCAGAAACAGACGGATTTAACCCTTCGGCATGACAAGTTCATTGTCCCAGACCGGGGCTCTTGATTTATTCGATAAGACTCAAGGTACTGATTTCATTTCTGGATATAGTCTTTCTCTTTCTACGTTCCTCTACGGCCAATCAGGTCCAGCGTCATCCGCCGGTTCGACGTACGCAAACCGCACAGCTGGCCACGGATGAACTCAGAAACTGACGGACTCAGCATGATACGTTCATTCTCGTAGACGGGGGGCTGCCGATTTATTCCATCGCACTCAGGTTGCTTCGTGCATTTGCAAATGGTGTTTCTCTTTTTCTGCATTTTTCTGCGGCCAATACTGCCCTGCGGCTAGCGCGCCGCCGCCGGCTCGGCCTTCGTTGGACGCGGGGCCGGCCTGGGTGTCGCCTCGGAGGCCCCCGCTTTTCCCTCCTCGGACCAGGGCATCATCTTCCGTAAATCGGCACCCACGCGCTCGATCTGGTGGTCGTGATCGGCCTTCCGCATCTGCTCGAACTCCGGCCGCCCGCGACGGTTCTCCTCCAGCCACTCACGTGCGAACTGCCCCGACTGAATCTCCCCGAGAATCCGGCGCATTTCCGCGCGAGTCTCGTCCGTGATGATCCGCGGACCGCGCGTGTAGTCACCATACTCGGCAGTGTCGGAGATTGAGTAGCGCATGAATTTCATGCCGCCCCGGTACATCAGGTCGACAATGAGCTTGAGTTCGTGCAGACACTCGAAGTACGCCATCTCCGGCGCATAGCCGGCCGACGTGAGAGTCTCGAAGCCGGCCTTGATGAGCTCAGTCACGCCGCCGCAAAGCACCGCCTGTTCGCCGAAGAGATCGGTCTCGGTCTCCTCGCGGAACGACGTCTGGATTACACCGGCCCGCGTGCAGCCGATGCCCGCCGCGTAGGCGAGCGCGTCGGCGAGCGCGTGTCCGCTGGCGTCCTGATGAATCGCCACGAGTCCGGGTACGCCTCGCCCTGCCTGAAACTCGCTCCGCACGAGATGCCCCGGCGACTTGGGCGCAATCATGCTCACATCGACGCCCGCCGGCGGGACGATTTCCTTGAAATGGATGTTGAAGCCGTGAGCGAACAGGAGCGTCTTGCCAGACTTGAGACCAGCCGCGACGCCGCTTTCGTAGATGGCGCGCCCGTCCTGGTCGGGCGTCAGCATCATGATCATATCCGCGGCCGCGGCGGCCTCCGCGACGGAACGCACGTCGAGCCCTTCCGCCTGGGCTTTGCGCCAGGAGGCGCCGCTGGGGCGTAGTCCCAGGATCACGCGGGCGCCACTCTCGCGCAAATTGAGCGCATGGGCGTGGCCCTGACTGCCGTAGCCGATGATCGCGATCGTGCGGCCCGAAAGACGGGAGCGATCGGTATCGCCATCGTAGTACACCCGCACGCTGGAAGCAGGTTCAGAATTCTGCGTCATCGTCTCATCTCTTGGGCATGGGGAATGGAAGTCGCTGGCTCGCGCGCATTCGCCGGCACCGGGTCGGCCGGCCGGACAGGTAGAATGGATTCTTGCGGAGACCGATCGTGGAGCACGGCGAATACGCCCGCCGTCGTCATCGCAACCGCGCCGCTGCGTACGATCTCGACGATGCCGAACGCCTCGAGTGAGCGCACCAGGGAGCGGATGAACGGCTCGCTACCGGTGACTTCGGCTACAATCTCTCCGGCGGACTCATCCAGCACGATCGCGTTGAAGAGCGCCAGAGCGTCGAGCAGCTGCGCGTAGCGCGCGCGGGGTGCTCGAACCCTGATGAGGGCCAGCTCCCGCGTGATCGCCGAGGAACTCCGGCAGCCGGTCGCCTCGAGGACACCGACCATCTTCCGAAGCTGACGAATCATGCGGTCCACGGCCTCGTCTTCCGCGGTGAGGAGGAGCGTCAGCCGCTGATAGCCTCGCAGCTCCGCCGGACCTACCGAGAGACTCTCGATGGGCAGGTTTCTCCGGCGCACGATCCCGACCGCCCGGTTGAAGGCGAGCAGGTCTTCGGTGAGGGTCAGGGTGACGACGTGACGCGGCATGGACTCAGGCCGCCGGGACCGCGGAGACGGGCTCAGCCTCGATTGCCTCGGAGAGCGAACCACCCGGCGGGATCATGGGGAAGACGTTCGCCTCCTGCTCGATCATGAACTCGACCAGCACCGGCCCAGAATCCGCGAGTGCTCGAGCGACCGTCGATTCCACCTGTTCGATGCATTCGACCCGATAACCTGGAATGCCGTACGCCGCGGCGAGCTGCACGTAGTCCGGACTCCAGATGGGGGTGGAGGAATACCGCCTCCCGTGGAAAAACTGCTGCCACTGTCTAACCATGCCGAGGTATCCGTTGTTGAAGATGGCCATCTTCACCGGAATGCCTTCCTGCACCATGGTCGCCATCTCCTGCATGTTCATCTGGAAACCACCGTCTCCCGAAATCGCCCACACCGTTTCATCCGGGCGAGCCAGCTGCACGCCCATCGCGGCGGGCACCGCAAACCCCATCGTCCCGAGCCCACCGGATGTGAAATGACTGTTCGGGCGCGCGTACGGATACAGCTTGGCCACCCACATCTGGTGCTGGCCGACGTCCGACACGATCGACGCACGGACGCCGCCGATATCGTGAATGCTCTCGAGAATGGATTGTGGCGTGAGGTCTCCGCGATAGGATTCCGGGCGGAGCCGTGTGCCACCCCGGATTTCCGCGAGCCACTCCTCACGATGACGACCCGACACGGTTCCCGCGAGACTAGCCGTCACCGCGCGCGCATCACCTACGATTCCGACGGCAACCGGGATGTTCTTGCCGATCTCCGCCGGGTCGAGATCCACATGGATGATCCGCGCCTTCGGCGCGAATTGGGCCGTATTCCCCGTGACCCGATCATCAAATCGAAGCCCGATTCCCACGATGAGGTCCGCGTGCTGGATGGCGCGGTTGACGTGGACTTCACCGTGCATACCGGGCATGCCAAGATGAAGCGGGTGGCCGTCGGGAAAGGCACTGATGCCGAGCAGGGTGGTGACGACCGGCATCCCGGTCTTTTCCGCCAGGTGCCGGACCTCCGCGTAGGCGTCCGCGAGGATGACTCCGTGCCCTATCATCAGCAGCGGACGCACCGCACCGTCGATGAGCCGCGCCGCCTCGGCGATACCCTCGACGGACGCCATGCCAGATGACCGCGGAACCGCAAGCCAGGCCGCACGCCTCGGGTGTCGGACATCCGCCCATGAAATTTTCTGATTCTGCACATCCTTGGGAATGTCGATCAGCACGGGGCCCGGCCGTCCCTCGAGGGCGATCACAAAGGCCTCCCGCACCCGGTCCGCCAGCTCGGTGATGTCCTGCACCATCACGCTGTGCTTGGTGATGGGCAGCGTAATACCGAGCACGTCGATCTCCTGAAAGGCGTCGCGGCCGACCATCGCCCGCGCGACCTGACCGGTGATGGCGACGACGGGGCTGCTGTCCATGTGAGCCGTCGCGAGGCCGGTGACCAGGTTGGTGGCACCCGGACCCGAGGTCGCGACGCACACGCCCGCGCGTCCGGTTGCCCGGGCGTAACCATCCGCCGCATGCGCGGCCGCCTGCTCATGTCGCACCAGCACATGGCGCAGCCCGGGATACTCCGGCAGCGCGTGATAGAACGGCATGATGGCGCCGCCAGGGTACCCGAACATCAGGTCCACCCCCTGCTCGAGGAGCAGCTGGCAGAGGAGCTGTGCGCCGGTTAGAGTGTCGGGCATCGGGTCCTTGGAGACGAGGGACGAGTGACGGGTAACAGGTAACAGGTGGCAGGTGGCAGGTGGCGGGTGACAAGCATCGCGTCGACGGTGTGAGTTCGACGAGTATGACACACTCTCAGGTCGTCACTCTCAGCGCATCACCTCGAGCCCGCCATCCGGCCTCACACTCCCCAGAGATAAACCGAGTTGAGTGAAGACGACTCCAGGCGGTCGGCGTGGCGCGCCTTGTTGAGGGCATGAATCAGCGCGCCGGCGCTCGCCTCGACGATGTCAGTCGCGGCGCTATGCCCGCTCAGGGACTTGCCGTCGATCCGTACCTGGAGAAATACCTGCCCCACGCTGTCTCGGCCCGGCGTGACGGAACGCAGGGACAGATTCACCACCTCGATGGGGCGCTCGACGATCTCGCTGATCGCGCTGAACGCCGCCGCGATCGGACCATCACCATCGCCCGACGCCGCACGCTCACCCGCCCAGGGACCGGTGAGACGCGCTTCCGCCTCCGCGCTTCCGCTGCCACAGACCACGCGCAGGTGGGTCAGCTGGTACTCCTCCGGGGCGTCGTTGAAGCTCTCGTGGACCAGGGCCAGCAGATCTTCGTCCAGGATTTCGCGCTTGCGGTCGGCCAGCTGCACGAAGGCCTGGTAGATATCCGCAATCGCCCGGTCATCGAGCTCGTAGCCGAGCTCTCGGTATCTGCGTTCGAGGGCATGACGGCCGCTGTGCTTGCCGAGCACGAGCGTCGAACGCGGAATGCCGACTGCCTCGGGGCGCATGATCTCGTAGGTCTGACCGTGCTGCATCATGCCGTGCTGATGGATGCCGGCTTCGTGCGCAAAGGCGTTCCGACCGACGACGGCCTTGTTCGGCTGCGGGAAGACGCCCGTGAGATGCGAGATGAGCTGACTGGTCCGGAATATTTCCTGGGTGTTGATGGCGCACCGAAAGCCGGCGGCCTGTGGCCGGATCCGGCCGGCCATTACGATTTCCTCGAGTGCCGCGTTCCCGGCCCGCTCACCGATGCCATTCACGGTGCATTCCACCTGGCCGGCGCCGGCGCCGATGGCGGCGAGAGAGTTGGCGACCGCCAGTCCGAGATCATCGTGGCAATGGGCACTGAGTACGATGCGCTCGACTCCGGGCACACGCGCCCGGACCTGCCGGAACATCTCGGCGTATTCGGCCGGAAGCGCGTAGCCCACGGTATCGGGAAGATTGATCGTCGTCGCTCCCTCGGCGATCGCGACTGCGATGACGCGGCAGAGAAACTCGAGATCGGTACGACTCGCATCCTCGGCGGAAAACTCGACATCATCGGCGAACCGGCGAGCCCGGCGAATGGCGGAACCCGCAAGGTCGAGCACTTGCTCGCGGCTCAGCTTGAGCTTGTGCTCGAGGTGCAGGTCCGACGTGGAAATGAATACGTGCAACCGGGGCCGCGCGGCGCCGCGCAGGGCATCGGCGGCGAGATCGATATCCTGATCCCGACAGCGCGCCAATGCAGCGAGCACGGGACGGCGGACTTCCTGGACGATCTCGCGAATGCTGCGGAAGTCTCCGTCCGACGCGGCGGGAAATCCGGCCTCGATGATATCGACGCCGAGCAGGTCGAGTTGGCGCGCGAGCCGCAGTTTCTCCTCCGGCATCATGGTATTGCCGGGCGCCTGCTCTCCGTCCCGCAGCGTCGTATCGAATATGAGCACGTCTTTCATGCCGGGATTCCTCTGCTAAGCGAGCGAGTTGCCACAAAAAAGAACCGCGGACCTGGCGGGGTCCGCGGCGTCGGGGGCTGATGAATCGTGCGTTACTGCTATGATCGCCCGTGCGCGCCGCGGAACCCATTCTGGACCGGAAGGACCAGGACGGGAACGAGAAGGCTGAGAAGAAGCGCGAGGGCCAGCAGGAGCATGGTCTGGGAAACGCCGGTTGACGAGTACGGAAGAATATTCATTTCTTGAACTTCCCCTAGGCTAAGCCACGGTCCGCGCGGTGTCAAGGGTATAACGGCGTTTTTTGGTCTACCAGCCAGATATCTCATTTTCCGACGGGAAATCAAATCTGGCGGCGCACCTGGCGATGATCGAAGATCATGAGTCCACCGGCGAGGTGCCTTGACCAGCCCGAACACTGGTGTATTTTTATTCACATGATGACCATGACCGCACGAAACGCGAGCAATCCGCTCCTTACTGTCCGCTCCCTGTGGAGCGTGGCCGGGTAGCGCAGACGCGTGCAGGTACGCCAGCGCCCGGCCCGCCCCTTCGAAGGAGCGGGCCTTTTTTTCATGCCTGCCGGGAGTCACGATGTCCACCTCCGTCCATCCCGATCCGCATGCCCGCGCGACCGGTCTCGATCCGTATCGCGAACACGATGCATGCGGCGTCGGTTTCGTGGCGCGCGCCTCAGGGGCGCGCTCCCACCAGATCGTGCGCATGGCACTCGAGGGCGTCGCACGACTGGCGCACCGAGGCGCCGCGTCAACGGATCGATCCGGCGACGGAGCCGGCCTGCTCACCCAGATTCCCCATCGTCTCTTTCATCGGGAGTCCTATCGTCTCGGTCTTCGGCTGCAGCCGGGTGCTCCCTTCGCCGTCGGCGTTTTCTTTCTTCCCCGCCCGCACGCCTCGCTCACCCGTTCAGTGGAGATCATCGAACAGGTCCTCGAGGGAGACGGCATTCCGCTTCTTGGCTGGCGTGACGTGCCGGTCGAGCCATCGGCCCTCGGACCGACCGCGCGGGCCAGTTGCCCGATGATCCGGCAGGCATTCGTCGGCCGGCCAGAGGGAATCGGGGATGACGATGCGTGGGAACGCGCGCTCTACCTCGTCCGCCGGGAGATCGAGCGCCGAGTCACGGAAGCGGGGCTCGACGACGTCTACGTCTGCTCGCTCTCCTGCCGGACGATCGTCTACAAGGCCCTGCTCACCGGCACCGACCTCTCCGGCTTCTTCACCGACTTCAGGTATCCGGAGTTCGAGAGCGCGATCGCCGTCTTCCACCAGCGCTACTCCACCAACACCCTGCCGAGCTGGCCGCTCGCGCAGCCGTTCCGGATGATCGCACACAATGGGGAGATCAACACGCTCTGGGGCAACCGCAATGCGATGGCGGCACGCGAAGCCCAGATGGCTTCGCCGGTATGGGAGGAGCGGATCGAGAGGCTCAAGCCGGTACTCTGGCCCGCAGGCAGCGATTCCGCGGGCTTCGACAATGCGATGGAACTCCTGGTGCGCTCCGGAAGAACCACGCTTCATACGATGATGATGCTGGTGCCGCAGGCGTGGGAGCACTATCCCGACGTGGAGCCGGCGGTGCGGGATTTCTACGCCTTTCATGCCTCACTGATCGAGCCGTGGGATGGCCCAGCGGCTGTGGCGTTTACCGATGGCGTGATCGCCGGCGCCGCCACAGACCGGAATGGTCTCCGGCCCTGCCGCTACAAGGTCACCCGCGACGACGTCGTGATCGCCGGCTCTGAAGTCGGCATGATCGATCTGGATCCGCGTGAGGTCGTGGAGAGCGGAAAGCTCGGACCCTGCGAGCTGATCGCGGTCGATACGGCGCGGGGACTGGTGCTTCGCAACATGGACGTGAAGCGAGAAGTTTCCAGCCGGCGACCATACGGCCAGTGGGTTCGCGACAACACGGTGATTCTTGCACCTGACGGATCGCCTCCGCCGTCTCCCCTTCCCGCCCCCGAACTCGCCCGCAGGCAGGCGGCATTCGGTTACGAACATGAGGACCTCCGTTTCGTCCTCGAGGGGATGGCCAGCGGCGGCACCGATACCATCTGGAGCATGGGAGACGATACTCCTATTCCACCGCTATCGATGCTCCCGCAGAGCCTGTACGCGTACTTCCGACAGCGATTCGCCCAGGTGACGAATCCCCCGATCGATCCCCTCCGCGAATCCGTGGTGATGTCGCTGCGCATGCACCTCGGGCGCCAGGGTTCCTTCCTCGTCGAGAAGGCGGCCCAATCCCGGCTGCTCCGAGTGGATCATCCGATCATGACGGCGGACGAGATGGCCGCGCTTCGGAACGTGCCGGGCTTCTCGTGTGTGACACTGCAGGCCGTCTGGGATGTGTCCACCGGACCGGAAGGGCTTCGACCCGCGCTCGACGCGCTCTGCTCCGCCGCGGTGCGCGCCGCGCGCGGAGGGGCGCGTCTGCTGGTGATCAGTGACCGCGCCGCGAACGAGCGGCAGGCACCCATTCCGATGCTGCTCGCGATCGGAGCGGTTCGCCGCCACCTGCTCGACAGCGGGCTCCGACTGCGGCTCGGGCTCATCGCGGAGACCGGTGACGCCTGGGACATCCATCACTTTGCGACGCTGATCGGGTATGGGGCCGAGGTGGTGCATCCGTGGCTCGCACTCGAAACGGTGCAAGGAATGTTCGGCGGTACCGGGGGACATCGGGAGAAGGAAGGAGCCGCGCCGCGTCCCAGCGTGGAAGAAGCGTCTCGCGGGTTTCGAACGGCCGCGGAGAAGGGACTCCTCAAGATCATGTCCAAGATGGGGATTTCGGTTCTCCCCTCGTATTGCGGCGCTCAGATCTTCGAGGCGCTGGGACTCGGTTCGGAAGTCATCGAACGCTGTTTCCGCGCGACGGTTTCGCCGATCGGCGGCATCGGATTCGAAGAGATCGCGGAGGATGTGCTGGAACGCCACCGGCGGGCGTGGATGCAGAGTGACTCAGGGGATACCGAGGCATCCGGAGAACCGGTGGTCGCTTCACTCCGGGACTATGGGCGCATCCGGTATCGCAAGGAAGGGGAGGACCACGGCTGGTCTCCGCAGACCGTCACCGGACTCCAGAAGGCGATCCGAAACGGATCATACGATGCGTTCGGCACTTTTTCCGATGCACAGTCGGCACGGAGACCCGCCGGTCCCCGTGACCTCCTGGCGATCAGGCGCGGCACCCCGGTTCCGCTCGAGGAAGTAGAAGGGGTCGAGGCGATTCGACACCGGTTCATCTCTTCGGCCATGTCGCTCGGCGCGCTCTCTCCCGAGGCGCATGCGACGCTCGCGATCGCGATGAACCGGATCGGCGCGAGATCCAATTCCGGTGAGGGCGGCGAAGACCCACTGCACTATCAACCGCTCCCCAACGGCGACCGCGCGGACAACCGGATCAAACAGGTAGCGTCGGCGCGCTTCGGCGTGACGACGGAATACCTGGTGCGCGCCGAGGAGCTGGAGATCAAGATCGTGCAGGGGGCCAAGCCCGGTGAGGGAGGGCAGCTGCCCGCGCACAAGGTGACGGACCTGATTGCGCGGCTCCGGCATGCGGTGCCGGGAATTTCCCTGATCTCGCCGCCGCCGCATCACGATATCTACTCGATCGAGGATCTCGCGCAGCTCATTCTCGATCTCAAGACAGTGAACCCGCGCGCGCGGGTGGGCGTCAAGCTCGTCGCGGAGGCGGGCGTCGGCACGGTGGCCGCGGGTGTCGCCAAGGCCTACGCGGACTACGTGCTTATCGCGGGACACAACGGCGGCACCGGCGCGTCCCCGCTCTCTTCGATCAAGCATGCCGGCAGCCCATGGGAACTGGGGCTGGCCGAAACGCAGGCGACGCTGGTGCGGAATGGTCTGCGCCACCGGATCGAAGTGCGTACGGACGGCGGATTCAAGACCGGGCGTGATGTCGTCATTGCGGCACTGCTCGGTGCGGAGAGCTACGGCTTCGGCACCGCCCCGCTGGTCGCGATCGGCTGCGCGATGGCGCGTCAATGTCATCTCAACACCTGTCCAACCGGCATCGCGACGCAGCGCGACGATCTGCGCGGCAAATTCAGGGGGACTCCGGAGCAGGTGATCGCGTATTTCACCTTCGTCGCGGAGGAGGTGCGGAGGATTCTCTCAGCGCTCGGTGCGCGGACGATCGACGAGATCATCGGTCGGGCGGATCTGCTCGAGCGGGTCGAGCACCCTGAGGTGCCTCGGGCCCAGATGCTGGACCTTTCGATGCTGCTCACGCCTGCGGGCGGGCAGGGCGGACGGGTCGGGGAAGAGACTAGCGCGCCGATGCGACGGATGGTCGAGCGGAACGATCGGCCGGGGCTGATCCGGCTCGACGATGAGATTCTTCGGGAATGCGAGAGCTATATCGCGAGCGGACATCCCTTCTCCGGACTCTACGACATTCGGAATCATCATCTCGCCGTCGGTGCGCGCGTGGCGGGGGCGATCGCCGAACGGCACGGAGACGCGGGTTTGCCGCAGGGACACCTGCGGCTCCGCTTCCGGGGGAGCGCAGGGCAGAGCTTCGGCGCCTTTGCGATATCCGGGATGCACATGGACCTCGAAGGCGAAGCAAATGACTACGTCGGGAAGGGGCTGTCAGGAGGGGAAATCAGCATCCGACCGTTCCGTCAGGCCGACTACGGCGCGGCTTCCCACGATCACGTAATCCTGGGGAACACCGCATTGTACGGCGCCACCAGTGGCAGACTGTTCGCCGCCGGACAGGCGGGAAGCCGCTTCGCGGTCCGCAATTCGGGCGCGACCGCCGTCATCGAAGGAGCGGGCAATCACTGCTGCGAATACATGACGGGCGGAATGGTCCTGGTGCTCGGACCGGTCGGCCGGAATTTTGGCGCGGGCATGACGAATGGCGTGGCCTATGTCCTGGACGAGAGCGGAAATTTTGCCGTCCGATGCAACCTCGACATGATCGGGATCGGCCCGCTGGCGGAGCGCGACGACTCCGTGATTCTCCAGCTGCTTCACGAGCATCTCGAGCGGACGGGAAGCCTTCGCGCCAAGGCGATCATTGAGAATTGGGGTCGCTTCCGCGTGCTCTTTCAGAGGGTTACTCCGAACGGAAGCGCGCTGCCGGCGGCGATGGAGCTCCCGGGTATGCCGACGGCAGAGGTGCCTGCCCTGCCGAAGTCGGCTTGAATCGAAAGCGCCCGGCCCCATTATTGACTGGTGATTCGGGGGTTGCCGCGGATGGGGCGGCCTCTTAACTTGCTTGCCGACAAGCAAGGAACGGCCCTCAGACTCCGGCCTCCATTCGTGACTATCGCCGCCGATAAAGAACGAAACCCCACCCGCACCAGAGAAGCGATTCTCGATGCGGCCGAGCAGCGTTTCGCGGACCGAGGCTACGAGGCCACCAGTCTGAACGACGTCGGCGCCGCCGCAGGTGTCTCACGGGGAACGCCCGGATATTTCTTCGGCTCGAAGGCCGAGCTCTATCGCGCGGTGCTCGAGCGCTGCCTCGATCGAGTGCGACGCGCCGTCCGGAGCGGCCGAGAGCGGGCACTGGCGAGTCACGAGGAGCCCGAGACCGTCCTCGCCGGCGCCGTCTCCGAATACTTCGACTTCATCACGTCCAATCCGAATTTCGTTCGCCTCATGGAATGGGAGGCGCTGGGCGGTGGACACGAGCTCGGCTCGGTTCCTCCGCACATGGAAGCGGCACAGGAGGCGCTCGCGGCAATTTCCGCGGAGCTCGGCCTCGATCCGGCGCGTACGCCGGAGGCCGCGCAGCTCCTGCTCAGCATCATCGGCCTGTGCTGGTTCCCGCTGGTGCACTCGGAGACGATGCTGCGGGCGCTCGGCCTCAACCCGGCGGATCCCGATTTTCTCGCGGCGCGGAAGCGCCACGTGGTCAGCCTCGTCGTTCAGGGGATTCGGGGAAGGCTCGTGCCTCACGATCTTCTGCAGGTCCCATAGCAGCATTCCGCCTCAGAACACTGATTCAGCACCGAATCGTCCGGCAGCGCGACTGTTCTTTCATCTCATCCAGGTAGCGTCCCATGACCGATGTCGTACGAGAAGCCTCCCCGAAACCGACCGGCACGCCGATGGCCACAGAGAAGGAAGCCCGAGAAGTGGCGGAGGCCGCGCGCGAGAAGACGTGGGAGGCGCCGAGTTTCGTACGCGAGCTGTTCGAGGGATCGTTCCGTCTCGACCTGGTGCATCCCTTTCCGGAGATCGACCCGGCGGAGGTCGAGCGGGCCCGACCGTTCATGGAACGGCTCGAGGCGTTCATGCGCGACAAGGTGGACAGCGACCGGATCGATCGCGAGGGAAAGATTCCGCCCGAAGTCGTCCAGGGATTGCGCGACATCGGCGCATTCGGCATCAAGATTCCCACCGAGTACGGCGGACTCGGGCTGAGCCAGACCAGTTATACCCACGCCATCAGTCTGGTGACCAGCCAGGACGGAAGTCTCACCGCACTGCTCTCCGCGGCGCAGTCGATCGGCGTCCCTACCCCGCTCAAGCTGTTCGGCACCCCGGAGCAGAAGGCGAAGTACCTGCCCCGTCTCGCGAAGGGCGCGATCAGCGCCTTTGCGCTGACGGAGGCCAATGTCGGGTCCGATCCCGCAGGGTTGAGCACGCATGCTGAGCTCTCTCCCGACGGCAGGTACTACATCCTGAACGGCGAGAAGCTCTGGTGCACCAATGGCACCATCGCCGAATTGATGGTGGTGATGGCGAAGACCAACAACCGCAAGATCACAGCGTTCATCGTCGAGGTGGATTGGCCCGGCGTCGAGGTGGTGCAGCGGCTTCACTTCATGGGACTCAGGGCGCTCGAGAATGGGATCATCCGTTTCACGAACGTCAAGGTGCCGGTGGAGAATGTCATCTGGGGGGAGGGACGCGGACTCAAGCTCGCGCTGGTGACGCTCAACACGGGGCGGCTTACGCTCCCGGCCTCGTGCGCAGCCGGCGCGAAGCGTTGCCTGGAATATTCCCGTCGCTGGGCCGCGACCCGCGTGCAATGGGGACAGCCGGTGGGACGGCACGATGCGATCGCGCAGAAGATCGGGCGGATGGCGGCTGATACCTTCGCGATGGAAGCGGTCTCCGACCTCGCTTCCCTCATGGCGGACCGGGGCGGCGTCGACATCCGCCTCGAGGCGGCGATGGCCAAGATGTGGAACAGCGAAACTGGCTGGCGCATCGTGGACGACACGCTGCAGATCAAGGGCGGCCGAGGCTATGAGACGGCGGACAGCCTCCGCAGCAGAGGCGAGGATCCGGAGCCGATCGAGCGGATGATGCGGGATTTCCGGATCAATCTGATCTTCGAGGGCTCGAGCGAAATCATGCGGTTGTTCATCGCGCGGGAAGCGGTCGACACCCACATGAAAGTCGCCGGTGATCTCATCGATCCGAAGGTGCCACTCGGCAAAAAGGCAGGGGCACTGGTCAAGGCGGGCGGATTCTACGCGCTCTGGTATCCCAAGCTCTGGTTCGGCCTCAAGGGCTGGTTCGGGTACGGGGAATTCGGCGACCTGACGACGCATCTGCGCTTCGTCGAGCGGTCCTCCCGGCGGCTGGCGCGCACCCTCTTTCACTGCATGGTCCGCTTCGGCCCCAAACTCGAGAAGCGTCAGGCCGTGCTGGGGCGTCTGGTGGAGATTGGCGCGGAGCTGCTGGCGATCACGGCCGCATGCTCGCGCGCGCAGTCGATGGTCAGGAAGACGCCCGCCGACCGCGGTCCGATCGAACTGGCCGATGTCTTCGCGCGCCTGGCGCGACGGCGCGTGGAAGACCGATTCGCCGCAGTCTTCAACAACGAGGACCTGCCGACCTACGCCGTGGCGCGGAAAGTCCTCGACGACCAGTACCTATGGATGGAAGAGGGGCTCGTGAAGGAGAAGTTTCGGGATGCGCGGAAGTAAGGAGTTGAAAGTTGCGAGTGGAAAGTGAAAAGGGGCTCCGGTTTAAAGGTACTGGGTACTGGGTACTGAGTGCTGAGTGCTGAGTGCTGAGCAGAGGTTATGAAAAGTTGAAAGTTACGAGTGGAAAGTGAAAAGGGGCTCCGGTTCGATTGGAGCCCCTTTCTACTTTCTACTTTCTACCTGCAACTTTCAACTTTCAACTTTCAACTTTCTACTTTCAACTTTCAACTTTCAACCGTCACCTTTCGAGACCTGCCCACCCTACCCCTCTCTCCGCTGAGGCCCCTCGGCCAGACCGCCCAGGTAGG
>JBDUEA010000043.1:0-21435 GCA_040002695.1 Gemmatimonadota bacterium | reverse complement strand
GGCGATGCGATCCGCGACATCTTCCCGGCTACCGGCTTCAGCCGTGCCGATCGCGATGCGCATATCCGGCGGGTCGGCTTCCTGGCCAGCCGCCTCGAGCGGCATGGAGTCACCGTCGTGGCGTCGCTGGTATCTCCCTACGCTGATTCGCGCGCATTCGTGCGCGGCCTCTGCCGGCACTTTGCGGAAATCTTTGTCGCAACCTCCTTCGGGGAATGCGAACGGCGGGACATCAAGGGACTGTACGCCCGCGCGAGGAAAGGTGAGATCAGGAATTTTACCGGGCTGGATGACCCGTACGAAGCGCCGGAAACACCGGAACTCAGGCTGGAAACGACCGGCGTCACGCCGGAGCAATCCGCCGAAATGGTGCTCGCCTGGCTCGCGACGCACCCGGCCTTTCCGACTCTCACCGGGGGCAGATAGATGCAGCGCGATACGGGCGTCAGGTCACTGGTCAAAGCCGTCTCGTGGCGGATCATGGGCACGATGGCGACGGCCGCCCTGGTCTTCATCTTCACGCACAAGTTCGCGCTGGCACTCTGGGTGGGCGCGCTCGAATTCTTTTCCAAGATCATCCTGTTCTGGATGCACGAACGCATCTGGGATCGGGTTAGCATCGGCAAGAAGGTGCCGACGCCCGCGGTGCTCTGGTTTACCGGGCTCTCCAAGTCGGGCAAGACGGCGATTTCGAAGCAGGTCGCCGACGACCTGGTGAAGCGGGGCGTCAAAGTCGAATATCTGAACGGTGAGACCGTCCGCGACATCTTTCCCGATACCGGCTTTTCGAAGCCCGAGCGCGAGGAGCATGTGAAGCGGGTGGGGTACCTCGCCAGCCGGCTGGAGAAGAACGGGGTCTTCGTCGTCGCCTCGTTCGTCTCGCCATACGAAGATTCGCGCCGGTTCGTGCAGGGGCTCTGCGCGAACTTCGTCGAGGTGCACGTCGCCACGCCGCTCGCGGAGTGTGAGCGGCGGGATCAGACCGGACTCTATGCGCGTGCCCACCGCGGCGAGCTGCACCATGTCGCAGGCGTAGATGAGCCCTACGAGGTACCGCCCAAGCCCGACGTCACGCTCGACATCAGTGCCATGACGCCCGCCGAGGCGAGCGCCAGAGTCATGCAGCGCCTTAATCACCACTTCTAGGATATATACGATGGACCATCTCGATCAGCTGGAGTACAAGAGCGTTCACATTTTTCGTGAAGCGTACTCCAACTTCAAGAACCTCGGCATGCTCTGGTCGATCGGCAAGGACAGCACTGTGCTGCTCTGGCTGGCGCGAAAGGCTTTCTTCGGCCACGTGCCGTTCCCGCTGATCCACATCGACACATCATTCAAGATTCCCGAAATGATCGCCTATCGGGACCGGCTGGCGGCGGAGTGGAATCTCAATCTCATCTATGGACAGAACCAGGCGGCACTGGCGGAGGGGCGCACCTTCCCCGACGGCGCCGTGGACCGGATCACCTGCTGCGGCCTGCTCAAGACCGAGGCGCTCAAGCGTACGCTCAGCGGTGAGTGGCCGAGGTATCGCTTCAATCACGCCAAGAAGGGATACGAGCTCGACAAGAATACGGAGGCGTTCACCGGCGTCATCGCGGGCGTCCGGGCGGACGAGGAAGGGAGCCGCTCAAAGGAGCGCTACTTCTCGCCGCGTTCGCACGAAAATTCCTGGGACGTCGGCGATCAGCCGCCGGAGTTCTGGAACCAGTACAAGACCGAGTTTGCGCCGGGCACCCATGTGCGGATTCATCCGCTGCTGGACTGGACGGAGCTCAACATCTGGGAGTACATCGAGCGCGAGAATATTCCTACGGTCTCTCTCTACTACGACAAGGGCGACGGCATCCGCTACCGTTCCCTCGGCTGCGGTCCGTGCACGAAGTCGGTCGAGTCGACCGCGCGGAATGTGGAAGAGATCATCGTCGAGCTGAAGACCGGAAAGTTCGCGAACATCGCCGAGCGTTCGGGGCGCGCACAGGACAAGGATGACGGCGGCGGTCTAGAGACGCTGCGCAAAGACGGCTACATGTGAGCCTCGAGGGGCCCGGGAGGCCGGGCCCAACGGCCAGCTTGTCCCGGTCGTACGCCTTGCGTGGCGTGAGTACGGGAGGGGTTGGTGGTGAGGGCGCGCAGGAAGCAGTGTGAAGGTGGTATTAGAATTGCTGGCGTCAGGATCGGAATTCTCTCCAATATTCATTGCAGGATGTTCGAGCAGTCCGGCCGGGCACCTCGTTGCGAGGGCCTGGTTCCGCTCGAAACATCAGGCCAGCGCATCAGAGGTAGCCCGCTCGGTGGCCCAAGACGTCAACGAGTTCAATCGATTCGAGTTCAAGTATCTCGTCTCCGCCAAGCGGCTGAACGGGCTGCTCGAAGAGCTGTCGCCCTACACCAGGTGGGATCCCTATTCCGGAAACGGCGAGGGATACCGGGTCTATTCAATCTACTGGGACTCTCCGGGGCTGACCTGTTTCTGGGAGAAGCTCGAGGGCCTGGAAATCCGTCGAAAGCTGCGCTTCCGGACCTATGGGACTGGTCCCGACGTGTTCGTCGAGATCAAGGGGCGAACGGATCGCACGGTGCAGAAGCGGCGGGTGCGGTTACCGCTTGCGGAGGCCTCCCGCCTGCTGACGTCGGGTCCGCGGGGCGCGGGGATGGTCGCGGGTCATCCGGTGGCCGAAGAGGTCGAGGTGTTCGCGCACCGCTACCAGCTGGCGCCGCGGATGGCGATCGCGTATCGGCGGCGCGCACTGTTCGGCTCCGAGACCTCGGATCTGCGGGTCACCTTCGACAGCCGGATTCAGTACAGCGCGGCGGATCTCGACATCTCGCGCCCGTTCGAGACTGGGCAGTACCTCATGGACCCGCGCGTCGTCGTAATGGAGATCAAGTACAACGGCCGGGCGCCGCTCTGGCTCAGCAAGCTGGTATCGCGGCGGGAATTTCACCTGATCCGGCTCTCGAAGTATTGCACCGCGGTGGACAAGGTGTACTTCGAAGGCCAGCTGACCTGAACAGCCAATAACCGGAGAGGCCGCAGTGGACGAGCTGATGAAGGAAATGGCGCGGGGTACATCGATGGGCAACGGGTTCGAGCTGTGGCAGACGGTCGCCGCGCTCCTCACGAGCTTCGTGCTCTGTCTGATCATCGCGTTCTTCTACCGCCTCACGCATCGCGGGCTGTCCTACTCCGTGGCCTTCGTGCACGCGATGGTCATCATGGGTGTCACGGTCTCGATCATCATGCTGATCATCGGGAGCAACATCGCCCGCGCCTTCTCGCTGGTCGGCGCGCTCTCGATCATCCGCTTCCGAAACGCCGTCAAGGATTCCCGGGACGTCGCGTTCATCTTCCTCACGATGGCCGTCGGCATGTCGGTGGGCACCGGCTTCTACGCCACGGCGGTAGTCTTCACGATCTTCATCTGCGGCGCCATCTACTTCCTCCAGCGGTTCAACATCGGCGCAGAGACCTCTCGCGAGGTACTGGTGAAGGTGCACCTGCCGGCAAACGTGGATTATCACGTCGTGTTCAATGACGCCTTCTTCCGCTATCTCAAGGATTCTTCGCTGCTCGGCGTCGAGACCCTGCAGGATGGGAAGCTCGTCGAGCTGGTCTACTCCGTCGAGTTCAAGTCGGGCGCCAAGGAGAGCGAGTTCCTGCAGGAGATCCGGACTCTGGCGGGAGGCAATCGCGTAGTTCTGCTGGCCGGACAGGAAAACATCAACATCTGATGGAAAGCGGCGAGCTGCTGGTCGAGGTGCGGGAAGCGGTCCGGAAACGGGAGCGCTTCCTCGTCCGCGCGTATCTCGCGCTGGTGGCGCTCGTCGTGCTCGTCATGGCCGTCGCGCCGGTCCGGGCGCGCATCCTCAGCGGCCTGCAGCACCGGGTCGACCGCTGGGACGAACGCTGGCTCGACCGGCTCGCGTACGGCGAGCGGCTGGTCGCGGACTCGCAGTACACCGCAGCCGCCGCGTACCTCGCCCGGCTGGACGAAGAATTTCCGGCCCAGTCATCGCGGCACCGGTGGGACAAGGAACGCGAGCGTCTCCTGGTGGCACTCGGGACCAGTTACGTCAAGCTCAACAAGCACAAACTCGCGCTCGCCACCTACCGGAAGCTCGTAGCATTCGATCCGAACAACTACGCCAATCATTATGCGCTCGCCCGCGCGGTGTGGACGCTCCGTCCCAACTGGGCCACACCGCCGGAGGCCCGGGACCAGTACATCGCGGCGCTCGTGCTGAATCCGATCGACCGGCTCTCGCTGGATGGATTGCTGCTGTACAGCTTCGAGAAAGCTGATTGGAAAGGGGGCACGGCCGCTTTCGAGCACTATCTCGACGCGCTGCAGTTCGAACACCTCTTCGTGAAGATCGGCAGCGATTCGGCGCTCGCGCTGGTCCCCGTCGACGGCAGGTTCCACGACATTGATCTTCCGCTCCCGGCCGCAGCGGAGTGGAAGGGGCCCATCACGTTCAGCACGTCCGGCCTGTCGTGCGAGATCAAGTCTATTGCGCTGGTTCCCGCGAAATACGTGGGCATGGTATCGGGAACGGAGCAACAGGTCTGGCCCGGCAGGGATGCGTGGAGTGCCGATTCCCTCAGGGCCCGCGCACCCGGCCTGTTCGAGGCCCTCGGTTCCGCCGGCCAGATGCATTTCGTGCTCGAACCACGTGATGCCCACGTGGCCCGGGTGCGGCTCACCCTCCGCTTTTTCAAGCCGGTAAACGCCGATCGCTGGGATGTTGTGGACCGGAGTTACCGGAACCGGCTCGACTACGCCGGGCTCGCCGCGACCAAGGCGCGGGTGCTGCTGCCTGACGTCGTCTCCTCGCAGGCTCCCTGACATGAGCGCGACCGATACCGCTGTTCCGAGGGCAGCGCTGGCTCAGTCGAATGTCGGCATGGCATCGAGGACGCTTGCCGCGCTCGCCAGGGTATGGGGGAATCTCCGGCTTCGGGACGCCGTGATCATTTCGTTCCCCGTGCTGATTCCGATCGTCTATCTCGTGGTCGCCTCCACCCTCGACTATTACCGCTACCGGCAGTTCGACGACTTCTGGGCCCGGCCCGCGAGCATCGATCATTTCTTCCAGGCGCGCTTCCACGCAGCCAAACACGTCTTCGCGGCGCTTCGCACCGAACACCAGCTGAATCCCGAGGCGCCCGACGCCGGCATCATCAGGCTCACTGTTCCGGCCGCCGCCTGGGATTCGATGCAGGTGAAGCCGGTGGAATCGTGGGGCCATTGGTTCACGGCTGTGCTCACCCGGGAGAACACGCTGAGCAAGGTGCAGATCCGGAAACGCGGAGACAACAGCGTTCACTGGCTCACGCCCAAGGGCTCGTTCACCGTCAAGACAGAGCAGCGGGACCTGTTCAAGGGATACCAGACGTTCGGGCTCTCGGCCAAGGACGTGCTCACCGCCTATGTCGCGAACAAGATGGCGCGTGAGCTCGGCCTGCTTGCCGCGAATACCGAAATCAGCCCGGTCTATGTAAACAACCGCTTCTACGGGCTCTTCCGGTTCAATGAAGCCATCGATGAGAATTTTCTGCGCCATCAGTTGCGCCTGCCGGGAAATCTGTTCCGCGGCGACGCTGCCGAGCGCGGCGAGTATTTCAAGGGGACGGAACGGAATCTCTTCGAGAACATGTACATCTGGCAGCGCGCGGCGAAGAGTCAGCGGCCGACGGCAAGCGCGACTGCCGGGCTCGAGGCGCTCCTCACGGGCACAAACGCCCAGACGCTCGACGAGCATCGGCGCCTCATGGCCCTCGTGGACAGAAAGCAGTCCGTGCAGCTGCTCGCCTATCTCCTGATGATGGGCGATCCGTGGCACATGGACGGCGTCCACAACGAATTCTTCTACGAGGATCCCTGGTCGATGGTGCAGGAGCCGCTGCCCTGGGACACCCGGCTCCTGGACATCACCCGGCCGCCGGCGCCTCGACGGGTCAATCCGTTCTTCCAGGAATCACTGCGGGATCCCTTCTTCGTCGACGAGGTGCTGCGCGAAGAACGCAGGATGCTGGACGACCTGCATGGCGTGCAGATCGGTGAGCGGCTGGCCCGCACCGAGTACGAGCGTTACCGGCCATACTTCGATTTCGAGAGCGACCGTGCCGGCATCATTCCCGACCTCGGCACCCCCGAGGAAGTGTCCACGGTTCTCCGCAAGAACGCCACGGTGCTGCACCAGTGGATCAGCGATGCGCGCGTGGCCTTCCGCTCGACGCCGACGGATGGACGACTCGTGCTCGATTTCGAAACTCGGGGATACGCCGGGAGCGACCTCCGCAGCCTGACCATCAACGGTGGCGGCGGGCCAATCGTGCTGTACGCGGATCGGAACGGCAACGGTGTTGTGGACCGGGACGATGCGGTCATCGCTGGTGCCTGGAGCAATGAGGCGGGTGCCCGGCGCTTCACGCTGACGAACCCCGAGGCGCTGTACTCCGCCTGGAACGCCAAGGGTCCGGGCATTCAGCCCTCGACTGCAGCCTATCGGTTTCTGCTGACGGGCTCGGTCGCCGGCATCACTGCCGTGACGCCCGAGCTTCTTAACCGGGTGAACGGACAGCCGGTCACCACGGAAGCGCTCGCGCCCAATGCACCTGTTCCGCCTTCCTACAGCTGGCACTCGTGGGATTTTCCGGTGGCCCGACCGGTCACGCACCGGTTCTCCGGAAACGTGCAGCTCCACGAGACGCTTGAAATTCCGGTAGGCGATACGCTGCTGATCGCGCCGGGCACGACGCTGCGCCTGGATCCCAACGTCTCGATTCTCATTCTCGGTCACCTGGATGCGCGCGGCGACTCCGCGCACCCGATCATTTTCGAGCAGGCGGATTCCGGCAAGCCGTGGGGCACAGTGGCCCTGCAGGGACAGGGCGCGAACAACAGCATCGAGCGCTATACGCGGTTCTACGGTGGCGGCGGAGCGGTGCTCCACGAAGTGGAGTACACCGGTTCCGTGAGCCTGCATTACGTGGACGGCGTCGAATATGATCACCTCGAAATCGCCCGGAACGTCCGGAGTGACGACGCATTTCATGCGTATCACTCGTCGTTTGTCATGCGGAACTGCTCGTTCTTGAACACGAACTCGGACGCGATTGACCTGGACTATGCCAGCGGTGAGATCAGCCACTGCCGCTTCATCCACGC
Organism: Gemmatimonadota bacterium; assembly: GCA_040002695.1. Lineage (GTDB taxonomy): Bacteria > Gemmatimonadota > Gemmatimonadetes > Gemmatimonadales > GWC2-71-9 > JBDUEA01. Next base: position 14,257 of record JBDUEA010000043.1, on the reverse strand, counting down.
CGGCAACGACGCCTTTGACCTGATGACGTCGAATCCGCGCATCATGGACAATTACATCGAGGGTTCGGACGACAAAGGGATTTCGATCGGGGAGGGGAGCAATCCGTTCGTCTTCAACAACTATATCACGCGGTGCGAGCGCGGAATCGAAGTGAAGGACGGTTCGGAACCGCTCATTCTCAACAACACGCTCGTCGGCAACAAGGTCGGCCTCCGCGAGCGTCTCAAGAATGTGCGATACTGGCACGGGGGCTGGGGCAAGGTGGTCAACACCATCGTCTCCGGAAACAAGACGGAGCGCGAGATCGACCATAACTCGCGGCTGAGCGTCTGGGCCTCGGTCATCGGGAAGGACACCTTCCCCGCCGGGCAGGGTGATCTGATCCGCTGGCTCTATCGCTGGCAGGGAGTGCAGGTGGACACGTTGCACGCTGGTGTCGTGCATTCATGGTCTCCCGTGACTCCCCGGCCACCGCTGGTAACCCAGGAGTTCGAGGAAGACTTGCAGAGTTACGCCGATGGCTGGATCGCGTATGGCGCGGCCACGCACCTGGAGAAGCGCAACCGGAACCTGACGGCCGTTCTCCGGCCCTGGGACATGAACTCCCAGATCGAGTTCCCGGAGGGAGTGCTCGCGAAGCAGATCGACTGGGACCTGCGCCAGGCGAAGGACAGTTCACTCGCCGTATTCGAGATCGCCGGCCGGGACATGCACGCCGGCACGGTGACGCTGCTGTCGGAGCAGGGCAGGGTAAGCATGCCATTCGTCGCGCGCGGAGATCTTTCGTCCTACCAGTTCGTGGCGCTCACCCTGCCGCCGGCACGCTACGTCGGTATCCGGATCTCCGCGCAGCCAAACCCCGGCCTCAGCAAGACCCAGGCATCCACCGGCCTCATCGACAACGACGTCGCCCGGCTCAATCTCCACGGCTATCGACTCTTCTCGTCGCTCGACAGTCTACCGCGCGCGCGATCGCGCGAGACCGCCGACGCGTCCTCTCCCATGACCGCCGCGCACTGATTTGTTCCGGACAGCCCTGGTAGCGCTCGCGCTCGCCGGTGTAAATGCGGCTGCAGCGCCGGGGCCGTCCGCCCCGGTCACCAAGCCATTCAATTTCGTCGTCATCGGACACATCCGCGGCGACCGCGGTCACCTCAATCCCGAGCTGGCCGAGCTGCTGCAACGAGTCCGGGCGCTCAAGCCGGCGTTCGTCGTGGTGACGGGCGACATGATCTGGGGAGACGCCGACCTCAAGGGATCGGTTCCCGAGCATATTCTCACCGAATGGACCGCGGTCGATTCCGCACTCGCGACGCTCAAGGTGCCCGTCTACCGCACGCCCGGCAATCACGACATCAACGATATCGTCACGCGCGACATCTATTTCCAGCGCTACGGCAAGCCGCCGAGCGCCTTTTCGTATGGCGGGAGCCGGTTCCTGATTCTCGTGAGCACGTATCTGCCTCCCGATGGTGATACGGCTAAGATGGAATTCATCCGTGGCCACGACCTGGATTCATCACAGGTCGGCTTCATCCGCGCGCAGCTCGCGGATACCGCCTCCTATCAGCACACCTTCGCCTTCATGCATCATCTCCTCTGGTGGGAGCCGACGAACGGAGCCTGGTGGCGCGACGTGCATCCGCTCCTCGAGCAGCACAAGGGCGCGGCGGTCTTCAGCGGCGACCTCGGCCCCATGAAGTTCTCGCACCTCCAGGCGGATGGCATCGAGTACTACCAGTGCAGCCTCGGTGGCAATCCTCCGATGAACATGATGCGGAACGCCGAACGCAATCGCGCGCTGCAGGACCAGTTCGACTGCTTCTTCAACGTCACCGTCGATGGACCGGCGGTCGACGTACAGGTCGAGGCGGTGGGCGAGGTCTCGATGGAGCACTTCACGCCGGCGCGCTGGGATTCGATCTACGGCTATCGGGCGCCGCCGCCGCAGTCGCTGCGGGAGAAGTTCGCCGACCTGACCAGCAGTCGCGGCCGGGTCGTGATGCTGGTGGGGGGACTGCTACTGGCGTTCGTCGCGGGGTGGGGCATCGCGCGGATGACAGCCTCGAAGCGAGCCTGATCCGCGCTCAGTCGCGCAGAGTCTCCGCGATCCTGATTGCGTTGGCCATCAATGTGAACGTTAGGTTCTTGGAGGGCAGGAACGGCAGGGTGGCACCGTCGGCGAGATAGAGATTCGGAAAGTCCCGGCTCCGGCAGTCGGGCGTGCAGGTGAGAGTCCCACCCTGGGCGGTCATCGGCAGCGTCCCCGCGTAGTGAACGCTCGACCCCATCGGCAGTACTCGAGTCATCCCCGGCGGAACAATACACCCCATTGTCGACAGCGCGCGCTTGACGTCCCGCACGGCGGCGTCCCGGTGCGCGTGCTCGTTCGGATCCGTCTCGTATCTGATCAGGAGCTCGCTACGGCCGTCGGCCCCGGTCGGGCGGATGGTGAGGACGCTCGTTGCGCGGCGACGGTCGTGCAGGTTCACATTCGCCAGTCCGAGCCCGGTGCGAATTCCCCGAAAGACCGTGAGCGCGGTCTTGAAATCCAGCGGCATGCCGAGCAGGATCGGATGGACGGATGCAGCCTTGAGCGTGGTGATCTGCCCGTGAACATATTCGGCGGGGTCGTCGCGCTCGATGCCGAATGCGAGATGGTGAAACTGGTAGGCTGCGGTATTCACCGGCTCCGCGATCATGCGTGGCGTCAGAAATGGAACGTGCACCTGGCGGTTGTCCATGAGGCCGGGCAGCTCGACGACGCGCCCGGTCCTGCGGTAGATCGAATCCAGGACGATCTTCGAGGAGCAGAGCGCGCCCGCCGCGAGCACGAAAGTGTCTCCCTCGAACCAGCGGATCTCGCCTCCGGGCGCTCCCTCCGCGCCAATTCTCGATATCCTTCCGCCCTCGTCATACTCGAAATGGCTGACGTACATCCCGGGCTCGTAGCGGAACCGCGGTAACGCCTGGCACTCCCGCAAGGTGACCGATGGACTGTAGATGGAATCCGTGGGACATCCCCAGAAACAACGACCGAGATGGTTGCAGGCCTTGCGGCCGGCATGATCCCGGCTGAGCGTCGCGACGCGCGAGCGCCCGAGGTAGAATCGCGATTTATTCAGTACCGTGCGCTGCCGCCCGTACACCGCGAGGAGGTGCCTGGTGTGCGGGTCAGTCGTGAGTGGCGGCTGATAGTCGATCCCATCGAAGGGAATGAACTTCGCGAGATCGTCCCGCTCCGCCGCGACGCCGATCCGCCGTGCGACCTCCTGATAGGAGGGTGCGAGGTCTTCGTATCCAAAGGGAAATTCAGCGAGATCCTGCGCGTTCAGCGGATACGCGCCGGCGGTCCATGCTTCGGCCAGACCTCCCCGGGCGAACGAGAACACCGGCTGCATCGCGGTGGCGCGGGAAACAAACTGCCGCGGCTGCGCGAAGACATAGCTCTTGCTCGGCGGGTGGCCGTAGTAGGAAGCCTTGGTCGCCGGGTAGACCACGCCTTCGCAATCCTCACCCAGGAAATGCGCGACCGGGTCCTCGAGTGCGTCCTTGAGGCCCTCGAACGTCGCGTCCGGCTTGACGGCCGGCGGCCGCTGATGCCCGACGTCGAGCATGGTCACGTCATGACCGTTCCGGAGCGCGGTCAGCGCGAAGTGGACGCCGGAGGCGCCGGAGCCGACGATGACGATCCTAGTCATGCGCCTGCTCGCCCGGCTCGGCCGCGGTGCGGAACAGGTTCGCTGCCAGATGAACCGGTCCGACGATTACGATTCCGCCCGCCAGCAGCACCATGAATGCTAGGCCACTTGCAATGAGGCCCAGGCTGACGCGCACCTTGCCAGGGCTCTCGGCGCTGTTGAACCACTCGTGATAGGTGGGGCTGTTCTCGAGGATGGCAAGCATGAGGGCCAGCTTCTGGCGCACCGGGCCGGTGGGACGGAAGAAGCGGGCATATGCATCTGCCAGTCGAGCACCGTAGGTTCCGCTGCGGGCGATGATGAGCAGGTAGCGATCAACTGGTGCGACGCCGCGGGCCTGGAGATAGGGAATCCGCCGGTGACCCCGCTCATACTTGCCGATGACGTACTCAGTGGCGGGCCGGCCGGAGAGATAGCGGGTGAAGACCTCGCATTCCCGCTGGAGCTGCTCGGTGGGTGGCGGGAATGGAGTCATCGCGGCCGAGTGTAACCGGCGCGCGTCCGCCCGCGTTCAGGCATGCACGGTAATGCCCGCAAGCATCGCGTCGAGATCGAGTTCAGGCGGGGCCAGTTCGCGCGTGGAGAGTTCGTCATCGGCGATCCCGTCGTTCGCGAATGTGGCGAGCTGGCCGGCGGTCAGCGGCAGCAACGAGAATAGCGCAGGCTCGAGCATGGCAAGCGCGCCGCGAACCGGTGCAAGCGGAACGTGAATCATGGGGCCGCGTCGGCCACGCGCAACCTGCCGGATTCGGCGGAGCAGGTCCGCGATGGTGATCAGCTCGGGGCCGCCCGCTTCGAAGAGCAGGTGGCCTAGGGGCTGCCGCCGAAGGAGTGCGATCAGCACACGGCAGAGGTCATCCACGTGAATCGGCTGCACCCGGACGTGCCCGCCGCCGAACGTCACCGCCGCGGGGCCGCGTGCCAGCCGGATCAGACCTTCGAGCACCGGGCTTCCGTCGCCCAGAATCATGGTCGGCCGGACGATTGCGTAATCGAGCGAGCCGGCCTGCACGGCGGCTTCCCCCTGAAGCTTGGAATGCGCGTAGTGGTAGTGTCGCTCGTTCTGGAACTTCGCCGCGATCGAACTTACGTAAATGAACTGGCCGACGCCCTGACGTTCGCTGCTGGTGAGCAGCAGGCGGGTACCTTCGGCGTTGACGGAATAGTAATGACTGGCGAGTTCTTTTCCCGTGGCAGCGGCGAGGTGGAGCACGGTATCGCACTGCGAGAGCGCGGCTTCATAGGTGCGGGGATCGCCCAATTCGCCCGTGATGGCGTGCCATCCGTCGGGCAGCGTCAGATCTGACGGGCGCCTCGCGAGGCAGTAGACGGTCGGAAAAAGATCCGGCGGAAGCAATTGCAGAAGGCGGCGTCCGACGAACCCGGTTCCTCCGGTGAGAAAGAGGCCGCGCATCAAAGCGTGCGACCCACGCACGCCATCAAGCCGCTACGGAACGGGGCCCGGGGTTCCGCCGAAGCTGCAGGGCGGACGATCGGACCAGGCAGGTGGGGCACTAGGAAGCCGTGCGTTTGGAGACGGCCACGGCCTGCGGCGAAAAGAGATTGCGCCAGAGCGCCCAGCGGAGCCGGAAGACACCCTTGATGTCGTCCCATGCGGTCTTGACGATCTTGACCCGGCTGTCATCATCCTCGATCCACAGTACCGGTACGTCCTTGACCCGATAACCCTGTTTCTCCGCGAGGACCAGGAGCTCGGTATCGAAGAACCACGACTGATCCTTGATCTGCGGCACGATCTCGTTGACGGCTCGGCGGCTCACGGCCTTGAACCCGCATTGCGCGTCGCTGAACGAGGTGAACAGGACCGCCTTGATCATCACGTTGTACGCCCGTGAGATGAATTCGCGCTTGTAGCCCCGCACCGTCTTCGACTCCTTCATCAGGCGGGAGCCGGTGGCGACATCGTAGCCGTCGTTGAAAATCGCGTCGATGAGTTTGGGAAGTGCAGGGAGCTCGGTAGAGAGGTCCACGTCGGTATACGAAACCACATCCGCATCGCTCTGCGTCCATGCGTGACGAAGCGCCCGGCCGCGTCCACGCTGGTGTAGATGGACGAAATGCACGTCCGGAAGCTCGGCTGCGAGCCGGCGGCCGATCTCATCGGTGCCGTCGCTGGAGCCGTTGTCTACAATGACGACGCGCCACTGGTAGGGAAGACTGGTCTTGAGAAACGCCCGCACGGTCTGGACACTCTTCTCGAGTACGTGAGCCTCGTTGAGCACGGGGATCACGACGTCGACGGTCCTTTTTTCAGGCGGAATAGGGGTCCGCTGCACAGGCCTTCCTCCTTCAATGACCGGCGTAGCCTCGGCGGTGTGGGGCCGCCGGGTCTTCCCGTTGCGTCCTTGCCTCAGGATTTCATCCGGCGACGGCCAGGATGGGGCTACCGCCGCTGGGGCAACTGCGTAACTGCTGATCTCACTGTGGTTTGGCGAATGTCTGCAACTACCCTTAGATCAAGTTCAGTGCCAGTGCCCAGGTTCAAGCGAAACCGTTATTTCGGCCGCTCGCGGGCCTCTTCGGTTGACGGGATACGCCCCCACGGATGATCGACCGTCCAGATCAGGTAGAGTGTAATTCCCAGCAGGATGAACAGCGGCAACGGGGACACCCTGCTCAGCCAGGGAGCGTACTGCGCGGATGTCTTTGATAGTACTGTGAGCCACGGTAGCTGAAACCCGCCGAGGAAAATCTGCTCGACGTTCTCAAACACGCTTCCCTGACTCCGCACCATCGCCAGCGACCAGCTGACGACGAATGAACCGGTCACCAGTGTCCAGACCAGCCAGCGCGGCAGGCGCATGAGTACCGCGGCCGTAGGCAGGAAGAGAAACGGCAGTACCGGCGCGATGTAGCGGATGCCGGTGACCCACTGGAGACGGGTGTACTGCACCGTCCCGAAGAAGAGGACGAATACCAGCGTCAGCAGCAGACAGAAGAACATCTCCCGCCGGGGCAGGAAACTCACGCGGGCCGGAATGAACGGTGCCACCAGCGCGAGCAGCATGATCGGACTCGTGACGAAGAGACCGAACCTGGCGTCGATCAGCAGCATGCGGAGCAGTTCCGGAGAGAGACCTCCAACGCCCTTGTATCCGACATCGATCCATGGCACCGGCGCCATCCACTGCTGTGGCGGCAGGATGGCGTTGCCGAAACTGGCCCACTGGTAGTACCAGAGCACGATCACCGGGATCATCATTCCCGCAGCGTACCAGAGCGAATCGAGAAATCCCTTGCCCCAGCTCACGCTGTCGTGCCGGCGTGCCCAGCCGTAAAGCCCGAGCAGTCCCATGGCGAGCGCCCCACTGTAATCGCAGAGGAACGCGAGCCCACCGAGGAAGCCGGCCAGAAAGAAGCGGCGCGGAACGCTGAGCGTACTTCGATCGCCCGGGTCCCAGAGGAGCAGGAACGCAAAGAAGGCGAAAATCCCGAGTCCGAGATTCTGGTTGAGGTACCCAGTGCGGAAAAAGACCGGTGTCCCGAGGGCGTAGAGCAGCGTGAGTCCGAGCGAGACCCGTCGCGCGAGGCCGAGGCCGTCCAGCAGGGCGAGCATCGCCAGCGCGCTCAGGGCGGAGAGCGGCGCCATGAAGAAGACCATCGTGATGGCCGCGACCAGCCCGAACCGAACATCGAGGCCACGCTTCCGGGTTTCCTGGTAGAAACGCACGCGGTTGGGCCGGGTGTCATTGTAGATCGTGGTCGTGTCGGCCGGGCCGCGCGCCGCGAGATTCCGGTTGACGATGAAATCGACGGCGGGTTTGAGCACGAGGTAGGGAATCGCCGCGACCATCGAGATGCCCGGATTCGCGCCATGATGCGCGCCCTTCACGGTGGCCTCGGGCGGATTCATGAAAATGTCGGCGTGCAGCCCGTAATACTTGTCGAGCGCGAAGGTATGATCCTCGACCATGCTCACGACGAGAAAATGCTCGCGCGCGAAGTCGGTCGCAAAGTGGAGGACGTAGATCATCCACAGTGAAATGAACAGGCGGATCCGGAGCGAACGGGTGGTCATGGCCGAGCTCAGCGAGTGGTCAGGCGAACCGGTGCGCCGGAGATCGTGCTGGCGCGCACCGCGTGGGCGATTTCGACGGCGCGGTAGCCGGCGAATCCATCAGCCAGCGCGCTCTGTTCGCCACGGATCATCTTGAGAAAATCCGCGAGCTCGTCCTTGAAGGAGAGCAAGGCCGTCGAGGTCCAGCTCCGAAGCTTCTCGCGGACCATGATCTCGGGATAGAACTTCATCGTTTTCTTGCGGGCGCCGCCCGGCTTGTCCTGCGTCACCAGCAGGTTGAACATCGGAGCATAGTAGCCGCGCACCATCCCGCGATCGCCGTACACTTCCACGAAGAAGCGATACCCTTTCCATTCGGTCCACGTGGCCTGATAGGCCGCGGAGACGCCGCTGGCACTCTTGAAGATCGCCATCGCATTATCCTCCGAGCCGGTCACATTCCAGATCCGTTCGGTTGCGGTGCCGTACACTTCGCTGATGTCTCCCATGACGTAGTGCGCGAGATCGGTCATGTGGATCCCCACGTCCATCATCGCGCCGCCGCCCGACTCGGGCATCTTGTACTGCCAGTCTGCCCGGAAATTGTGCAGTCCGTCATGCCCGCCGAACACCCGTAGATGATCGACCGTGCCGATCTGGCCGTTGTCGACCACCTGCTTGAGAAATTTCATGGAAGGGTAGTAGCGATGGTTGAACCCCGTCGCGAACTTCTTCCCGCCTTTCCGCCCGGCCTCGAGCATCCGCACGCAGGATTCAACGGTATTGGAGAGCGGCTTCTCGCAGAGCACGTGCTTGCCCGCCGCAAACGCGGCGACGACCGCTTCTTCGTGGTGATGCACCGGGGACGACACGATCACGGCGTCGAGATTCGGCAGATCGAGCAGTTGCCGGATATCAGTGCACGCCTTGCCCGAGGTCCCCGCGACCGCCCGTTCGGCGTTACCCATCGCGATGTCCATCACCCCGGCGAGCTCGGTCTCGGGGTTCTCCCGAATGCTCTGGCTGCGCAACTGTCCGATGATGCCTGCACCGACGACCGCGATACGAGTGGGCACGTCTTCTCCATGGTGAATGCCGAACGATCAGTGCACGAGTCCAACCAGATCTCCCTGCCTCTTACCGCTCACCGCTCATCGCCTCAGTCCTCCACCACGTGTGTTGCGAACACCTTCCGGTATTCGGCCCACCGGTCGGAGTCGAACCCCTTTTCTGTGAGACACTGCGCGGCGCAGTAGGCCATGTAGAGCGCGTGGTGCGTGTTGTCATGCGCAAAGAGGCCCTGCCGGCCGTAGCTCAGCAGACGCGGCAACCCCTCGACCCAGTGATCCAGCGTGCCGAAGGCGTGTTCGTAACCGTTGACGTAGATGGGGTACGCCTGACGGAGCCGGCGCACCTGGACGGACGCGGGAGGGCAGGGAAGCGGAATCCCGGCGCGGGCCAGGTCATCCGCCACGACGCGGCCGAGCGCGGCATCGTCCATCTTCCACTGCGCGTCGTCGACGGCACAGGGCAGCTCCGCACAGATGGTCGTCCGTCCCTTGGGCTCCCGCAGATCAGAATAGTTCTTCGGTTCCGACAGCCGGGTGATCGTGATCGCGGCGTCCGGGAAGTAGTGCGCGTCATACTCGGTAAAGCTCTCGACGGGCAGCTCGAGGTAGATGAGCATCATGGCACGGTACTCGATGCCGGCGGCGGCGGTGAGCACGGCGGGTGGAACCCCGCCTTCCATTGCGCGCGCGAGCACCGTGATCGGTATGGTCGACCAGAGGTAATCCGCCTCGAAGGTCACCAGTTCCGCTGCATCGCGCTGCTTCGCCCGGACCAGCCATGGAGTGCTCGAATCCTTCGGCGGAACGAGCTGGGTGACCTGGTAGCCGAGCCGCAGATCCGCGCCCAGCGACCGCGCCTGTTCCGCGTAAGTCTCGCTGATCTGACCGAATCCTCGGCGCGGATAAAAGAAGCGTCCGGAGCCAGGCGGCTTGAGCCCCGGCACCGCCGTCAACACCTTCTTGATCAGCTTCCCGAATGAACCCGCCGACACCCGCCGGCGCGCCTGGATCCCAGAGAGCTCCTCAGGAGCCCGCCCCCAGATCTTTCTCGCGTAGGGAAAATAGAAATTGTCGCAGATCGTGGTGCCGAGGTTTGCCTGGAGCACCGAAGCGAAGGTGTCGCCCTCAGGACGCTTGCTGATTGCTTTCCCGGCCATGTCCCGAAGAGTACCGAGCGCGAATCCCGGGTCGAGACGGAGCACCAGATCCACTGGCTTGAGCGGAAAATGAATCCAGCGGCCGCGAAGCCGGATCCGACCGTGCCGCGGGCGGTCGAGCAGGTCTCCATTCAGCGAACGCCGTATATCCTCGAGAATGGCCGGCTCGCACGCCGGGTGCAGCCGATGGCTTCCGAAGTCGAGACGCTGCCCCGCGTTTTCAAAGCTGCCGGCATTGCCACCGAACGCGGAGCCTTGCTCGAGCAGGGTGACACTCGCGCGTCCCAGCTTCCGTAGCTGCTGCGCCGCGCCGACCCCGGCGGGCCCACCGCCGAGTATGACGACCCGCGGCTCAGACATAGGGGCCTCCCGCCGGCGCCGACGGATGCAGGGTGATGGCACCGACTCCTCCGACGCGGGCCTGCCGAAGCCGTCCCAGCACCAGCCAGATCAGTCCCCCAATCAATCCGCCCGCGATCAGCACCGTCTGCCAGAGCAGCGAGCACACGACTCCGACCGCGGCGGGCACACCGAACGGCAGCAGCAGTGCCGCGAGACTGGCCTCCCGCACCGCCAGTCCACCGAGGCTGATGGGCATGAGGCTCGCGACCTTGGCCAGCGGCCAGACCAGGAACCAGACCGAGAGCGGCACGTTGATGCCGATCGAATGCCCGAGCCAGGCATTGAGCAGCACGAAGCTGCTCTGGATGGTGAGCGAGAGGGCGAGCCCGGTGAGTGCGGTTCGCGGGCTCCGAGCAACGCGGCGCAACGCGACGAGGCTCCGGCCAATGCGCCGGCGCAGCTTGCGTGGCCACTTCGCGAGCGGCCGACGGAGAATGATCGGGAGAAACACGAGAGTCATCCCGATGATCAGCACGAAACCGACCGACAGAACCTCGGCGCCCCAGCCGGGAAGTGCATTCCGCGCAGTCAACCCGCCGGCTGCAACCAATAGCGCGAGGGCGAAGATGTCGGTGACGCGGTCCATCACGCCGCCCCAGATCGCCGCCTCGGTGCGTTTGGTGAATCGCCCCGCCAGCGCCATCCGCAGCACGTCACCACCCACGATGCTCGGCAGGCACAGGTTCGCGAACAGACCCGCCGCATAGCAGAGTACCGCGTCGGACACAGCGAGATTCGCCCGGCCCGCGTTGACGAACAGCCGCCACTTGCCCACGCCCATGCCGTGTCCGATGAGGAAGCCGGCCAGCACCCCAGCCCACACGAGGGGCGGGAGTCTCGTCGCGGCGTCACGGACCTGATGCCATGGAAGAATCGCGAGCAGCAGCGCGAGCAGGCTCGCGCTTACCAGGATCTTGAGCCAGACCTTCATGGGCGCATGATGTTGCGGGTATTCTGATCGGCCAGGAGACCGACCGCCCAGACGATCAACGCGCCGAGGAGCGCCAGCACCGCGCTTTCGGAGAGGTTGTCGAGGGAAATGTCGTAGAGGAATTTCGCAATACCGGCGAGGGCAAGTGCCGCTCCCACCGGGATGAAGACCTTGAGCGGATTGAAATAGACGATCGTGCGAAGAATCAGCAGCGTGAAGTCGTACGCGTGGCGTGGCCGGATCTTGGATTCGCCCAGGCGCGCGTGATAGTTGATCGGGATGTACTCGACCGCGTGACCGTTGCAGGCCGAGGCGAGCGTGATCGTCGTCGTGAAGGAAAAGCCGGACGGCAGCAGGTGCTCGTACCGTTTGACGAGACTCTTCCGCATCAGGCGAAGTCCCGAATTAATGTCCGGCAGGTGCTGTCCCGCGAGGTAACTTGCCAGGGCCCGGAGAAACGCCTTCGGCGCTCGGCGCATGAACTGAATTTTCACGGTCTTGCCGGTGCGCGCGCCGACCACCATCTCGTTCCGCGAGCTGGCTTCCAGCAGCGCCGGGATCGACTCGACCGGGTAGGTACCGTCGGCATCGGTGATCAGGATCCAGTCGTACTTCGCGCGGTGAATGCCCGTCTTGAGTGAGGCACCGTACCCGCGATTCTTCGCCCGGCGGAGAACCCGCACACCGGTCGCGTCGGCGGCGGCGGCAGTGCCATCGGTCGAGCCGTCGTCCACGACAATGATCTCGTAGGCCCATCCGGTCTGCTTGAGCACCCGTTCCACATCCCGCACCTGGTCGGCGACGTGGGCAGCCTCGTTGAAGGCCGGGATCACTACCGTGACGGCCTGCGCGAGGGAATTCTGGTACTCTTCGACGATCTCTTCGATCACGGGATGCGCCTAGGTAGGTGGAAGCGGTGGGCGGGTCACCATCACCATGATGGCGCCATCGCCTACCGTGCCGGGAAAGACCGCCGCCGTGTCATACCGGCTTCTGAGCCGGGCCCAGAGTTCTGGTTGGACTGCGGCAAGACGGAGCGGAAACGTGTATAGCACCCAGGTACGCGGATGCGTCTGCTCCACGCGCGCAAGCGAGTCGTCGTTGTTCACCGAAGTCCACTGCTTGCCGAGGTACGCGGCGTATGGATAGTCAGTGAGATCCACGGTGACGACAGCATCCGCCGCCGCGCGCCGCTGTTCGATGAACCGGGCCGCGCCCTCGTAGTCCTGTTTCGGATGCCATGCGGCGGGAACGGTGTACGCGCTCGCGGCGATCACGATGCTCGCGCCCGTCACGGCGAGAGTGCGGCCGCGTGCGCCGAGCGCCAGCTCACAGAGCGCGAACCCTCCCGCCATCACGATCAGCACCACGAATCCCGCGGCGAAGAAGAAAAACCTCGGCCACAGGTTGTGGTTGAGCGCGAATATCGCCGCGCCCGAAATCACGATCGGCAGCAACATCGTCGCGAGGGCGATCCGGCTCCGGCGCCAGTATGCCAGCATGCCCATGGCGATACAGCCGACGGCCACCGCGATCGACAGCCAGCCGCCGGGAATGCCGCGGCTCAGTCCGCGCGCCGCCTCCGCCACGAGCCATGCCGGGGATTTCCAGGCTTGAGTCACCGGTCCCGCCGCTGCCCGATCGAGAAATGTCGCCGGGAACTGCGGAAGGACCAGCGCATACAGCTGCAGGGAAAACGTCCCCGCCAATAGCACACTGAGCGCCGGGCGCCAGTCGAGCTTCGCTCGGTCTCCACTCGCATCGATCTGCGAGGTCCCCGGTGCGAGCCAGCGCGCACCAGCCCAGATGGCGGCATGCGCGATCACCACGAACACCGCCGTGATGTGCGTATAGGTGGCCAGCGCCATGCTCGCGGCGTAGAGAATGACGGGTCCCCAGCCCCGCCGGCTCTGGCCGGTCATCATCCGGTAGAACGTCGCGCTGCCGAGCAGCACCCAGAGCAGCAGGGCGGTGTAGCCGCGCGCGTTCTGGGAAAACCAGAGATGGTGATACGACACGGTGAAGAGCGCGGTAGCGAGAATCGCCTCGGTGCGATTGGTCACCTGCCGCGCGAACCAATAGAGTGCCCCGATGCTCGCGACGCCGAAGAGCGCGGCGGGGAGGCGAAGGGCCCAGGGTGATTCACCGAAAAGACTCACCGCGAGCCGGGCGCTTATCGAATACACCGGGTGCTGGTTCTGGCTGTCGAACGTCGTGATGATCCGGCTGAGCGGCAGCCGGATGTAACTCACGAGTGTCTGAATTTCATCGTACCAGAGTCCGTTGCCGAGTGCGTGCAGCCGGAGCGCTAGCGCGATCGTGAGGCAGACGCCGACCAGGCCAAGATCCCCGGCAGTGATCCGGCGGTCGAATCCGGCGGAGTCCCTGGCGTCCGGGCCGTTCGGGCCGAGCGCAGGCGCCCACGCCAGCAGAACCGCATGCGCGAGCAGCAGGAGCTTGAAGATCCAGAGACCTTTCACCACCATCGGAATGGCGACCGTCCCGCCGTCGGCGAGCGCATGCGCGGTGCTCTCCGGGGGAAGCAAAATCGCGACGAGGGCGAGCAGGAGCGCGCCCACGGTGGTTGGCCGAACCATCTATCTCCTTTTATGAACTGAGCTTGAGGCAAGCGGGACCGGAGGAGCAATGTCCGTTCCACCGGCGTCGCTCAACTGACGTTGGTGGAAGCAGGGCTGTCGTCCCCGAGCAACGACATATATGTCTCCGGTGCAACATACGCAAGGTATTGTGAACAGGCAGTTTACCTAAGGTAACGGAGAGGGATCTCTGACGGTTGCCTGGCTGGTTTGGCCGCGGAGCGCAGCGAAGCCACAGTTGCGATCGTTCAGGTTCTGAAGGCAGGAGGCGCTATGCGGGATGTGCTGCTGTATTCGAGCTGGCTGGGTTCATCTATGGCCAGGTGCAGCGGCTCACCATCGGAGGTGCGATGCGACCGTCGCGGCCCGTTCCCCGTTCC
>JBDUEA010000042.1:0-21909 GCA_040002695.1 Gemmatimonadota bacterium | reverse complement strand
CGGAAGCGGCCCTGCGCGATCAGTTCGCGCATCGGGCGCGCGGGATCGTCGGCGATGGGCCTCGGGTCGGTCACGAATGGTCTCGGGTGCTAGTAGCTGATCGCGTAGCGACTGAAACCGGTGAGTTTCGCCTCGATTTCCTCGAGGCTCTCATCGTTGTCGATCGACGTGGTGATCTTCGTGAACGCGGTGCCCGGCGACGGCTGGCGGTAGATCGCCAGCTGATTTCGGAGCGTCGAGTCCACTTGGGTGACGGAGCCATCGTGGTTGAAATCGTCCCCGACTTCTCCATAGGAGATCTTGAGCCGGGCCGGCTCCGCCGCGTTGAACGTGAGACCCGAAGGCTCCAGAGCGAATAGAACGCTGTCGCCGGTCGCCTTGATCGTGATCAGCACGGAATCGCCGGTGGCGATCGGGGTCCCGTTCGGAAGCGCGTTCAGGCTGTTCGCCTTGATCCGCAGCCGGACGAAGTCCTCCTGGTCTGCGAATTGGAGCGCGCCCTCGCTATCATGACCCTTGACGGCCCAGAACTGGACCGAGTCAGCCAGCAGCGCCGGATGCGTCGTCGGCAGCTGGATGACGTTGAGCTGTGACGGAGGCACCGTGACTGGCGGGGCCGTGGAGTCGCTGCAAGCTCCCGCCAGCATCAGCAATCCCGCAATGAACGCGCATCCTGCGATCGCTCGATTCATGAGAACATCCTGGGTGTGTGAAGCTCCAAAAAACAATTCTGGGCCGCCCGAGCAGCAGCCTCAGTTCTCGTCAATCTGTCCTTCGAGAATCCGCTGCAGCCTCGGGCGGGAAATGCCCAGCCGGCGCGCGGCCTCACTCTTGTTGCCTCCAACGAGCTGCAGTGTCGCGTTGATCGCAGCCCGGGTTATCTCAGCGAGCGAGGCCGGGAACGGCAGCCTGCCTTCCCGCGGCGCGCTCACCGGTCGTATTGCACCGAGCTCCTCGAAGCGCAGCGTGCCGGGGGGCGAAAGCACCAGGGCGCGCTCGACGGCATTTCTCAGCTCCCGCACGTTCCCCGGCCAGGCGTATCCCCGCAGCGCCGCCCTCGACTCGGGCGTCAGCACCGGGAGCGGCATTCCGTAGCTCGCGGCCAGCCGGGCGATGAACGTCTCGGCGAGCAGCTCGACATCGCCGTCGCGTTCCCGGAGCGGCGGCAGCGTCAGCGCCACGACGTGGAGACGGTAGTACAGGTCCTCGCGAAACTCCCCGCGCTGCACCGCCTCGGCCAGATTCACGTGCGTCGCCCCGATGACGCGGACATCGACCCGCCTGCTCTGCTGTCCGCCCACCCTTCGCACCTCGTGGCCTTCGAGCGCGCGGAGCAGCTTCGGTTGCAGCTGCAGCGGCAGGTGTCCGATCTCATCGAGAAATACCGTTCCGTCATGCGCCAGCTCGAATAGTCCCGGCTTGGAAGTGCCCGCGCCGGTGAAGGCGCCCTTCTCATGGCCGAACAGCTCACTCTCGAGCAGGTTCTCCGGAATGGCGGCGCAGTTGATCTCGACGAACGGTCCCGCGGCGCGCGGACTGTGGTAGTGCACCGCACGGGCGAGCAGCTCCTTGCCGGTACCAGTTTCCCCGCCGATGAGCACGGTCACGTCCCGGTGTGCCGCCACGCGCGCCGCCTGCTCCAGTGTCCGCCGCAGAGCGGGACTCTTGCCGACCATGGTGTCGAAGCCCGCGGCCGACCGTTCCTCCGCGGCGAACTGGCGGGCATCGATTCGCCCTTTAGCTTCCCGGCCCTCTCGCTCGATCGAGCGACGCAGCACGCCGAGATCTTCAGGAAGCGCGAAGTAGTCGCTCGCGCCGCGCTGGACTGCGGCCGCCGCCAGGCGATGATCGGTGGCCGCGCCGATCACATAACAGGGGACCGGCGCCGGACGGATGGCCGCGAGACGGTCCAGTGCTTCACTTTCTGCTCCCCCTGCCATCACGAGCAGCATGCTCGCGTTGGATGGGATCTCCTGATCTTCAGGTCGCCACTCCACGAGGCCGGCACCGAGTTCCTCCGCCAGCGCTGCGATCGTGGCGCCGAAGCTCTCGGAGAGCCGGATGTACGCGATCCACCAGTCTCGCTCACTCATGAAAAGAGCGGGGCCGGTGGAGCGCGCATGATTCGAAGCGACTGCGACGTTCATTACCGCCGGGCGACGATACTGCCGTCCACGCCGTGCCCGCCGTTATCGTGACCGTCATGGTCATCTTCGCCGTTGTGATTGTCATCTTCGAACGCCTTGAAGGAATTCCGGATGTTGTTCCGGACGAGCTGTTCGTTCGCGCCGCCGGCGTTCGCGGTCGACGGATCGACCAGCGCGGTGCCACCGTTGCTGAACCAGGTGGAAATGTCGACCAGCAATGTGAGGTCGGCGGTGCCCGATGCGCCCACGGTGACGGGCGGGACGAGGGCGCTTTCCATGTCGGCGGAAATCGCATTCGTGTAGACGAAGGGCGTCCCGTTGAACGATCCGGTCACCATCATGCTCGCGCCGGCCAGTTCAGGATGCGTGGCAAGCAGCGCCTGATCGGAGGCCTTGTTCTCCAGTTCGTGGATCCGGACGTGCAGCTGGTCGTACGTGCCGGTGTCCAGGGCGACCGTGAACTGCTGACTCGCTCCGGCGCCCAGGGGCAGGTCGATCGCGAGCGGCCCGGCCTTCACCTCTTCGCAGTGATCCGCGTGATCATCCGCATGTCCCTCGAAAGAACTCGAATCACAGACGCCGCTCCCCGCGACGCGCTCGAGTTCGATCTTCCGGAGCACCAGGCGGACTGTGTCGATGACCAGGGTGTCGTTGCCCGAGCCGAACACTTCCGGTGCCGCCGCAATCGAAGCGGCCGGAACGACCGGACGAGTCGCCAGGCTGAATGTGACCGCGCGTCCGGCGGTGCCGGGTCCGCCGGCGTTGCTGCATGCTGCTACTGATCCGGCCAGAGCAACCGCGCCAATGAGTGCTGATTGAATACGCATTTTGAAATCTCGCTCGCAGAGGGTGGGTGACGCCCCCTACCTAGGCAAGCGAGGTGCCCGGTCGATCTCCTAGTCTAAGTAACATACGGACAATGCTTTACCAATATCATGTCGGCTATGGTTTTCTTCATCTCTGACCACCCCGATACAGGGGTGCAATGAATCGTTACAGGTCCTCCGGAGAATGTAACTCGGCGCCGACTCCCAAGTGTGGAGATTCTGTTAGACGTGTCCGCCACCGGCTCCTCCTACCCGGCGCATGGCAATCCGCGCTCGCCCTCCGTTAGCTTGATTCGTCCTTTCTCTATGGAGTCTGCGTGGCAGCTCTCGATCACTACAGCCCCCGTTCTCTGGCGGCGCCAGCGGCTCTCGTTCTGCTCGCAACCGTTCTGAGCCTGGCCTGCAGCAGGCCGGCGGCCTGCGACCGGTGCGGGACCATCGTTTTCGCGGCTACCGGCGAACCGTCCAGCCTGCTCCCGCCGCTCGTTCAGGAAACCGTTGGCCGAGACATTGGAGACCAGATTTTCGAGCGTCTCGCCGACCTCTCGGCCGGCGGCGCTCCGATCGACGTTTCGGCGTACCGGCCCAGGCTTGCCGTCCGGTGGGAACCCGTCGATTCGCTCACCTGGCGCTTCCATCTGCGGCCCGGGGCGCGCTGGAGCGATGGGAAACCTGTGACCGCGGAGGATGTTCGCTTCTCCTTCGACGCCTTTGCCGATTCCGCGATCGACGCGGCGGCACGAGCGTACGTCGAAGGACTCAAGGTCACTGCTCAGGATTCGGCCACGGTGCTGATCCATTTCAAGCATTGGTACCCGGAGGAGCTCTACGACGCGACCTATCATGTGCGGATACTGCCCGAGCATGTGTGGGGACCGATTCCGCGGAATCAATGGGCGGCGGATACCATCGTCGGACATCTCATCGGGTCGGGTCCGTTCCGGCTGGCGCGATGGGTTCGCGGTCAATCAGTCACCCTCGAGAGTGATTCCACCGCAGCCGCCAAACCGGCGAGCCATCGGCTGGTCTGGCGATTCAGCCCGGACCCTGACGCCGCACTCAACCTGGTGCTCGGACACGAAGCCGATCTACTCGAGTCCGTCGGCACGCCCGATCGGGTCGA
This sequence comes from Gemmatimonadota bacterium, assembly GCA_040002695.1. GTDB lineage: Bacteria > Gemmatimonadota > Gemmatimonadetes > Gemmatimonadales > GWC2-71-9 > JBDUEA01. The sequence continues at coordinate 17,812 of JBDUEA010000042.1, read as the reverse complement.
GCGCATCCGGACCGATAGCACGCTGACGGCGATGCCGTATCCGTCCGCCGCCTATGGATTTCTCGGTTTCCGGATTGGAAATGCGGGCGCGAAAGCGGTCTCTCCAGTCGCCAGCCGAGCGGTCCGTCGAGCGCTGGTGATGGCGACGGATCGCCCTGGTATCGCCAGAGCCATGTTCGGGCCCGAGACGAAAGCCCCGCCGGGACCGATGTCGCAGCTGCTCTGGATCTGGGATGATCGAACCGCCGTGCTTCCGTATGACACCGTCGCCGCCGCGCGAGAGCTCGACGCCGCGGGCTGGAAAACTGCTGCCGATGGCAGCCGGACCCGAATGGGCCATCCGCTCGCGCTGGATATCCTGGTGCCGGCAACCAGCCCGACGCGTAAACGAATCGCGGAAATTCTCCAGGAGCGCTGGCGGCGCCTCGGCATCAAGGTCACCGTCACGGGAGTGGACTTCCCGGTATTCCAGCAGCGCCTCGCCAAGGGCCAGTTCGACAGTTACATCGGAGCCTATCTTGACGAACCCAGTCCGCGCGGACTCGCGGACCAGTGGACCAGGGCAGGGTGGGGCGCGCTCAATTTCGGCCGCTACGAGAACAAAACGTTCGACTCGCTCTTCGCGCGGGCGGAAGCGACTGCAGAGCCGGCCGCCGCGCATGCCGCCTGGCGCGAGGCCCTCGATACCCTGAACTCCGATCCGCCGGCGATTTTCCTCTATGCACCCACCAACGTGGCGGCGGTGTCCCGTCGCCTGGGCGGCGTACGGATCGACCCCTACTCGTGGGCCAGCGGAGCGACCGGCTGGAGCGCGGGAGCCGAGGGCTCGACCGGGCCGCATCCATGATTCAATGGGGAAAATCCGGGGGCATGTCAGCGGGCGGGATCAGGGGTACACCTGTACTCCTGACGCTGGCAGCGGTCCTGCTCTGCCCCCCGGAGTCTCGTGACGTGAACCTGCCGGCCGATCTCGTTTTCCATCATGGCGCCGTCTATACCGTGGACGCGGCCCGAAGCTGGGCGGAAGCGGTCGCGGTGCGGAATGGAAGAATCGTGTTCGTGGGGACCGACGCGGCGGTCGCTCCACTGATCGGCCAGCACACGCGGGTGGTGGATTTGCAGGGCCACATGCTGCTCCCCGGATTCCATGACAGTCACGTTCATCCGATCAGCGGCGGAATCGAGCTTGGCGAATGCACGCTCACCGATCTCACGACCGAGGCGCAGATCCTCGACACGATCCGGGCGTATGCCGCGCGTCATCCCGAGGAGCGCTGGATTGTCGGCAACGGCTGGCAGCTGCCGATCTTTCCGAACGCCAGTCCATCCCGTCAGCTGCTCGACCAGATCATTCCTGATCGTCCGGCGTATTTCGCATCCGCGGACGGGCACTCGGCGTGGGTGAACAGTCGCGCGCTGGCGCTGGCGGGCATCACGGATTCGACGGAGGATCCGCCCGGGGGCCGCATAGAGCGGGATCCGAACACCGGAGAGGCGACGGGCACGTTGCGCGAAGCCGCGACCGGACTCGTGGAGCGGCTGCTGCCCGAGCATACGTCCGCCGATTACGAAGCCGCACTCCGGCGGGCCCTCGGTCTGGCGAATCGGCTGGGCATCATCGGCATGATCGACGCCGACGCGGACGAACCCAAGCTCGCGGCCTACCAGGCAATGGACCGCGCAGGCCGGCTCACCGCACGCATTGTCGCGGCGATGCATACCGAGGCGCATGAAGGGCTGGGGCAGCTCTCGCGCCTCGAGGCGTGGCGGGCGAAATATTCCTCGGTGAATGTCCGGCCCGTGGCGGCGAAAATATTCGCCGACGGCGTCATCGAGGCGCGCACCGCCGCACTCCTCGAACCATACCTTGGCACCAGTCACGATCGTGGCGAGCTGGGCGTCCAGAAGGACACGCTCGAGGCGCTCGTCGCCGCGCTCGATCGGGATGGGTTCCAGATCCACGTCCATGCGATCGGTGATTGGGCGATCCGTGAAACCCTCGATGCCATCGAGAAGGCGCGGGCCGCGAACGGCCACCACGACAACCGGCCGATCATCGCGCACCTCGAACTCATCGATCCCGCGGACATCCCGCGGTTCAGAGCGCTCGGCGTCATCGCGAGCTTCCAGCCACTTTGGGCCTATCCGGACGAGTATATCACGGAGCTCACCGAGCCCAAGCTGGGTCCCGCGCGTTCACGCTGGCTGTATCCGATCGAAAGCGTGCTCCGCACCGGCGCCATCGTCGCGGCCGGAAGCGACTGGTCGGTGTCCTCGCTCGATCCCCTTCAGGCCATGCAGGTCGCGATCACCCGTCGCGCCCCCGATTCCACTGCTGGGCCGGCGTGGATTCCCGAGGAGCGCGCGACGCTGGCCGAGATGATCGCCGCGTATACCATCGAGGGAGCATGGGCCAGCCGCGCCGAGAAAATTTCCGGCTCGATCGAAGTCGGAAAGGATGCCGATCTCGTGGTTCTCGATCAGAATCTGTTCGCGATTCCGCCCGAGCAGATCCACACCGCTCGCGTGCTCCTGACCTTTCTGCGTGGCCGCGAGGTCTACGGCGACGATCGCATGAAGGACTGAGCGCTGGGACGTCCATCGCGTACCCGCGTGAGCGCTCCGGACAACGAGGGGTCCGGAAACTACGCGCGTATCATCGCCGTCGTGCGCCGCATCCCGCGTGGTCGGGTCGCTTCATACGGACAGATTGCCAGTCTCGCCCGGCTTCCGGGACATGCACGACAGGTCGGCTACGCCCTGCACGCGCTGCCACGCGGCTCAACGGCTCCATGGCATCGGGTGATCAACGCCAAGGGCGAGATCAGCCGCCGGCGAATCCCGGGCGGCGAGCTGACGCAGCGCATGCTGCTTGAGCGCGAAGGTGTGCGTTTCGACGCGCGGGGCCGTGTCTCGCTCGTACGCTACGGCTGGCGCTCTTCCATTTCCGGAACGAAAAAATCCGCGAAGCACAGGCCGGAGCGTGGCGCCGGCTCCTGATGCTACTGCCACCGACATCCCTCGCTTCCGGCTCACGATGCGAATCCAGTTGATCGTCGGATTCATGCTGATCTCGTCCGCCCACAGCGCGCCGGCGCAGGATTCGACCGCGGCAGTCCGCGAGCTCGTCGGAATCGAGCGCGCAATTGGCCAGGCCAATATTCGCCGGGACAAGGCGTATTTCGAGCGGGTGGAGGCGGCGGAGTTCTTGTTCACCGGCACCGATGGCTCGGTGACCACGAAGGCTCAAGATGTGGCGAGTCTCGATCAGCCGCCGACCGCCACACTGGAAGGTTATGACGTCGACAGCATGACGGTCCGGGTCTTTGGCGAGACGGCCGTGGTCTGGGGCCGGACAACTCTCACCGGGCATCGAAAGGACGGCTCGGCGTTCGAAACGCGGAGCCGCTTTACCGATACGTTCATCCGGCGTGACGGGCGCTGGCAGCTGATGGCGGGACAGAGCTCACGCATTCCACGTCCGCAGCAGCCCGGATGACTAGTCTCAAGCGGCGACTCCGTGTCCTGACCGTGTGCCTCGTGGCGAGCACGGTGCTGGCATGCTCGCGCGCCGAGCCAGTCGGTCTTCCGGCAGCGCATGCGGCAGCAATCCGCGATAGCGTCCGTGCCACGCTCGTCGGCTATGTCAATCGGTTCGATGCCGCGGACTGGGATTCCGTGGGGCGATTCTATCTCGATGATCCAGGCTTCATCTGGGCCGAGGACGGTCAGATCGGGTATCACTCGGTGAAGCAGCTCCGGGACGCGTTTCGTGCGTTCCATACGAGCACTTGGACGCGGATGGAATTTCCCGATCCGGAGATCCTGGCCCTCGCTCCCGGTTCTGCGAGCGTCGTGACCTCATTCCGTCAGACCGTCACCGACTCGACCGGCCGTCCGTTCACGGTGTCCGGAGTCATGATGCTGGCGCTGCTGCATCAACCCGGCGGCTGGAAGTTCGTAAGCGGGCATACATCGACGGAAAAGCCGACGGTAGGAGTGAAGCCCAGCGTGGGGAACCGCAAGCCGTAAGAGACGGCCGTTGATTGCAGCTGGCCGTCGCCTCGGATTTCCGTCCCCCGTCCCCATTTCCCCTTTCCCATTCCCTCATGTCCCACGCCCCAGGCCAGTTCGATACCACACGGCTCGAGGCGTTCAGTGACGGCGTCTTCGCGATCGCCATCACACTGCTCGTGCTGGAGATTCGGGTGCCGAGCCACGAGGCCATCCTGCAGGATGGCGGACTCTGGCACGCACTGCTCCGGCTCTGGCCCTCCTACCTCGGCTATCTCATCAGCTTCGTCACGATCGGCATCATGTGGGCGAACCACCATAGTGTGTTCGAGCAAGTGCGCCACGCCGACCGATATTTTCTGATGATCAACGTCCTGTTCCTGCTCTGTATTTCTTTCCTGCCGTTTCCGACCGCGGTACTCGCCGCCTATCTCCCCGACCTCGAGCAGCGAACGATCGCTGTGGCGGCGTACGGCGCGACCCTGATCGTGATTTCTCTCGCGTACAACGCGCTCTGGTGGTACGCCATCCGGGGCGAACGCCTCCTCGGACCCGATGCGGACGCTGCGACGATCCGGGTCATCACCCTTCGATACGGCCTCGGGCCGTTTGCATACGCGATCGCCTTTGGGCTGGCCTTCGTCAATGTCTGGGCGAGTCTCGCGGTGCATGGAGTGCTCGCGGCGGTCTACCTGCTGCCGGAGAAACACGCCGCCTCCGGCCGGCCGCGCGGCAAGCGAGCCACCGAATCATTTCGGAGCGGAGGTCACTAGACCCCCACCGCAACGCTCATCTCCTCACTTCTCTCTCCACGTCCGCTGCCGCCTTGTCATCCCGCAGTCCCAGGAATCTCGGATGCCGCAACAGGCCGTCCGGCGTCCACTCCGCAAATCCGAACTGCCCGACCAGCGTTGGCTTCACCCAGTGCACCTCGGTGGAGCGTGGCAGGAGCGATTTCTTCGTGACCGAGGTAAACGGCGTGGTGCTCCGGGCCAGCGGCCTGAGTTTTCGCTCCAGCAGCTGAAGCGTCTTCGCATCGAAGCCGGTACCGACTTTACCGGCGTACCGCAATTCGCCGTCCTCGTAGTAACCCACCAGCAACGCGCCAAATGAAGTACGCGAACCCCTCGGGTCGGTCCAGCCGCCGATCACCAGCTCCTGTTCATTCACGCATTTGAGCTTGACCCAGTCGGCCGAGCGCCCGGAGACATAGGGACTGTCCGCGCGCTTGCCGATGAGCCCTTCCTCGCCGTGCGCGCAGGCCTTGCCGTACAACTCGGCGAAGGTGCCGTTCACTGCGGGAGTAAAGCGCAGCGCCCCGCCGAAGCGGATGGCGTCACGCAAGACAGCTTTCCGGTCGACCAGCGGCAGCTGTCTCAGGTCGAGGCCCTCGTACCAGAGCGCGTCGAAGAGCCAGAGCTCGATCGATGTCCCGGTCCTCCGGCTGCGCGCACCCTTGGTTCCTGGAATCCGGCGGTGCAGCTGCGAGAAGCTGGAGATGCCGGTCCGAGGGTCGATCGCGACGATTTCGCCGTCGTAGATCCCGGGACCCCTCGCGGCCCGGCGAAGCGCTTCCACCAATTCAGGGTACGCGTCGTCGAGTGATTTCCGGTTTCGGGAAAAGAGATGCGCGCCACCTGGACCGGCCACTGCGAGACAACGCCAGCCATCCAGCTTCGGTTCGTAGATCCATCCACCGGGAAGCGCATGCGGTTCGACCAGAGTGGCCAGCATCGGAGGAATCCACGCAGGCGGTTGCCGGCGCAACGGCCCCGCCGAGTTGACGCTGGTTCGCTTCGAGCGCGGAGCTCCGCCGTGGCGCCGGACCCGCCGCGTTGCGGTCGGCGCTCTCATCCGGCGGGTACCAGTGCTTTGCCCGATCCCAGCGCCCGGGCGAGATTCGCCTTCGCATCGAGAATGTCGGACCATGGATCGCCGGATTCCTCCAGCAGGTCCGGCGCGGTGCGCATTGTGAAGTCGGTGGGGTAGACCTTCTCGAGCTGATCCCAGGTAACGGGCATTGACACTGTCGCGCGCGGATGACGCCTCGGTGAGAAGATCGACGCCAGCGATTTTCCTCGGACATTCTGATTGAAGTCGAAAAACACCTTGCCCTTCCGCTTCTCCACCGACCAGTTGAGCGTCACGTCCTTCCGTTGTTCCGCGAGATAACTGCCGAGTGTTTCCGCCATGGCACGCACTTCATCGAAGGTGAAACGACGGAGAATCGGCAGGTAGACGTGCAGGCCGGTTCGGCCCGATGTCTTGACGAAGGCGCTGAGACCGAGCGGCTCGACCAGTTCCCGCAGCGCGAATGCCACTTCCCGGACTCGGCTGAAACCGCGGCGATGGAGCTCCGGTTCCGCTCCCTTGGCCTCGCGGCCCGAGTAGTCGTAAGAGTCGAGATCGACGACCAGGAAATCGGGATAGTTGAGGCGCGAGCCATCGAGAGTCTCCTCCGATCGGTCGAAGTTCGCGCCGATCCCGCGCACGTCCGCCCCGCCGGAGATCCGGGAAAACCAGACGTGCAATTCGAGTGAGGCCATCTGGCCGAGCCAGAGCAGCGTCGGAAGGTTCGCGACCCTCAGGTAGTCCCGGGACGCATCGTTGTCGCTGGACCAGATCGAAACGGTCTTCACGTAATCCGGCCTATCCTCCCACACCTTCTGAAAGAAGCTCTTTCCCTTCACGCCGTCGGGAAACCGGCTGACGAACACCGGCCGGTTGTCGAGATGCGGAAGCAGCCAGGGAGAAACTCGAGCGAGGTAGCGGAGCAGGTCACGCTTCGTGATCGCGGGCTTCGCCTCTGGCCACAGCACCTTGTCCAGGTGGCTGACCCGCACCACATCCCGGCCGATCGACAACTCGCCCGGCGACTTTTTTCCTTCGAGCTGATCGAGGATCTCGGTGACCCTCGAGGCCGCTGCTGACCTGGCGGGCACGTCAGCCCACCTTTCGGGCGCTCGCCCGGGTGGTGGATTTTCTCGCGCGCCGCGGTGCAGCGGCATGCGAGGCCGCTCGCCTGGCGCCTGGCCGAACCGCCTTCGTCCCCTTCCGGGCCGCTGCGACGCTTCGAGCAAGGGCGTCGGCCAGATCGATCACCTTCGTGTCCCGGACGGGCGGCGCCGTGACGATCTTCTTCCCTTCGAGCTTCGCGTCGATCAACTCCGCCAGTGCCTCCCGATAGTGGTCGCGATATTCGGTGGGATCGAACGATTTGCGGAGCAGGTCGATCAGAACGTAGGCCATCTCCAGCTCCTTTTCCCGGATCTTCGGGGCCGCCTGATCCACCTGGCGCTCGAGCTCCACCTCGTCGGCATAAAAGAGCGTTTCGAGGACGATGGCTCCGCCGTGGGGCCGGATGGCGCAGAGCTGTTCGCGCTTCCTCATGGTAATCGAAGCGATTGCGGAGAGACCTTTTTCTTCCAGCGCCTTGAACAGCAGCGCGTACGGCTTTTCACCTTTGCTGTCCGGTGCCAGGTAATAGCTCTTCTCGTAGTAGACCGGATCGATCTCCGATGCCTCCACGAATGCCACGATCTCGATCGTATGCTTGCTGGCAAGCGGCAGTTGCTCGAAGTCCTCGTCCGTCAGTGTGACGAATTTGCCTTTGGCATACTGGTATCCACGCACCACTTCGTCCCACGGCACTTCTTCCTCATCCGTGGGGCACCACCGCTTCTGTTGAATGGGCGTGCCGCAGGTCGAATGAATGAGCTTGAACGAGATGTCTTCCGAACGCGTCGCGCTGAACAGTTTGACAGGGATGCTCACCATGCCGAAGCTGACAACGCCACTCCAAATAGCCCGTGGTGCCATCGGGATCTCCCTCTCGATATCGGTTCAGGCCGGCATGGATTCGACCGCCGTTATGGGGCCGAACATACGCTGGCCCATTGAGTTCCGGCGTTGTCCACAAAAAGATGAACACTCTATCCACAGGATATCCACATAACGTACTGTGGAATAATGACTTACGACACTACGCGATTTTGAATGGTACCCGGAGGGATGGAGCGGGTTCGGTGCGGAGTCCGATTTCGAGCAGGTTGAATGGCGAGGAAATGAGGAGGCCGGCCTTAGGACCACGGTGTGTTGCCGGTCCTCCCGACAGCGCTGGCCCTCCTACTGTATTTCTTGAAGCAGACCCACGTAGAACTTCACGCCGAATCCGACGTTCTCGACGGAGATCCGCTCGTCGTTGCCATGAACACCGCGCTCGTTGTCGGTCAGCTCGATGAGATACGGATCGAGACCGTAGCAGATGATCCCCGCCTGCGCATATGTCGGACGATCCGAGGCGCCGGCGCTTATGGGCGTGGCAACCGGGACCCCTGGAAGCATGCGGGCCTCGACTCTTTCGATCGCGTGAAAGAGTTCGGTGCCGAGCGGAGCGTCGTATCGTGGCGGCACCTCGGCCAGCGTGGTGAGCTTCACGCGCGGGTCGCCGATCACGGCCTCGATCCGGCGCCGGAAGGCCAGGGTGTCCTCATCCGGCAGGAGCCTGATGTCGATCTCGGCGGAAGCAGTTTGCGGAATGGTGTTCGTCTTGTTTGAGCCGAGGAGCACCGTGGGCGAGATGGTGTTCCGGAGCAGTGCGTTTCGCTCGGGATCACTCGTGAGCCAGGCGCGCGCTCGAGCTGAACGGATGGCCGACTGGGCATCGGCGAGCCAGATCCGATGCTCCCCGGTCTCGAACGGCGCCTGGGCCTTGAAGAATCGGGCGACAGCGGGTGTCACCCGGATCGGCGTCTGCCAGGCCGCAATCCGCTCAATGGCGCGCGCGAGCCGCGGCACTGGGTTGTCACCCGTGGGGACCGATCCGTGGCTGGTTTTTCCCTCGACCGTCATCTTCTGCCAGTACGGACGTTTTTCACCCACGTCGATTCCCCACCATTTCACCTTGCCGTTCTCGACCCGGGTGTCCGCGCCCTCAGTCAGCAGATATTCGACGTTCTGCAGCAGGTCGGGGTGACGCTTGACGAAGGTGATGGCGCCGAGGCCATCGGTCTCCTCATCTGCGTTGGCGATGTACACGATGTCCCGGTCGAGAGGTATGCCGGCGCGCTTGATGGCGATGAACGCCATGAGTTGAATAATGCCGTGGCCCTTCATGTCTATGGTCCCGCGACCCCACACATATCCGTCCCTGACCAGTCCCGCGAAGGGATCGACCGACCAGTTCGCGCGCGTGACGGGCACGACATCCATGTGGTGCACGAGGGCCAGGCCCTTTTTGCGACCGGTGCCTGTGAGTCGCGCGTAAAAATTCGCGCGACCCGGTCCAAGCTCGGCGGTGTCGAGGATCTGCCCTTCGATTCCTTCCTTTGCGAGTACGGCCTTAAGCCAGCGCGCGGTGGCAAGCTCGTTGCCCGGCGGATTCGTTGTGTTGATCTGGATGTACTGCGTGAGCAGGGTGACCGCCTCCCGCTGGAGGCTGTCGAAATCGAAATGTGGGGCCGGGCTCTGAGCGCGGAGCGGTATCGCCGCGACACCCGACGCGAAAATGATCAGGACGGTACGAAGCCGCATGCGGAGATCCTTGCATCGTGTCGGGCGTGAATGGCATCGGCGGGAGAATCGGGTTCACCTTCACAGCGCTCAGGTAGGAACCGCTGCTGCCTCCGCGCAACGCCGGACGATCTGGCCTGCGGGTTCGATGGCATCGATCCCACGGACGCTACGACCTGCCTGCCAGTAGTCCCGGCGTCCCGTCTCGTCGAGCGAGGCGCGCTTGAGTTGCCAGAGGGATTTGAGGGCGTAGATGGTGCGCATCCAGCGCTTGGTTCGTCGGCCTCGCAGCATCCAGCGCGCGATCGGTCCGGCGCGAAGGCCGAGGCGATCGATATAGGGCGTCCGGATGACCGCGACCGGCACCCCAGTGATCCGTTCGGTGAGCACGATATCATCCTCGCGCGCACGGACGATCGCGGCCTTGTAGGCCTCGCTGGCCCGGCACTCGGTGGTCGCGATGAATCGGGTGCCCATCTGCACGCCGGCATAGCCCAGGCGAAGGGCCGCCGCGAATTCCTCCGCGGTGCCGACTCCGCCGGCGCAGATGACCGGCACGTTGAAACCGGCAAGCTCGGCCAGCAGCGCCTCGGCGGTCCGCTCTCCTGCGTGTCCACCCGCCCTCCGATTCACGGCGATCAGTCCATCTACACCTCCCGCCACTCCCTTCTCGGCCCACTTCTTCTCGGTCACATCGTGATAGACGATTCCTCCGGCCGCATGGACGCGTTGTGCCACCCAGCGAGGATTTCCGAGTGAAGTTACGAAGAAGCGCACGCCTTCTTCGAGGGCGATTTCCACCCAGCGAGTCATCCGGTCGTGGTAACTGCGCGAGGACTGTTCGATCAGCGCATTCATCCCGATTGGCCGGCTGGTGAGACGCCGGATGAGCCGGAGTCCCTCCCGGAAGTCGTGGCCGTAGACGTAGGTCAGCGAGATCGGCTGCACGACGCCGATGCCGCCCGCCTCGGAGACCGCGGCAACCAGCTCCGGGTTGCTGCACGGATACATGGCCCCGCACACGAGCGGCACCTCGATTCCGGTCTGTCTGGCGAAGGGAGTGTCGAGCAGTGAGCCCACGCCTGGGATGGAAGGGTCGCTTCGATTCATGTGGGACTGAGGCGCCAGCGCGCGGTTACTGTCGCCACAACTTCCCGAGCCTCGTCTCTGATTTCAGCCCGTACGTCGTGGTCCACCGGGATCGTAATGAGTGGGACTGTGCAATCGCACGTGGCGGTGAGCGGCCCACGTGCCTTCTTGTGAAACTCCGTTGAAAGCGACGTGACGATGCCCCGGACATTTCGTTCGAGCCCCACAAGCATGGCGAGTCCGCTGGTCACCTCACCGAGGTTGACGAGGGCCACCGCGTGAATCGAGTTCAGATGATTCCTGATGCCCCGGCGGTCCCGGATCATGACCTTGGCATGACCCGGTCTCAGTTCGAGCACACGCGGTGAGATCGTCCCGGTGTAGGGCACCATCCGTCCGAGGAGCCGGGCAAAGAGCCAGCGTCCCCCAGGCTTTGGGCTCAGTCGATTCCAGGTGCTGAGAAGTTGATCGCCGGGAGCGGGCATGGATGGGTAGGTGGCAGGTGGCAGGGGACAAGCAGTATTGCCCAAGCGTCTCGAAGAGCACGCTGGACCGGTCGAAGATGGCCGGGTGGGAGGGGGGAAGGAAGGGTAGATATCGGACAAGTATCGCGCCCTATCCATAGTCGATAGGCGAGGGTCGAGCGCCCGCGTACCGCTTGTCGTTTACCACTCACCGGCTGATTTCGACGGGTGCCTCGCAGGGCCTTTCGCCTCGAGAATTGGTGAGTTGGTATGACTAACCATGGAGGTTAGCACAAATCTGATAGCGTATTTTCGATACATTATATAGTCCCTGTCATGACAGCATCACGTCAACGGTCCGAAAATACGCAATCTTGGTTATTACCCGCAAACCCATTAGGACCCCAGTTTCCTGGGAATCTACGGCGTCATCTCTCGACGGGGACTGCGGAGGAAAACGGCCCAAAGCACAATGGACGCGACGCGTACAGGTCGAAAATGAATCGACCACGGAGCGAAGGGCGACCGCCCTCCGCTCCGGTTGTTTGCAGATCAGGGGGCGGTCGGAGAACCGGGAGCCGGCTGAGCCGGAGGATGCCTGACCGGTTCGGGACTCGACCCAGCAGTCGCTGGGCCCACGCCGGCGCGCTTCATGTGAAACTGGATCTTGGCCACTACCCCCGCCGAAACGTTCTTGTCCGTCTTGAAAATGACCCCCTCAGCTGTCTCCGACGATTCGAAGGAGACCGTGATCAGCTCCTCTTTGCGTGACTTTGCGAGGAAGCCGAAAGCGATCTTCGAGCCGACACTCGCCTCTTTCCGGTCAACACTCGACGAAACATCGGTGATGCTGGCAAGCGGAATGGTGATAACCGGTGCCCCGGTCTCGTCCAGGAACTTGATGTCGGTGTCGGAGAGGGAGAGCGAACCCTTGACCTTCTTTTCCATCCCGGCATGCCCCGCCTGATACTCCACCTTGGGAACGACATCCTGAGCCGCCAGGGCTCCGGCCGATGCCGCCAACAGCACCGCGACAGCGAAAAGAGGCTCGCGCTTCATAACTGACCTTTCCGTCAATAAGTGGCGACCGGCTTCAGGGCGCTTCATTGCCGAGAGCCGCAGGATGAATTGATGGACAGAAAGTACGGAGGGCAGCGAGGGTTGGTAAGGTGCGGCGCGGGGGGCACCGGATGCTCAACTGCCCGGGGTCTCAGCTAAGCCGCGGGCAGGGCGATGTGGAAGGTGGAACCTCGTCCCGGCGTGGATTCGACCCAGATCCGGCCGCCATGACGCTCGACGATTTTCCGGCAGAGCGCCAGCCCGATTCCGGTTCCAGGATAGTCTTTCCTCGGGTGGAGACGCTGAAATATCTGGAAGACCCGGTCGACGTGGCTGGCGGCGATGCCGATTCCATTGTCCTCGATGGCCAGCAGCCATTCTCCGTTCATCCGAAGAGCGCTCACGTGCACCTGCGGTGGCGCCGAGCCGCGAAACTTGATGGCGTTGCTGAGCAGGTTGACGAACAGCTGTTCCATCTGCCTCGGGTCCGCCCTGAGAGTCGGGAGCGGTTCACGAGTAATGATGGCCCCCGCGGATGCGATCGAGGGCGTGAGATCCTTGAGCGTGTCGTCGAGCGTCCGCTCGAGATCGACCATGTCAAAGGCGAGCTCGTCGCCACGGACCCTGGCAAACTCGAGGAGGCCACGGATGAGCGCATGCATCCGGTCCACGCCTTCCAGCGCATAGCCGATGAACTCATCCGCATCCGGCCCCAGCCGATCGCCATATCGCCGCGCGAGGAGCTGAGTGAAGTTGGCGACCATGCGGAGCGGCTCCTGCAGGTCGTGGCTCGCGACGTAGGCGAACTGCTCCAGCTCCTGGTTCGAGCGCGCCAGCTCCCGGGAGCGTTCCGTCGCGGCGGCCGTGCGCTCGTCCACCCTCTGCTCGAGCGTTGCCGCATATCCCTCGAGGCTCTGCCGGGCATCCTGGGCCTCGCGGTAGAGGCGGGCATTGGCGACGGACAGAGCGGCGAGACGGACCAGCTCTTCGGCCATGAGCAGGTCCGCAGGTGAATACCGGCGTCCAGATTCCGCGGTCGCGAAACTGATGACGCCCATCGTCTGACCGCGGGCCTGGAGTGGGATGAGCATGGCGGACGTGGCGTCCGTTTCGAGCATTTCTGGAAATACGGCACCGGCGCTCGACCCGGCCCTGGTACCTGTGGCAGCCTGCCGCAGCTCCGAACGACCGGCCCGCCAGACGCTCCGAATCGCGGTTGTCGCGCGGCCCTCGGAAAGCGAAACGGGCGCCGGGTCCGCCATGCGGGCCGCTCGGACGGGGTGGGCATAGCGCGAGGTGACGCGCTCAAACCGTTCACCGTCTGCGCTCAAGTCCACTGTGCACCAGTCGGCGATCGCGGGCACGGCGAGCCGGGCAAAGGCGTCGAGGGTCTCTTCGAAGTCGAGCTTGGAGCTCAGGACGACACCCGCATCCGCGAGCAGGTGCAAGCCGGTCTCGACCCGTTTGCGCTCGTGAATATCCTCGATGATGGCGACGACGTATTCCGGCTCTCCCTTCTGAGTCCGCACGAGCGACGCAGTGAAATTCACCCAGACCGTCCGGCCCTCGCGATCGACATAGCGTTTCTCGAGCGCATAGGTCGGGACTCCGCCGGCCAGCAGCCGGCGAGACTGCTCCGCATCCGCTTCGAGATCCGCCGCGTAGGTGAGCGCCTGGGACGTACAGTCGAGCAGCTGGGCGGCATCGTGACCGAGAATCTGGCAGAGGCGCGGGTTCACCCGCAGCCATCGGCCATCGAGCCCAAGGTGGGCGAGGCCGACCGCGGCCTGTGCGAACGTCGCGCGAAACCGTTCCTCGCTATCCCGCAGCGCGGCGCTGGCCCGTTCGCGCTCGGTGTCGAGACTGTGGAGCTGGGTCGCGTCGGTCCACACGAAGTAGGAGAAAATCATGATGAATCCGAACACGACGAAGGCGATGCCCAGCTCCGCTCCGAAGAGGCCGGCCTGTTCGCCCAGCAATCGAAGCCAGCCGAGGAGAATGGGGATCGCGACCGCGGCGGGGAGGAGGCGTCGGAGCGTGATGCCGCCGGCGGATGCACTGGTGGCGACCGCCATGAGACCGCGCTCTGGGTGCGCGGCGAGCGTCGCGAGGCCGACGATCAGGAACATGCTCGCGGTCTGGACGGACATCGCGCTGAAGGGACGGACTTCCGCGAGGGCCTGAAGTCCGTAGAGATATCCCAGCAGCGCAAAGAGCGAGACCAGGACGAGGAGCATGGCCATGACCTGGGCGGAGACCTGCGCGGGCCGTCTCCAGATGCAGAGCAGGAGCAGCGCACATCCGGCCAGCAGCAAGCTCGCCGCCGCGACGGGTGTCATTCGTCCGGGTGAGATGATGCCGGACGGGGTGAGCATGTCCCGGAAGAAGAGACTGTCGATGCCGAGAGACCGGCCGAGCCAATATTCCGCCGATGTGAGCAGGCCGATCAGCACGATGGGAAGCGCGGAAAGCGCGGCCATCCAGCGCATCCAGCGATTCGACCTCCGGCGCGGCTGCAGGATCAGCGAGAGGCCTGCGAAGAGGAGCGCGATCGCGATATTCGGTTTCATGGAGCGCGAACCGAGAGCCAGCAGATCGAGCGACGGCAGTCCGAGTTTCCAGCCGAGGATCCCGAGAGCCGCTACGCCCAGAACCAGGATGCCCGTGCACCGGGAGAGCGCGCGAAGCGTGCTCTGCAGGGCCGGCATCTGGGGCGGGGCAATTCCGCGAGGGGGCTTGGGCTGGTGAAGTTCGGTCGTCTCGGGTGAGCGCTTCAGCTCACGCCAGCGTCTACCGAACGAGTTGGAATGCCGCGCCGGGTGTTCAGGCACGCGCTGGTCCTCGTGACGACCGGGAGAGACCGGAGGCTCGGGCTCGAGTGTCGTTGGAGCGGTGGACGCAGGAGGCTGATTCATTTGCGACGCACCTGCCCGTGCTGGACGGACTGCATGAGGAGCCGGAAACGGGCCCATCCGGCTCGCCGATTCCGGCAATCAACTGAAAGCGATATTCAGAGGAAGGCGCGTGCCCACGATTGTCCGAATGCTTGCGCCTGTCAAGGGCCGAAACACGATGGTGACACGAAGCAACGGAATCAAATTCGGACCTCATCGCGCCGCGACTGCCCTCGATGCGTGACGGTAACAGGAAGCGAGCGCCGGCGATGTGATTGCAGGCACCGTAGACGCTGTACACGCTTTGGTCACCGCTCAGGAATTAGACGATTGGCAGGACGGGAAGTCATGAGGGCATGGCTGAGCGACCAATTGTCCCCGTGAAACAGCGGGAGCAAGCAATTTCTGCCGGACCGGAGCTGCGAGGTCAGTGATGTCCGGTGTGTGTCTCCGGAATTCGGAGCGCAGTCAGCTCGATCCACATCCGGGCGAGCATCGGCTGCAATTCAGCATTCCATAAGCGCCAATCGTGGCCACCTGGCCGCTCGTGATACTCATAGGAAGCGCCGTACTCGCGCAACGAATCCGTCAATGCGCGGTTGAGTCCGAGAAAGGTGGGGAATCCGTCCGACTCGCCGATTGCGAGATAGAAGAAGGGAAGGGACGCCGCTGGTGTCATGCGAAATAGCAGAAAGGGATCGTGCGCGTCCCAATGCGCGCTCGGCCGGGCACCGAAGGCGCGGGTGATGCTCGGGCGTGCGCCTTCGAGCACCGGATCGTGGCGGGATGGGACCGAGAGCGCCGCGCTCATCGCGCCTACGAACCGAAAGCGGCGCGGATATCTCATGCCCATGGTGAGGGCTCCATATCCTCCCATGGAAAGTCCGGCGATGGCCTGTCGAGAGGTGTCCACGGCGTACCGGCGGATCACATCGGCAGGGAGATCCTGCGCGAGATAGGCCTCATAGTGGGAGGCGGAGTCCCCGGGTGCATCGACATACCATGAATTCATGGCATCCGGGAGAATGACTATGAGCGGATAGCGATCCACATAGCGCCGCAGCGACGTGAGCTCGAGCCAATCGGCGTCTCCGCCACCGTAGCCGTGGAGCAGCCACAGAACCGGATAACGTCGAGTCGTGTCGTAGCCGGCCGGCAGGACCACGCGATACTCGACCGCCCGGCCGAGGCTTGGAGGGGTGACGGTGTCCACATCGACCGATACCTGGGCGGACGCCGACGGGGTGCCATACAGCGAGAAAAAAAGCACGGCCAGCGGCAACGAGGCAACGGAGCAAATACGGGTCAAGGGGGCGCACCGCGAGGCGTACCGGAGGTATCGAGGAAAGGTCCGCATATTCACCACGGCGCCTGGACACTCGTGCACCGGCGACCGGCAGGCGTGGAGACCATCATGGACGCCGTGCGCGAGCTGGCAGCGAGCGCCTCCGGGGCCGCGTCATCAGCGACAGATTGAGCGCAATCGGCTCGAAGCGGTGTCACCATTGCGAGTTTCCATGATCGCGTCCGCATTGACGATCGGTTCGGAGCGCCGTAACCTCAACACCCTGACGTCATTCCCCCGGGGAGTGTCGGGAGCACCTTCTACCCGCCAGTCCTTCCTCACACTCGCGATCCAATGTCCACTCATGGTACCGGTCGCGCGATGGGCTTCCGGGACCTCGTCCTTTTCTTCGTGGTCACCGGCGTCTCACTGCGCTGGATTGCGACGGCGGCGAGTGCGGGGCCCAGCGCGATCGTGATCTGGCTGGTCGCATGGGTCGGATTCTTTCTGCCGCTCGCGTTCACCGTCGTCGAACTCGGTTCCCGACATCCGGACACTGGGGGAATCTATACCTGGGCCAAGATCGCCTTTGGTGATTTCGGTGGTTTCATGACGGGCTGGACATACTGGGCCAGCAACCTGCCGTACTTTCCGAGCGTGCTCTACTTCACGGCGAGCAATGCGCTTTACATCTTCGGCACCCGCTATCTCGATCTCTCCACCAGTCCTACGTATTACATCCTCTTCTCCGTCGCCGCGATGGTGCTTGCAACCGGCGTGAACATCGTCGGCCTCGGCGTCGGGAAGTGGCTGCACAACCTCGGCGGCATCGGGACATGGGCTCCCGTAGGGATTCTGCTCGTGATCGCCGGTATCGCGTGGGCACGCTTCGGCTCGGCGACCGCGTTCACCGCGTCCGCGATGGTGCCGAGCACCCATCTCAAGGATTTGATTTTCTTTGCGGCGCTGATCTTCGCGTTCGGCGGATCGGAGGCGGCCTCTTTCATGGGAGACGAGATCCGGAATCCGCGCCAGACCCTGCCGCGTGCGCTGCTGCTGGCGGGAACGCTGGTGACGCTGGCCTATATCGCGGGGACGGCCGCGGTGCTGATCGCGCTGCCGCAGCGCGAAGTGACCGGCCTCGCCGGGATCATGGAAGCGATCACGAGAAGTGCGGATCGCATCGGGGTGATCGGTATCGCGCCGATCGTGGCGCTACTCGTGGCGCTGAGCAACATCGGCGCTGTGGGCGCGTGGCTCGCCGCGACGGCGCGGCTGCCGTTCGTCGCCGGGCTCGATCATTACCTGCCCCGTGCATTCGCCCGGATGCACCCGCGCTGGGGAACTCCCTGGGTGGCGCTGCTGACACAGGCCGGACTCGGCGTGATCTTCATTTTTCTCGGACAGGCGGGTACGAGCGTGAAAGGCGCCTATGATGTGATGGTCAGCATGGGAATCATCGCGTATGAGATTCCGTACCTGTTCACGTTCGCGGC
>JBDUEA010000041.1:0-22486 GCA_040002695.1 Gemmatimonadota bacterium | reverse complement strand
CTACGTCAACCTCTTCATACCGTCGGAAGTCGAGTGGCGTGAGCGGGGCGTGCGGGTCGTGCAGGAGACCCGGTTTCCGGACCAGGCTACAACTACGCTCACCATTCATGCGCCGAAGGCGACGGCATTCACCCTGCGGATCCGTGTGCCCGCGTGGACGCTACATGGCGGCGGTGCTCGACTCAACGGGAAGTTGCTGGATGGATTTGCCGAACCGGGGAGCTACTTCGCGCTTACCCGGACCTGGAAGGATGGAGACCGGGTCGAGGTCACGCTGCCGATGGGACTGCACACCCATCCGATGCCTGACGACCCGTCACTGCAGGCAATCATGTACGGTCCGCTCGTCCTGGTCGGACGCATGGGCACGGAGGGCCTCACGCCGGAGAATCTTCGCGCCGAGCCGACAATGCCGAGGACGGTGCCTGAGTTCAAGGAGAAGCCGGCTCCCGCGCCTGAGCTGATCGCGCAATCGGACAATCCGAATGACTGGATCCATCCCGTTCCGGGGCGGACACTGGAATTCGTGACGGCGGGTCAGCCGAGCGACATCACCTTCGTGCCATTCAACCGGCTGTTCGATGAGAGGTACGGAGTCTACTGGAAGATCTCGCCGCGGGGGTGATGCAGGAACGATTTACCATAGAGGCACAGAGAAAAGCCGGGGTATCTCTGTGCCTCCGTGGTGAACTTATTGAAAATTAAAGCTCGCCGTCCGCGACGATTATCCCATCCACATCGGCCCAGAGCCTTCCGCCCGGCGTGAAGGTGATGCCGGCGAACACCACGGGTTCGTCGCGCGCGCTGTGCGCGCCGGATTCGCCGCGCTGCGGAATCGTGCCGAGCGCGCGGAGCCCGATCGGGATGAGGGTCGTGAGCGCGGTGTCTCGCACCGCTCCGTTGACGACGACACCGGCCCAGCCGTTCCGCTGGGCAGTGCCGAGGAGTTTCTCGCCGAGGATGGCTCGGCTCACTGACCCACCTCCGTCAACCACGAGCACGCGGTTTCTCCCGGGTTCGCTCAGCGCCTGCAATATCGGCCGGTAGTCTTCGCGCACGCGGACCGTCGATATTTCACCGGTGAACTCCCGGCTTCCACCGTAATCTCGGAAAATCGCCTCGGCGACGCGCACCCGGTCCGGATGCGCGTCACAGAGATCGGCTGTCGTCCAGCCGTGCGAAGTCATGGCTTGAGCACCGTCCACTCGATCTCGTTCAGCAGGTTGCCCACCTCTTCGGCCGAATCGGTGTTGTAGGCGTAGCAGCCGGGCACCGACTCGGGCTTCACGCCTTCGAGTTTACCGACGGTTTCCCGGACCCAGTCATCCTTGACGAATGACTGGCGGAGACAGAACCGTACCGCATACGGCTTCTGAATCACCAGTGGCTTGATCTGATGGAGTTTCACCCGCCGCACGGCGCGCGCGGCGGCGGCGCGGAGCATCCGGTGGACCTCCGCGGGAGACCAGGCGATGGCCGCCGCCCTGCTCACCACAGTCTTCACGGTCACGGTCTCGAGCGGGCCGACCATCTGCGGCGTTTCAGCGGTGAGCGCGTCGTCTCCTGCTGCCAGCGCCATCGGCACGCCCATCTCGCCGCCGATGAATGCCGCGATTGCGGTTTCATTCAGCCGACGATCATTCACCGTGAAGGAATCGAACGCATAGCTGTGGGAGATGACGCCCGGGCTCCCCGCATTGGCATGCGCGCCGACGATCATCATGGCGTCCACTTTCGGGTTCAGGCCCGTGGACATCACGATCGGCTTCGGATAGCCGCGGATGAGAATCGCCTCGGGATCGAGCTTTTCGACGAGGATATTCCGGAAGAGCGTCCCGCCATGTCCCTCGTTCACGATGAACTGCGTGGCGCCCGCCGAGCGCGCGCCGGCGATGACGGCGTTCACCTCATCGGTCATCTCCTGGCGGAACCATTCGTGCTGCGTCGTGCCGCCGCGATCCACCGGCCGCATCTCGGTGCCGTTCCGCACGGCGGAGGCGAGGCCTTCCATGTCCGCGATGATGTACACGCTGAAGCCGCCCGGCTGCATGTCCTTCTCCAGCTTCTCGCGGGCAAGCTGATACTCGGTGACGCCGAAGTAGGCGCCGGGCGGCGTGGTATCCCTCGGCGCCGCCGCTGGAGTTGCGGCCGAGGGCGCGAGCGCACCGGTGGGCGTGACCGGCTGCTGCGGTTGCCCCTGCGCGAAGAGCGCCGGAGGAATCGTGAGCGCGGCGACCAGGATGAGCGCGCGCATCAGTGCAGCACCGTCTCTTCGATGGTGTCCAGCAGGTAACCCATTTCGCGGGCGCTGCTCGTCACGAGCCGGAAACTTCGGTCTCCGGTGCGCTCGAGCTTGAAATCGGGAAGCGCCGCGACTGCGGCCACGATGCTGTCCGGATAACTCTTCCGCATCGTGAAATCCACGGTGTAGGGCTTGTCCATGACGAGCGGCTTGAAGTCTCCTCTCCGCTCCCGCCGGACGGCCTCGGCGGCGGCGACCTGCAGCATGTGGCGCACCTTCGCGGGACTCCAGGTGATCGCCGCGCTCCGGCCGACGGCCTGCTTCACGACCACGCCGATCACACCGTTGCCGAGCATCTCCTTGGTTTCCTCGACCATCACATCGTCGCCGCTGATGAGCGAGACCGAGACGCCCATCTCACCGGCGATCAGCGCGTTGATCCCCACCTCGTTGAGCTTCTTCCCATTCACGGTGAAGGCATCGAAGGCGTAGCTGTGAGCCATGACGCCGGGACTGCCGGCGTTGGCATGCGCACCGGTGAACATCAGGGTGCCGAAGGTGCTGTCGAGGCCGGTGATCATGATCAGCGGCTTGGGGAAACCGCGAACCAGGAGCGCCGTGCTGTCGAGCTCGCCGGGGAGGACATTGGCGAAGAGATTACCGCCGTGACCCTCGTTCACCACGAAACTCGCGGCGCCGGCAAGCCGGGCGCCCTTGATCGTCGCGTTGACCTCCTGGGTCAGGAGGCTCCGGAAGCGATCCCAGTAGTCGGGGCTGGTGAGTGTCTTGTAGTGTTCGCCTTCATTCCCGGCGATCACCTCGTGGACGTCCACCGCGCTCCCCATGCCCTCCATGTCGGGCACGATGAAGACCCGGAAGCCGGCCTGATGCGGGACCCGCTTGGCCCGGAAGAGTGCGTTCCGTTCGCGTGTCGCGGCGCGTGCCGCGCTGTCGGGGGCCGCCTGGGCATGCGCCGGACCCGGGAGTGCGCCAGCTGCAAGGAGAAGTCCCACCAGGAAGAATCGTCGCACATGTCCTCCGCGAGTTGCAGTCTCGAGAGCAGAGAGAGTATCAGGAATTAGGAGTTGAAAGATGAAGGATGAAAGATGAAAGATGAAAGTTGAAAGTTGAAAGTTGAAAAATTAGAGGTGATTATGGGATTGTCGGCCGCGTAGCTCCCGCTCACCCCTCACCGCTTACCGCTCACCACCCTTCACCCTCCCACCATCAGCAGCCGCAGCTCCGTCATTTCCTCGATCGCGTAGCGCACTCCCTCACGCCCCTGCCCCGACTGTTTCACGCCGCCGTACGGTGCATGGTCTACGCGCCAGCCCGGCACATCGTTGATCACCAGCCCGCCGACATCGATGAGTTCCCAGGCCCGGAAAATCCGCCGCATGTCGTTGCTGAAGAGCCCCGCCTGGAGCCCGAAGGGCGAATCATTGACGATCGCGATGGCCGCCTCGAAGTCAGTGTACCGCCGCACCGTCGTGACCGGCGCGAAGATTTCCTCGCAGTTGACCCGCATGCCGCTCTCGGTATCGAGGAGCACGGTCGGCTCGAGGACCGCGCCAGTCCGATGTCCCCCTGCCGCCAGCCGTGCTCCCGCCTTCACGGCCTCACCGATCCAGGCCTCGGCCCGCTCCGCATTGGCCTGATCGATCATCGGTCCGACATCGGTGGTATCGAGTAACGGATCTCCGGTACGGAGTGCCGCGACGGCCGGCACGAACCGCTCCACGAATCTGTCGTATATCTGTTCATGCACCAGGATGCGCTGCGTCGAAATGCAGGACTGGCCGGCATAGGTGTACCCGCCGAAGACGCAGCGGCGGACGGCGTGGTCGACGTCGGCATCCGGCTCGATGATCACCGCGGCGTTGCCGCCGAGCTCGAGGAGCACGCGCTTCATCGGAGCGCGCTGACGGATCATCCAGCCTACGCGCGCGGATCCTGTGAAACTGACCAGCCGGACACGTGGATCGTCGAGCAGCGGTGCCGCGTCATCGTTGGTGCACGGCAGAATAGAAACGGCGCCGGCCGGATAGCCGGCCTCCCGGATGATTTCGGCCAGCAGCATCGTGGAGAGCGGATCCTGCGGCGGCGGCTTGAGCACCATCGTGGCGCCGCAGGCGAGGGCGGGCGCCAGTTTGTGGGCGGCCAGCAGAACCGGAAAATTGAACGGAGTGATCGCGGAGACTGGCGAGAGGGGAAAGCGGCGGGTCAGACCCCAGCGTTTGTCCCCATGCGGCATCAGGTCCATCGGCAGGACTTCTCCGCCGATCCGCTTGGCTTCTTCAGCTCCCTGCTCGAAGACGAAGCAGGCCCGGTCGATTTCCGTGCGCGCGGAACTCACCGGCTTCCCGGCCTCTGCCGCGAGCACCCGCGCGATCTCTTCCTTTCGCTCGAGCAGGCGGACCCGAATCCGCGCGAGGACCGCGGCGCGCTCGTGCGAAGGGAGCGCCGCCGCGACGGCAGCGGTCGCAACGGCGCCGTCGATCGCCGCGACGACATCCCCCCGCGTCGCAAGCGAGACTCGGCCCACCGTTTCTCCGCTGAAGGGGCTACGAATCTCCCGGTCCTCGGAGCCCGTGCGGAGTTCGCCGTTCAGCAGGAAAGGCAGTGGTCGGATGGCGGAGTGCGTTGCGGTCATAGGAGAACGGGAAAGGGGAAACGGGTCCTACGCGGCGTTCACGGACGCATCGATCTTCCCCAGCAGCCACTGCAGCCCCGCAAGGTGCTGCTGGTCGTGGCTGCAGAGAAAATGCACCAGACTCGTGAGCGTCAGGGGGCCGTAGCCCTCGAATGTCGCCGTTCGCGACCACTCCCGCGGCGTGAGCCCGTCAAGCATCTCGAGCGTCCGCGTGCGCGCCTGACGAATCGCCGCGAACGCCACGGACGTATCCGCTGTCGCGTAGGAACGCTCGTGGGCGAGTTCTTCACTGTCGAGCGAGGCGAGCACCGGATTCGACTCGCTCAAGATCCGGTGGATCCGCACATGATAGCCCTCGACTTCGATATCACGCACGTGACACACCTGCTCGATAGCGGAGAGTCGTTCACTCGGCACGCCATCCCAGGACGCAGGCACCCACGCCCTGAACCCCGCGGGCACCGCCGCATAATGTGCCTCGAGCTGGCCCGGAAAGGACGCGAGCGCGGAGAGAGTTATGGGATGCATGGGGAGAGCCGGGAAGCGGGAAAGGGGAAAGGGGAAAGGGGAAACGGGAACGGGGAACGGGGAACGGGAACGGGAACTCCTTCCGAAGAACCTAACACCCAATCCCTAACCCCTAACACCACCTGCCACCCGCCACCCGCCACCCGCCAACTCCTCATCCCTTCACCACCATCAACAACCCCGGCCTCAGCGATCCGAACGTGATCAGCGTCCAGAGGAGCGAACCGGCTTTCGAATCGATTCGTTCGGCCTTGCAGCCGTGTGCCACGAAGGTCTTCGCGTAGTCATTGAGATGACGAATGTCATCGATCACCGCTCGACCCCCGGGCTTGAGCACCCGCGAGATTTCTCCGATCGCCGCCGCACGACCTTCGGCGGTCGGCACGTTGTGAATAGCGGCGCAGGACAGGGCCACATCGAATGCGGCATCGGGAAACGGCAGCTTCCGCATGTCTGCGGTCTCGACGACGACTCGCTCGGCTACTCCTTCCCGGCGCGCGTTCTCCAGCGTTGCATCGGGCCGGTTACCCGACAGGTCTTCCGATTGCCAGATGTCGACGCCCGTCGCGCGCCCCGTCGTGAGCCGCCTGGCCGCGCCCACGAGCATGAGTCCGCGACCGCAGCCCACGTCGAGTACCGCTTCGCTACCCGTCCATTGAATCCGGTCGAGCACTCGCTCCCGCTCACGCACCTTCCCGACCTTGCTGGTATAGATCATCCAGCAGCCCATCAGGAAACAGCTGAGGCCGGGCCAGAGCGCCATGTAGCCGAGCGGAAGCGTGATGTCGAGGCTCGCGGATGGATGAAACGCGAGAAACCCCGACCAGAGGCCGGCAGCGACCGTCGCGCGGAGAGCGAGCCCAACGATGCCGACCAGCAGAAGATTGCGCACGACACCCGGGGCGTCGAGACCGTAGTCGGGACGGGCCATGCTCATCTGGACTCCGAGTGGTGAGGGAAGGTGGAAGCCATGTGCGACTAACCCTCGAGCTTGGCCACGAGGCGTTTCGGTGCGACGAGCCGATAGGCATCGGTCAGGATTTCCGCGAGTTCGCGCCAGTCCGCGTCCCCGTCGAGCCAGACGCCGACCCAGCCACTCGGCCCGACGTACGCCGGCTTGAAAAAACGCTTCGGCGCGGCACGAAGCATCAGCGCCTGGTTCTCCAGTGTGGATTTGCACCAGACCGACGGACGCCCTGCACCGTGATGATTGTTCGCGTCGGCGAACATCGCGAACTGCTTGTTACGCACTCGGAACGTCGGCTCGCCCCACGCTTCGACTTCGTGCGCTTCCGGCAGTGTCAGACAGATCTTCCGAACGCGCACCAGGGGTTTCGGGCTCATCGCACGGACATTCCGGTCACTCATGCACCTTGATGTTCACCGGCGTGCCGTCGGGCAGGTCGCGGATCTGGGCCGTGAAATCGGCCAGCCAGGCACGCTGCTCCAGCGCATCGATCGAACGAAAAGATCGATCCTTCCCGTCGGTGTCGAGATTGAACGGCGGAAAGACGCTGATGAGCGAGCCGGGTTCGAGCCGCCCACCGATCACCGCGAGGCCCGTCACCGGCTCATAACCCAGCGCTCCAGCAGGATTGGTCAGGAGACGATCGAAGAATTCCTCGAGCGAAGGAGCCACGGGATCGATAGCGCCGCCTTCGGCTTCGAGACGCACCACGGCGCCACCGCGCAACAGAAACTGGTCTCCAAACGCCTCTTCCGCAAACGGGATGTCCGTCGCGAACACCTCGGGATAGAGCTTGGCAAAGGCGGCCGGGCCTTCGAACGCTGATCGCAGACTGTGCCACGATGGTTCGAGAGAGGCACCGCGGATGTGAATGGCGCCGAGATAGGCAATGCAGCCATTCCGTTTGCGGAGCGCCGCCCGCAATTCCCGCGGCAACTGGGCCAGCATCGGTTCGTCGTCGATCGCGGGGCCTGAATAGATGAGGTGCGGAAGGTCGAGGTGCATGCCGATCCGAGGTAGAGTTTTCAGATGCCGTGGAGTGGGAGCGCGCTCAGGCGGTCATCACGCCTTGCCGCCGAGCTTGGCGAACCACCAGCGCAGGCCGACGAGCAGTAAGCGCCAGTCGTGGAAAAACTCCGGCGACTTCCCCTCGAAGGCGTGGCCGATGAATTGAAAGATCCAGCCCATGATGAACAGGATCAGCGGCACCGGCCAGAAGCCATGAACGACGATCGCGACGAGGAAGAGCGGCAGCGAGAGGGCAATCAGCGGAATGCCGATCGTGTGACAGATCCGGTTGACCGGATGCCGATGGCTCGCCGAGTAGGCGAGGATCCAGTCATCCATCGAACGACCACCGAGTCGCACCCGAACCTCCTCTGCCTGGACGACGAGGAAACTACAGCTGATCAGCTCTCGGCGCGGGCACGTGTGGTCGAAGCGCCAGCCAGCCGAGCGCGGCGGAGACCGGCATCATCAGGCCGACGGTGTCGGCGCCGCTCAGCAGCCAGGCACCTTTCACCCGCACCATAATCGGCATGTGCAGCCGGTAGGCCAGATAGACCAGGGGCGCCCAGCAGCCGACGATGGCGGCGAGGGTGATCACCGCCAGCGAGCGCTCTCGGCGCCAGCGCCAGACGAGCGGTGCGACGAGCAGCACCGCGATGACCGTCCACAGCACCATCCACACGCCATCGTACACGCGGAACTCCGGCATCGACTCGGCGAAGC
This sequence comes from Gemmatimonadota bacterium, assembly GCA_040002695.1. Lineage (GTDB taxonomy): Bacteria > Gemmatimonadota > Gemmatimonadetes > Gemmatimonadales > GWC2-71-9 > JBDUEA01. The sequence continues at coordinate 14,365 of JBDUEA010000041.1, read as the reverse complement.
CGGTATAGAGCGAAAACCCCAGCGCTCCGACCGCAACGATGCTGGCCAGGACTCGGCCCACGGTGCGATTGGTGGAGAGGGGGGGCATGGGGTAGGTGGTTGGTCTTAGGTCTTAGGTCTTAGGTGTTCGGTGGTAAGCAGGTAACGATACGCGGGCGGAGGGGGGCAGCAAAGGGATCGACGGCTGACGGCGATCGGTCCCCCATCGAGGGGAGCCCGAGGCGCTACCGAGTGCTGTCATCGGTACCCGGTAGATATCGCGACGGCCTCCGAAGACGTGCAGGCGCCATCCACCTGGCGTCGCATCCACGGGTCCATCCCACCGCGGCTGGTCGGACGGTTGGAGACGAAGCACATTCGCCTGCCGACAGGAGCGATGTGCTGATCGACATTCCCGTACTCCGTCGCGAAGGCGGGGTGCGGTGGCGAGCTCCGGCAGCTGCAAGACTGCCCCGTCATGGCATCGTCACCGCTGGTGTCCGGCAGCATGCGATGGCACCACGGCACGCGACGGCTCGCACGAGCCAATCGTGGCCCGGGACGGCGTGTCTCGTCGAACGAAGTGTGATTCACGGATACCCAGAGATAGATCGCGTGACACCAACCCATCGCGGCCACCGTACTCCGTTCAGCGGACTCGGCCTCCCCGGTCCAGTCTCACCCCAGCAGGCACCCGTTTCCGCGAGTCGAGACACGCGCATCATTCCGGAGCGCTGCAATGGTCACACGCTGGCGAGGGGTCCGCTGGGTCGCTGCATGGGCGCTCGGTGTCTATTTCGCGAGAATGTACCTCGCAATGGGATGGGTCAAGTTCGACTCGAACGGTTTCTGGACCGCCGCATTCGCGCGCTGGGGATACCCGCCGTGGTTCAGGGTGGCGATCGGCGCCCTCGAGGTCGTGGGTGGCGCCGCGCTCGTCATCCCATGGATCGCGAGTTATGGCGCCATCGTGCTGGTCCTGGTCATGCTCGGCGCGTGGGGGACGCGGGCTCATGACGGTCGCTGGGTCGACGTGGCCTGGATTACCGCCTACGCGATCGGTCTCGCGTGGATCGCCTTCGAGTGGTGGGGACTCCGGCTCTTCCGGCGAGGCGCAAAGGCCGCGGGCACCTCGACGAGCTGAGAGCGCGGGCCTGGGCGCCGATCTCGACTTGAGCCATCAGCGGGCGAGAAAAATATTCACCAGCTCTCCGCGCACACCGACCGTCTCGAAGTTGCCTTCCGGCGTCACCTCGCCGAGCCCGAAATCGTCCGCCGCTTCGTCGTAGAATACGAGGGTACCGTCGGAATCCCGCGCCACTAACCAGTACGGTGCGATCTCCGGTTCGGGATCCGTCAGCTGCACACCGGCATCCCGGATCTCGAACTCTGCGCGCCGCGGAAGAATGAGCGCCCGCTCGAGCGCGGCCAGCTCCGCGAGTACTCGCGCGGGAGTCCATGCCTTGCCGCGCGCTCCCGCGGGGGCGCGGTACTCGTACTCTCTGACCTCGCGTTCCACGCGAGCAGCGACCTCTTCCGGTTCCACGAATCCTCGCTCGCGCCGATGCGTTGAGAGCGGCACTGATCGATTACAGGTAGACGAGGGGAATCGGCTCGTCCGGATGTTCGACATGCCACACGATCGAAGCCATCCGCCACGAGCCGCCTCGGCGCGCGAGCTGTACGCTGTTGATCCCCCTCGTCACCGGTTCGCTTCCCGGATCGTATACTCGCACCTCATACGTACTCCAGACGTGCGCGACGTTTCCGTAGGACTCGACACAGCGCGCGACCTCCCGCTGCCAGAACCCGGCCATCCGATATCGCGGCGCCGCGGCCGCCGCGAATTCCTCCGGGCTGAGATCGGTCACCGCTTCGGTCCCATCCGGTTGCGGCTGCGCGATGCGCAATCGCGCGCCCGGCCAGAAGAGATCGAGCACGCTGCTCCAGGGACGCTCCAGCTCCGCGGGACCTGACAGCAATTCGTACCAGCGGTGGACCGGCCCCTCGGGCGTTTGCAACCAGACGTCGGCGCGCTCGTTCACGGTTCCATCGCTCGATTCCGCCACTCGCTACCGCGCGATCGCCGCGGTGGAGCCGCGTGTCAGTGCGATGAGGTCCCGGGGATGCAGGAGGAGCTGCAGGCCACGACGCCCTGCGCTCACGCAAACCCACTCGAGCGTTTCGACACTCACGTCCACGACTGTGGGCAAGGCCTTCCGCTGCCCCAGCGGACTGATGCCACCCGTCACGTAGCCCGTCGCGCGCTCCGCGTCTGCCACCGGCGCCATCTCCGCTCGGCGGCCGCCGAGGGCGGCGGCCAGCGCCTTGAGATCGAGGGTCCGATGTACCGGCACCAGACCCAGCGCGAGCGTGCGACCATCGAGCCTGGTCACCAGGGTCTTGAAGACCTGTTCCGGTGGCAGACCGAGCGCGGCCGCGGCCTCGAGGCCGTACGACTCGGCGTCGGGGCGCACGGTGTATTCATGGGTCTGGAACGGGACTCCGGCCGCCTCGGCGATCCGGATGGCCGGAGTCATGGTAGCGACTGTTCCGTCAACGATCAGGGCTTCGCGGGCTGCTTCTGCGGATCGTCCGCGGAGTTGACGTAGGTCATGGCGAAGGGGCCCATCGCGCTCACTTCCACGATCGTCGCACCCTTGGCGGCTCCGTAGTGATGCATCTTCGCCGGAACCTGGCCCTTCTCACCCACCTTCAAGGGCTTTGCCTTGGCCGCGTCGAAGGCGTCCCCCATTCCCACGAGGAATGTGCCCTTCTTAACCGTCACCTGCTCGTCGGTGGGGTGGAAGTGCGGAGGAATCCGATATCCATCGGGCATCGAGAGCTGAACGACGAATGGGGCGGCGGCGCCCGGATCTCCACTGACGACTGCCATCTGTGCGCCCTTCGGGAACACCGCGGGCGCCGGCCCCCAGGTCAGCTTGGCAGCGGTAGTATTCTGCGCCTGTGCGGCGGTTACGGCGAAGACGGTGAGACAAGTAAATGCGATGGAACGCATGCGACCTCCCAAGAAATGGCTGATGTCTAGTGAATGCCGGGAGCAGGCGTGAGTCGGTGGCGACCGGCTCCCGGAAATTGGCAGCTAATAGTAGGTAGTGAGGTGGGAGTTGAGCCAGACCCGGAAGGCGCGGAGCGGACTACCCTGCAGAGTCCTTCCCGATGCGCAGACTGAGTGGCCAGCGGATCTCGCGAATACGTTCGTCGCCGCCCCATCCCTTGCTCAACTCCGAAGTCAGGTCGAGCACGGGGTCGTGACCGGTCGCGTCGCGGCAGCGCGCGGTCGCCGACCAGGTGCGCACGTATCCCAGCAGTTCGGGGAGGGTCCAGGCCGCCGTCATGTCGAACGCGGGTGCCGGGAGCTCTTCGAACGGAAACGGCAGGGAGCGGTAGCCGCTCTCCACATGTTTTCGCTCCGGTGGCCAGTAGGGCCCGACGACCTCGCGGTAGAAGTGCCGCAGGAGACGGTCGAGCGCCGGATCATCGAGCGTGATCACGCCATAAGTCCATACCGCCAGCACGCCGCCAGGTGCAAGCGCATCACGCACGACCGGATAGAACGCACCGAGGTCGATCCAGTGCAGTGCCTGCGCCACGGTGACGAGATCCGCAGTGCCTGCCGCCGGCCCACCATCCTCGGCGCGAGCGACGCGATACTCGATCCGGGAGTCGGCGGGCGCTTCGGCGAGCTGTGCCGCACTCGCGTCCGTTGCGAGCACTCGGTCGAAGTACGGCACCAGCCCCAGTGTCGCCTGCCCGCTGCCGGCTCCGCAGTCCCAGGCGAGGAGATGCCGCGCGGGAAGCGTCGCCAGCCACGCGAAGAGCGCATCAGGATACAGCGGGCGATAGCTGGCGTAACCGGAGGCGAGCCTGGAGAAGTGATCGGGAAAGGAGGGCATGAATTCCGGAGCGGCCTCGAGGCCGAAAGCCTTAAGCAAAGGACCGTGAGCTGGAGTCCTCACTAACACCTAAAACCCAACACCTAACACCGACCACCACCTGCCACCTACCTCGCCTCACACCGGCGTCGGTTCCGGCCGCTCGATCCGCGCAGGGGGCGGAAGCTGGGATATGTGGCGCTCGAGGAAATCGAGGCGCTGCTGGGACTCGGGCAGCTCGATCTCCAGGGCGCGTCGCAATTCCACTACTTCGTTGCCGAGCCGGTCCACATCTTCACGCAGGAGCCTGGTCTCGTCACCGCCTCGGGCGCGAAGCCGCATCCAGTAGGCGCTCATGCCGGTGACGGCGACCAGCACGAAGCTGATGACTCCCTTCATGAACGCGATCGTATCGCCATCCATATCTACCTCCGGGCGAGATCAGGAGACCGAGGTGCTGACCGGACTGTGAGCAGGACGGTGACCGTCAGTCCGGGGTTTCGAACGTATCACGGAACTCACGAGGCGCCAGCGGAATACCGGAGCTGCCACGGTTAGAGCCGGTAGATCGTGACCGCACTCTCCGCGAACACCCGACGGGTGCCACCGGATGGCATCTGGTGGCCAGGCGCGTGCTCCGCGGCAAGGATGCGCGCGAAGCGACGGGCCCTCCAGGTTTCGATCATGCGGTCGAGAACCTTCGATTCGTAGGGCGGATCGGCAAAAGCGAGATCGTACGCGGCCTCGTCGAGCGCGGCCGCGAATGGAATCGCGTCCCGCTTGAAGATCCGCGTCCGGTCCCGGAGCCGAAGCGCGGCGACATTGGCCCTGAGCGCATGCAGACTCGCGGGACGGAACTCGACGAAATCCGCGCTCCGGGCACCGCGGGACATGGCCTCGAGACCGAGCGCCCCAGTGCCCGCGAACAGGTCGAGTATGCGCGCGCCATGGAGGTCGGGCGCCAGCATGTCGAGCATGGCGGCGCGCACGTGCTCCGCGGTGGGGCGGACCCGCTGATCGTTCGGGGACGTGAGGTCCCGCCCTGCGAACGTGCCCGCCACGATTCTCATTTCCCCGGTTGTCCAGTCTGCTCCTGCCGTACCATCGTATTCAGCAGATGTTCGAGCAGTGCGGCGGGATCCCGGCAGCTGCCGGTGTGCACGGGCGACGTCTGGATGATGGTGCTTCGGGGAGCCACCAGCCAGTGGAACCGTTCGCGCTGCGAGAGCTGTCCGATTGGTCCGGCGCCCTCTCCGCCGCTGCAGATGGCGGGAAAGGTCGCGAGATGCTCGCGGATCGATGGCAGATCGAGTCCCGGATCCAGCGCCAGCAGCCGGGACTCGTCGAGGGCGATCCGCGCCTCGAGATAGTCCACCGCGGGGCACGACACGAGCACGCCGACATTGAGGAATTCTCCGCGTTCCACCTTCGGCACGACGCGGATTATGGCGTAGTCATAGGTGCAGTGATCGTGCACGCAGCGCCTCCGCCAGGAAAAGGTCCGCAGACTCGAGCCGCCTCAGCAAATACTCGGCGTACGCCGCCCGGTGCCGCGCCGGGTCACTCCAGGCGGATTCGCCGCCCAGCCATTCACCGGGAATGCGCGCGACGATCGCGTGAATGACGGATGCCGTGAGCGCCGCGCGCATGCGCGCGGCGGCAGCTTCAAGGCTCCCGGCCGCACGCAACAGCACGTGATCGCGGATCAGGGGAAAGGGATCCCGGCTCCGCTCCAGGTAGTTGTCCCAGTCATGATGAAAATAGAGCGCCGCGCCGTGATCGATGAGCCAGAGACGTCGATGCCACATCAGCATGTTGGTATTGCGCGCGGTCCGGTCGACGTTGGTGACGAATGCGTCGAACCAGACGATGGATGATGCCAGGTCGGCATCCGGGTGTTCGACGACTGGATCGAACGTGACCGCACCCGGCAGATAATCAAGCGCGAGATTGAGCCCGGCGCTGGTCCGGATCAGGTGCTGGATCTCGGGATCCGGCTCGGTACGCGCGAGGTCCGCATCGAGCGTCACCGCGACGATTTCCGGTACCGGCAAACCGGCCGCCCGCCCTACCTCGCCGGCCACGAGTTCGGCAATCAAAGCCTTGGGCCCCTGCCCCGCGCCCCGGAACTTCAGCACATACATCCCGTCGTCATCGGCCTCGACGATGGCGGGCAGCGAGCCGCCCTCACGCAGCGGCGTGACGTACCGCGTGGCGGTGATGGTTCTGAGCGGCGGAATCTGGGGCTGGGGCATGCCGGAACGTGAACGGAGGAGTGGGACTCGTGGCGCAGCGACGCGGAGAGGAATGTAATCGGGAGCGGTCCACCGGCAGCCCGAACGCGCAGGAGCGAAGTCAGGGGTTGACCGCGCAAAGATTTTACTTTACAATATAAAGTGCTTCGTAACCCACTTCTCACGGAGACGCCGAGTGAGTCTCTTCGACCTGCTCTTCCTGATTCTCGCGCTGCTGCTCATCGGCTCGCTCATCCGCGTCCTCATTGCGGTGCTCCGCGGACGCACTACCGTCGCGCGCCGCGTCTTCATCCGCATCCTGCAGGGCACGGTCCTCTACTTCGCCATCCTCCTGCTCGTCTCGCTCGTCTCGCCTCGGCGCTTCGAACGGATCGGCGCTGACCGCTGCTCCGATGACTGGTGCATCGCCGTCGTCTCTGCGACTCACGGCCCGTCGGAGCACGGCACCCACTTCGAGCTGACCTTCCGCCTCTCGAGCCGGGCCCGCGGCATCAATCAGCGCGAGCGATTCGTCGTGGCGTATCTCCGGGACGCGGAGGGCCACCGGTTCGATCCCGAGCCGGCGAGTTCAAGCCCGCCATTCGATGTGGTGATCGGACCTGGGGATTCGGTGCGCATCACGCGGACGTTCCTCGTGCCGCGCGACGCGACGGGGCTCGGCGTGGTGATCACGCGCGAAGGGGGGCTCAACTTCCCGCGCTGCTGCATCATCGCGGAGGACGACAGCTTCCTGCACCGGCGACCGATCATACGGCTCGACTAGAGCGATCCGACCGTCAGCGAATCATCCACGGCCGGCGCCGTTACCTGCGCACGGAAGGCGTTCAGGTCCGACAGCACCAGCGCGACCGCGGCCTCCACGCGGTCTCCCAGACCCGATCGGTTTTCGAGCACGTTGGTCCGGCCCGCGGACTCGACTTCGGCCAGCAGTTCGGCGAGTGGCCGCGCGCCCACGGCGCCCGCGCTCGACTTGAATGCGTGCGCCGAGAGTGCGACTTCGGCGGCGGATCCCGAATTCAGCGCCACGCGCACCGCCGCCAGACGCTCGGGAATGCTGGCGAGAAAGGCGTCGAGGATTTCGGCGAGTGCGGACTCGCTGCCGGCTTCGCGCAGCTGACGGCGCAGCATTTCGACATCCACCGCGACAGATTCTGGCTGGCTCGCCCCGGCTCCGACCAGAACCGATTTCCTGCTCTTCCACCCCTCCACCATCGCAAACAGCTCGTGGGACTTGAACGGCTTGGCGAGATACCCGTCCATGCCGTGACTCAGGCAGAGCTCGCGTTCGCCGCTCAACGCGTGCGCGGTCAGTGCGATGATCGGGACCCTCCCACGATCTCCCAGTGCACGGATCGCGGCGGTGGCCTCGAAGCCGTCCATTTCCGGCATCTGCACATCCATGAGAACCATATCGTATGAGACCAGGCGCACGGCCTCGACCGCTTCCAGTCCGTTGGTGGCGGTCTCGAGCTTGTGTCCCCGCTGGCGCAGCATCTTGGAAGCCACGAGCCGGTTGACGGCATTGTCCTCGACCAGGAGGATCTTGAGCGGCTGCCGGGTTTCGGTCAGGCTGTGTCGGGTTACGATCTGCGCGTCGGCGCCGTTCGTCTTCGGACCATCCAGCACGGCGACAACGGTCTCGATCAGATCGCTTCGGGAAACGGGTTTGGTGAGATAACCGCTCACGCCGAGCTCGCGACACCGCGCGGCGTCTCCCCGCTGGCCGGAGGTCGTCATCATCACGATGGCAATGGGGGGAATCGCCGGGTCGCGCCGGATCTCCACGACCAGCTCGAATCCGTCGTGCACCGGCATCCAGACGTCGATGATGGCGAGGCTGTAGCCCGATTTGTCATTCCGTGCCTCGCGCAGTGCGCTGAGTGCCGAGGCGATATCCGCGGCCTCATCGACGCGGGCGCCCTCCGCCGCGAGCATGTCGCGGCAGATACGACGGTTGTTGCTGTTGTCGTCCACCACCAGGAAGCGCCGACCCGCTAGTGAAACGGACGCGCCCGGGCGCGCGGCGGAGGGATCGGTGATCGCCTGAAGTGGAAGAGTGAATGAGAATTCGCTGCCGACGCCGCGTTGGCTCGCGACCGTGATCGTTCCGCCCATGAGGCCGACCAGCCGCTGAGCGATCGTGAGCCCGAGTCCGGTCCCGCCGTACCGCCGGCTGGTGGTGCCGTCGGCCTGGGTGAACTCGTCGAAGATGCTTCCCAGCCGGTCGGCTGGAATGCCGATGCCCGTGTCCCGCACCGAGAAATGCACCGCGGGACGCCCTTCGTCGGTGACCGCGGCTCTGGCTGCCACGATGACCTCGCCAGCCTCCGTGAACTTGATCGCGTTGCTGAGCAGGTTGCTGAGGACCTGCCGGAGACGGCTCGGATCGCCGGAGACCCAGGCGGATACTTCGTTCGAAATATCCGGCAACAGCTCCAGGTTCTTCTCCCGTGCCCGGACCGCGAGCAGGCTGGTGGTACTGTGGATCAGCTTGTGGAGTTCGAAGGGAATCGCCTCGATGTCGAGGTGACCGGCCTCGATCTTCGAGTAGTCGAGTACGTCGTTCAGGATCGACAGCAGCGACTCCGCCGACGCGCGGACCAGCTCCAGTGAGCCGCGCTGCTCCGCGGAGAGATCCGTGTCGAGCACCAGTTCGACCATGCCGAGGATGGCGTTCATCGGCGTGCGGATTTCATGGCTCATGTTGGCCAGGAACATAGAGCGCGTCTCGGCCGACCGTTCCGCGAGATCCCGGGCCTCGCGCATCTTCTCAACCACCTGTTTGTGCTCGGTCACGTCGTGGAAGGTCCAGATCCGGCCGTAATATTCGCCGCCGCTGCCCATGACCGGTGCCGAGTAGCGATCCAGCACCGTCCCGTCCTTGAATTCAATTTCGTCACGGCCGGATTCATCGCGATGCGCGTACAGATGCTCGACCCGGGCCAGAAACGCTACCGGATCCTTCGTTCGGCGCAGCACGAACTCCACCTGCGTACGGTCGTCGCTGTCGGTCATGGAGTCCGGAATTCCCCATAACTCCTTGAGCCGCGGGTTCTGTACGATCTTTTTCCCCTGCTCATCGACCACGAGAATGCCGTCGATCGACGACCTGATCTGGGCTTCGAGCAGTGCGGTTTTCCATCGATCAAGTCCTTCGGCGCGCTTGCGCTCGGTCATGTCCACGATGAAAGCAACACCTCCCTGGTTCGGATGACCGAGAGGGGCCAGGCCGAGCAGGATCGGGACCCGGACGCCGTCCTTACGGATCAATTCGCGTTCGAGTTGTGAGCGGGTGCCGCCGGCGAGGACGTCCTTGATGGCGGCCTCGTCTTCCACCATATACTCCGGCGCCGCGAACTGCCGCCAGTTCACGAGACCGTCCTGGAGCTCACGGCGACTGAAGCCGAGCATTCGGAGAAATTCGTCATTGGCGTCAGTAACGGTGCCGTCCGGCAGCCAGTAGCTGATGGCAAGAATGTTCGACTCGGCCACTCCCCGGAACCGCGCCTCGCTGTCCTTGAGCGCCTGTTCAGTGGCTTTGCGTTCACTGATATCGAGAAAGGTGAAAACCGCACCTACAACAATCCCGTCGCTCAGAATGGAGTGAGACCAGTACTCCACAGGGAAGCCAGTGCCATCCGCCCGCCAGAAATACACGTCGTCACCGTGCACGTCCTGCCCCAATCGGGCCGCGGCGGCAATGACGCAATCCTCCGCTCTAATCGGAGAACCATCGCGACTCGAATGGTGGGCGAGATCGTGCATGTTTCTGCCGAGCACCTCGCTCGGCTGGTTGAAGCCCAGGAGGCGGAGTCCCGACTGGTTGCAGAAGATGCAGATTCCCGCTGGATTCACTCCATAGATGCCCTCGGCGGTGGACTGGAACAGAAGGGAGATTCGTTGTTCGGTAACCGACAGCAGAGCGATCGTCCGGGTTTTTTCAAGGAGTCCACGGTGCACCCGTCGGGACAGCGTAAACATCACGCCGGCAAACATCAGGACGATGCACAGCAGCACCTGCTGGGTCTCATCCTTCGGAGAAAGCAGCAGCCCGATTGGAACGGGGCCCAGGATCGCGAGGTGAAAGAGGAGAAAGCTTGGCGGGTCCGCCGCCAGCGTACTCAGCGATCCCGCAATGATTCCCGCCAGCACCACGATCACCGTCGCATCATGCTCCGCAGGGATCATTGGCAGCGCGATCGCCGCACTGACGCCCCAGGACAATCCCTGTAAGAGGGTAACAATGCGAATGCCGATGACGAAGCCGCGATCCGACAGAGTGGAGCGAGACGCCTTGCGGACCCAGAGGGACCTGATCGAGGTGGTCACCAGCACCGCGATGATCCATCCGATCATGGTCGGATGCCCGACGTGATCCCAGACCAGCGCGCTGACCAGGCCAATGAGTCCCGTGTGTCCAAGCAACACGAGCCAGCAGTCTTCCGGAGCCCGGCTGCGGAGATCACGCAGGAGTTCGAGCTGGACGCGTTCTTCCGGCACGTCCGCTTCGATACCGCTGCTGGAAAGACTGCTAGTCGATTGCATCATCTGATTCCCCCGCCCGATCCAGCTGTGGCTCCACGATCCTGACGTAGCAGCTGGGGCAGATGCTGTGACTGAACTGCGCGTCCGATCGTTTCTCGATATACGCCTCGAGAGAATTCCAGTATCCCTCATCGTCCCGGATGCTCTTGCAGTAGGCACAGACCGGGAGCAGCCCTTCGAGACACCGCAACTGCTGGCGTACACCGAGCATGCGCTCCGCGACCTTGATGCGGGCGCGCAGTTCGTCGGGGTCGACCGGCTTCATGATGAAGTCGTCGGCGCCCGCTTCCATGCCCGCGAGGTACTGCTGTTTCCCGCCGTGTGCCGTAATGAGCACGAAGTACACGTACGGTTCGTGGCTCCGCCGCCGGATACGCCGGCAGAGTTCCACGCCATCCACTTCGGGCATGTACCAGTCGGAGATCACGATCGGAAAGCGAGTCTCCTGCATACGCTCCCAGGCCTGCCCGCCATCGGTGGCGAGCGTCACCGAGTAGCCGGCGCCCGTGAGAAAGGCCTTGAGCGTCGCACGCGTCACCGGGTCGTCGTCCACGACGAGCACGGAGGTGAACTGCGAGCGCGTGGCGGCGGTTGCGAGGGCATTCCGTTCGGCGAGGACGGCAGTCATGGGACGCGGTCCGCTTCCGCCCGCACCTTGCGGAGGAGCAGGTCGGGGCTGAACGGCTTCCGCAGATACGCGCTGGTCCGCTCGACGATGCCGCGGCGCAGCACTTCATCATCGGTGTAGCCGGACATGTAGAGCACGCGGAGACCGGGCCTCGCGAGGAGGAGGCGCATCGCGAGGTCACGACCACCCAGCCCTGGCATCACGACGTCGGTCACCAGCATGTGAATCGGCCGCGGGTACTCCGCCGCGATCAGCAGCGCCTCGGCGCCGCTCTTGGCGGTAAGGACGCGGTATCCGGCCCGGGTCAGGACCGAGCTCACGATGCCCCGCACCGTCGCATCATCCTCGGCAAGCAGGATCGTTTCGGTTCCGCAAGCCACTCCGTCAGGGGGCGCGTCCGTGGAGGATGACTCCACGGCTTCTTCGACGCGCGGGAGATAGACCGTGAACGTCGAACCACGGCCGAGCTCGCTCTGGACGTCGATGAATCCTTCGCTCTGCTTGACAATGCCGTAGACAGTGGAGAGGCCGAGGCCGGTGCCTTTGCCCTTGTCCTTGGTCGTGAAGAACGGCTCGAAGAGCCGGGCCTTGGTGGCTTCGTTCATGCCGGTACCGCTGTCTCGCACCGACAGCAGCACGTACGCGCCGGGGCGCATCCCCGCATGCGAGGCGGCAAAGGCGGAATCGATCCCGGCGTTCCGCACATCGATCACCAGCTTTCCACCTTCGGGCATCGCGTCCCGGCCATTGACCGCGAGGTTCATCAGCACCTGCTCGACCTGCCCGGGATCCGCCTTCACGGCTCCGAGCGCCGGGTTCACGTGCGTGACGAGATCGACGTCCTCGCCGAGAAGACGCCGGAGCATCCGGTCGAGATTGTGTACCAGCTCGCCAAGGTCCAATACACGAGGCTCGAGCACCTGCTGCCGGCTGAAGGCAAGCAGCTGACGGGTGAGCCCGGCTGCGCGGTCGGCCGCGAGACGGATTTCGACGACGTCGTCGATACCGGGATGACCCGGCGAGAGGTCCTCGCGGAGCAGGTCGCAATAACCCGTGATGGCCGTGAGAATGTTGTTGAAGTCATGCGCCACGCCGCCCGCGAGGCGGCCGACCGCTTCCATCTTCTGTGCCTGGCGAAGCTGGCCCTCGAGCGCCCGACGCTGGGAGATATCGAGAAGGAAGACGACGCCCTGGTCCCGCCGCTCGCTCAGCGGCGCGATACCCACGACCACGGGGGTGCGTGCGCCGTCCTTTCTGAGGAGTTCTTTCTCCCAGGGCGGCACGGTCTCGCCATTTTCCGCCGCCATGATCGCGACCGTAGTGGCCGATTCGTATTCGGGCGGGTTCATCGCCCTGAAATTCACCGTCCCGGCGGCCAGATCCTCGCGGGTGTAGCCCGTGATGCGGAGATATTCGTCATTGGCCTCCGAGACCGCACCGCTGCTGTCCCAGAAACCGATGCCGAGAATGTTGGATTCGACAAGCCGGCGGCAGCGTGCGTCCTGCTCGCGCAGGGCGACCTCGGCCTCGATGCGGTCGGTGATGTCCTGCTGCACGGCGACGAAGTTGATGATGTGGCCATCCGGGTCCTTGATTGGCGCGATCGAGGAGGAGTGCCAGTACAGCTCACCGCTCTTCTTCCGGTTGCAGAGCTCTCCGCGCCAGACCTGGCCGCTCTTGACCGCCGCCCAGAGCCGCTGGCTGACAGCCGGATCGTTGAGGCCGGAATTCAGGATTCGCGGGGACTTCCCGAGTACCTCCTCCAGCTGGTAGCCGCTCATTACGGTGAAGCCCGGGTTCACATACTGAATCAGTCCGGCGCCATCCGTCATGATCACGGAGGCCGGACTCTGTTCGGTGGCAAGTGTGAGCCAGCGCAGGCGATCCTCCACCTGCTTCCGCGCGGTGATGTCACGGAGGATGCCCTGGACCCGGCCATCCTCGAGGCGCTTGAGACTGATTTCGACAGCGACGTCCGTTCCATCGAAGCGTCGGACTCGGCGCTCGGACCGCGAGGTCTCTCCGACGCCGATGGAGTGAAGCCGATCCCTGGCCATCTCCCGGTCTTCGGGGGGATACGTGTCGGCAATGCTGAGCTGCATCAGCTGAGCGTGCGAATAGCCGGTCAATTCGCAGGCGAGCTGATTGGCATCGATGAGGCGGCCGGCGGAGTCGGCGACCAGGATGGCGTCGGCGGCCTGTTCGACCAGCGCGCGATACTGCGCCTCATTCCGGCGGAGCATCTCCTGGGACTGGCGCAGCTCCGTCTCCATCCGTATCCGCTCCGTGATGTCGCGAAAGGTCACGACCACGGCGGCGATCGCCTCGTCTTCAAGGCGGCTCACACCGCTGGCTTCCACGTTCAGGCAGCTGCCATTCCCATGGAGGACACGGAATTCGAAGCGGCGCACGGTATCCGGATGAATGACGAGGTCGAGCAGGGTCGCGCGGCAATAACTGACGTCCTCGGGATGCACGAACTCGAACGCCACGCGTCCGAGTACCGCCTCGACCGTGTGGCCGAACAGACGGTGGATGGCCGGACTCGCATACAGAACGAGGCCCCCCGCATCCAGCAGGACGATGACGTCCGCGCTGTGCTCGACCAGACGCTGAAACCAGTTCTCGCTCCGCAAGGCGCCGGTCGACATTACGGCGCGCGAAAATAGAACTGGTGGCAGCTCGCCCATGGCGGTCATCGGGTGGCGCTGGTCATCGCGCACTGACTCCTGGTATTCCGTGCATGGCGCTGGGCATAGAGGACGCGATCCGTGCGATGCCGCAGAGGAGGGGCACCGCGATACGGTGGGGTCACTGAGAGTCAGTCTCTCATCCTGGAGGAATCGGCCGCGAAGATGTGATTGCGATGAAGCGTGTGTGAAGGCGGGGTGATGGCGGGGCGGGCGGGCGGAGAATGTACTGAGTACTGGGTACTGGGTACTGGGTACTGGGTACTGGGTACTGGGTACTGGGTACTGAGTACTGAGTACTGGGTGCTGGGTGCTGGGTTCTCGGGATTGGCCGTTCCCGTTCCCCGTTCCCCTTTCCCCTTTCCCGTTTCC
>JBDUEA010000040.1:0-22674 GCA_040002695.1 Gemmatimonadota bacterium | reverse complement strand
GGCAGCCGGGGAAAGCTGAAGGTTCAAAGTTGAAGGTTAAAAGTTGAAAGTGTCATTGCGAGAAGGGAGCGCAGCGACCGAGGAGCAATCGTTGGACGGATAGCGAGAAGTCGCTCGCCGAGAGCCAATTTTCAGGATATCAGATTGCGGACAAGGGAGACGGGAAACAGGAAACAGGAAACGGAATCTCAACCGAGGGTTGGCGCGTCCGGAGGCACCCTCGAATCTTTACTTTCACCTTTCATCTTTCATCTTTCAACCTTCAACCTTCAACCTTAAACCTTCAACTTTTGACTTTTGACTTTCAACCTCCTGGTGCCCAGCCCCGCCCTCAGCTCTCCACCTTCCTCTCAGCTTCCTTCGGCACATTCAGCTTGTTCCTCAAGGTTCGCTCGCTGATGCCGAGGAGTTTGGCGGCGCGAGTACGGTTGCCGCCGGTTTCCTTGAGGGCCCGCTCGATGGCGATCTTTTCCAGATCATCGAGGCTGAACGATGCCGTCGCCGTGGCAGGCGCGGCTGGTTGCACGGGCGCGCTGAACGCCGATCCCATCGGCGCAGCGACCGCGGGAGCCGGCGCGGGCGGATGGGTGGGGTAGGCGCCGGTTCGAGGTGACCGTCCCTCGAGATAACTCTGGAAGGCCTCCGGCTTGAGCAGCCCGCCGCGGGAGAGAATTACGGCCCGCTCGACCGCGTTGCTCAGTTCGCGCACGTTGCCGGGCCAGCTGTGATGCAGCAGGAGCTCGATGGTTTCCGGCGCCACGGTAGACGGCGCCACGCCGATCTCCTCGGCGACGCGCCGAGCGAAGTGATGCACCAGCAGCGGAACATCTTCCAGCCGTTCCCGGAGAGCCGGAGCATGGATGGGCACGACATTCAGTCGATAGTACAGGTCGCTCCGAAACCGGCCCGCCTCCACCTCGGCGCGAAGATCGCGGTTGGTCGTGGCGATGATCCGGACGTCTACCTTGATCGCCTGGTGGCCACCGACCCGCTCGAACTCATGCTCCTGGATGACTCGGAGGAGCTTGGCCTGAAGGTCGAGCCGCATCTCGGAGATTTCGTCCAGCAGCAGTGTGCCGCCATGCGCGCGCTCAAAGGCGCCGCTCGAGCGCATGGTGGCACCGGTGAAGGCACCCTTCTCGTGACCGAAGAGCGCGCTTTCCACCAGCCCCTCGGGCATCGCGGCGCAGTTGATGGTAATGAAAGGCGCGTCGTGCCGGGGACTCTGGTCATGAACCGCGCGGGCGAAGAGCTCCTTGCCGGTTCCGGACTCACCTTCAAGGAGCACGGTCGCGCGGGTGGGCGCGACGGTGGCGATGGTTTCGAGGACGCGCCGAAAGGGCTCACTGTCGCCGATCAGCACGCGGGTGGACTTGAACTTGGAAATTTCGCGGCGGAACTGGTCGTTTTCCTTGCGGAGCCGCACCACTTCCAGCGCCTGGTTTACGGCGATTTCAAGGGTTTCGGGGCGGATCGGCTTCGTGAGATAGTCGATCGCGCCGCTCTTGATCGAGATGACCGCGTGCTCGATGCTCGAGTAGCCGGTCATGATGATGACGGGAATCCGCTGGCCTTCTTTTTCCAGCATGCCGAGGAGATCGAGTCCGGTCGCCTTGGGCATCCGGTAGTCGGCGATGATCAGGTCGATTGGCGTGCGGCCGACAATCCGCATGGCCTCTTCCACGCTGGCAGCGAGAAGGGGGCGGTGACCGATCTTGGTGAGGTGGTGCTCGAGGACGACACCGGTGGCGGGCTCGTCATCCACGCAGAGAATCGTTGCCATGCTCCCGGAAACTCTCTGCGGTCAAAGAAGATGGATAGACTGAACGCGGGAGCACTGGGCGAGCGTTCATTGAGGGAAGGGGGGCCCCTCATTGAGCGTACCAACTCCGTTGTCAGTCTGGGGGCTAAAGATTTGTCCAATACTAACCGATACGGAAAATATTGCCACAACCGGATCGGAGAGAGGGATGCGGATATCCAATAGCCTCATACAGCAGCGGACCCTCAGAGACCTGCAGCGAAACCTGCAGGCCATGACCACGGTCCAGCAGCAGATCTCCAGCGGGAAGCGCTTCGAGCGGATCAGTGAAGACCCGCTCGGCGGCACGCAGGTCATGGGCGTGGACCAGGCCCTCAAGGGGATCGCCCAGTACCGCCGGAATTCCTCCACTGCCCGCGCCCGCAATGATACCGAAGAGTCGGTGCTCAACCAGGTCACCGATCTGCTGACTCGCTCGAAGGAGCTAGCGCTGCAGGAGGGCACCGCCACCGCGACCACTGCAACCCACCAGGCTGCTGCCGCCGAAGTCGACAGCATCATTCAGCAGGTCATCGCCCTCGGCAATACGCAGATCGGAACCGAGCACATCTTCGGTGGCAACCAGACGGGCGCCACGCCGTTCGATCCCACCGGCACGTATCTCGGCGACGACGGCGTGCGCCAGGCCGAAGTCGGTCAGGGCTATCTCCTTCAGACCAACCATACTGGCCGTCAGCTGCTCGTCAACAGCGGGGTGCTGCAGAGTCTGCAGGATCTCAAGACGCAGCTCACGTCTGGAACCACCAGCTCGATCGGTAGTACTGCCTCGGGAATCGACGCCGCGTTTCAGCAGACGCAGGTTCTCCTGGCAGACACCGGCGCCCGCACCCGCCAGATTGATTCCGCCATGCAAAACAGCGACGCTCTCGAAAGCAACCTGACCATCCGGAAGAGTGGCATTCAGGACATGGCCATCGACCAGGCCACCACGCAATTCGTCGGTCTCCAGACGACGCTGCAGGCCGCGCTGCTCTCGGCCCAGCGCGTGCTGAATACGAGTCTCACCGATTACCTCCGGTGAGCGCCGTCGCCCAGGAGGGTGCGCGCGTGAAGAGCACGATACAGGTCGGATCCCGCCTCTTCGGCCCCATCGAGGCGAGCTCCACCGATTGCATCACGATGCCCGAGGGCATGCTGGGGTTCGCGGGCGAACGCCGGTTCATTCTGCTGCCCGCCGCCACCGAAGGAGTGTTCTGGCTGCAGTCGGTCGACGACGGCGGACTGATCTTCCTCCTGGTGGATCCCTTTCCCACCTTTCCCGACTACTGCGTCGACGTGCCGGAGGCATTGCCCGGTGACAATGATACCGAGATCGCAGTGCTCTCCATTGTGACGCTGCCACGCCAGCCGGGAGACGAGTGCACGGTCAACCTTCAGGGCCCGCTCGTGCTCGATCTCGCCAATCGTACCGGACGCCAGGTGATCGTGGACGATCCCCAGTATCACACGCGGCATTCGATTGACCTGCGGGCGAGACTGAAATAGCGCATCCGGGTGGGTCACCCACTGACGGCCCGAGTAAGTCCGTACCGCGGGCTCGACTCGAAACGGCGCCGCGAGGACCCAGGCTAACTCTCGATCCGCGGCGAGCCTGACGCAGGAAACGCTCTCGCAGGTCGCTCGCACGGGCGATTGTGCCGACTCCCCTGAATCGTAGTCTTTAATACCGGTTCCGCCTCCGCCCGAGCGCACGTCACTCCTTCGTCGGCCGCACGGCGCCCGTCCCATCCGGATTTTTCCGCCGGTTACCACAAGTCTGTCGGCCGACATCCGTGGGTGCGTCTCCCCGTCCACCGGGTAACCGGAGCAGTGGAGATGCGCATAGAGTGGAGAGAGTACGCGCCCTATGCCCGGAACGTGGCCGGAACTGCACGCGATTACGCGAAAAGGATACGATGATGATGCAAGCGCAGAACAGCATGATTACCAAGACACTTACAGGGATCCGGGGCTTCGACGAAATCACCGGCGGTGGTCTCCCGCGCAACCGGTCCACGCTGCTCGTGGGTGGTCCCGGCTGCGGAAAAACCGTGTTCGCGCTGCAGACACTGGTCAATGGCGCGCAACGGAAGAAAGAGGCCGGCATCTTCGTCGCATTTGAGGAGAGCGCCGCGCACATCGTGGAGAACGCCGGCACCTTCGGCTGGGACCTGCCCGCGCTCGTCAGGAAGAAGCTCTTCTTCATGGATGCCAGGCTTTCTCCCGATGTCGTCAAGGCGGGCGAATTCGACCTGATCGGGATGCTGCAGCTGCTGGAGGCCAAGGCGGAAGAAATTCATGCGACGCGGATCGTGTTCGACGGCATCGATGTTCTCCTGTCCCTGCTGGACGATGCCACCGCGGAGCGCCGGGAGATCTACCGCATCCGCGACTGGCTCACCAGAACCGGGCTCACCGGCATCATTACCCAGAAATCAGGCGGTGCCGAAGTGGATCACCGCTACGGATTTCTCCAGTTCATGGTGGACTGCGTCGTCATTCTCCGTCACCAGGTGGTCAACGGTTCCGCGTTCCGGAATCTGCGCGTCATGAAATATCGCGGCTCCGGTTTCTCGGGTGACGAGTTCCCCATCTCGGTCACCCGGGAGGGCATGCAGCTGACGAACCGCGGCCCCACCGAGCTCACCTACGAAGTCACCGACCAGCGGATCTCGTCCGGTCTGCCTCGACTCGACAACATGCTGCAGGGCGGATACTACCGCGGCAGCAACGTGCTCGTCTCTGGCTCGCCGGGCACCGCCAAGTCAACGCTCAGTGGACTCTTCGCCGCGGCGGCATGCGTGCGCGGGGAGCGCACGCTGTACGTGAGCTTCGACGAAGGGGCCGCCCAAATCGTCCGCAACCTGCAGTCGGTGGGGATCCGCTTCGCGCCACATCTCAAGAGCGGCCTCCTCAAGATGTATTCGACCCGCACCCGTGGCCCCAACGTCGAAGACCAGTATTTCGCGCTGCGCGCCCAGGTAAGGCAGCACAATCCAAGCTGCGTGGTGATCGACCCGCTTTCAGCGCTCTCGACCAAACTCTCCCACGTCGCGTCCGCCGACGCCGCCCAGCAGTTCCTGGATTTCCTCAAGGGCGAGGGCATCACGGTCGTGAACACGTCGCTCATGGACGGACTGAGCACCGACGAGGCCACGGCGACCGGCATCTCCACGATCGCAGACACCTGGATCCACCTCTCGTATGTCGTTCAGGACGGCGAACGCAATCGCGCGCTCACGATCGTCAAATCGCGCGGCACCGGGCATTCGAACCAGGTTCGCGAGCTGACGCTTTCCGACGAGGGCGTGACCCTGACGGATGTCTTCGTCGCCCAGGGGAAAGTCCTCATGGGCGTCGCGCGCTGGGAGTGGGAGCAGGAGGAACAGGCGACGAGCAAGCGTTCTGAGACGGCCATGGACCTCAAGCGGCTGCATTTGCAGCTCTCGCAGGCCGAGGCTGCCGCCCGGATGGAGGTCGTCAGGACCGAGATGGAGGCGCGAAGCGCGGAGATGGGCGTCCTCGATCTCGCCACCGGGTCCCAGTCGAAACTGATCGCCACCGATCGGGCCGTGCTCCGGAAGATGCGTCACGCGGATGATGACGCCGGTGCGATCGTGAAGCGATCGCGAACCAGCCGACGCGCCACCAGGAAGCATGTGAAGAAAGGCGCCGCCTAGCGTGGCCAGAATACTGACGCCGAGCGAGGAGGTGCAGCTCCGTCTTTATGTCGCGGGGCACGCGCCCAACTCGGTGCGCGCGATAGCGAACGCGCGGTCGATCTGCGACGAGCACTACACACTCGGCTATGGCCTCGAGGTCGTCGATCTCATGATGCATCCGCTCCGCGCGCTCGCCGATGGGATTGTCGTTACGCCGACCCTGGTCCGACTGTCGCCGCAGCCGACGCTTCGCATCATCGGCAATCTGAGTGACCGGCCGCAGATCCTGCTGGCGCTTGGAGCAGGCGCATGACCGCCAGCAGCCTCCTGCATCCACGTGACATGGCCCAGCGGCTCGCGGAGGCCGAAGCCACCATCGAGGCGCTGCTCTCGGGGCAGATCGACGCGGTCGTCGATTCAAAGAGCCAGACGCCGGTACTCCTTTCCAAGGCGCAGGAGGCGCTCCGGCTAAGCGAGGAGCGCTACCGCCGGATCGTGGAGACGGCGAACGAGGGCATCTGGGCGCTGGACGAAAACGGGCACACGACCTTCGTGAACGGCCAGATGGCGCGCATGCTCGGCTACTCGGTCGAAGCTATGCTCGGGTTGCCGATGCGGGAGCTCGTCGGGGCGGAAGATCGCGAACGGATGGAGCTCATGGTCGAAAAGGGACGACGTGGAATAACGGTCGGCGGGGATTCGGCGCTGCTTCGGAAGGACGGCTCCAATCTTTGGGTGCGGATCTCCACCGTCCCGATCGCTGACTCCACTGGTGCCTACGTCGGCAGCCTGTCCATGGTCACCGATCGCACCCAGCAACGCGCCGCCGAGGAGGCGCTGCGACGCAGCGAGGAGCAGTATCGGCAGATCGTCGAGAATACGACCGACGGGATCGTGACGATCGATCGCGCCGGCCTCATCGTCTTCGTGAACGGCCGCTTCGCCGAGATGCTGGGCTACCAGCCCCACGAAATAATCGGCGTGAGTGCCTTCTCCCTCATGAGCACCGGAAGAAGGGCCGCAGCCATGGAGGCGTTTAAGCGGCACAAGTTCGGATTGAAGGGCGTCGTCGACAGCGCGTTCTGTCATCGGAACGGCATCGAGGTGGAGGTGAATATCGCCGGCTCCCCCATTCTCGATGCCGCGGGCAATCCCATTGGCAGCCTGGCGGTGGTTCGCGACGTCACCGAGCAGCGGAAACTCCAGTCACAACTGATGGTGAGTGATCGGATGGCATCGGTCGGCACCCTGGCGGCGGGCGTCGCTCACGAGATCAACAACCCGCTGGCCGCGGTCATGGCCAACCTGGACTACATCACGGAGAGACTCATGTCCGATGCCGGCACTGCCCTGCTGCAGATGGATTCTCTCCCTCGCGAGCAATGGCTGCGACAGGAGATCAAGCCTTGTCTCGACGACGCGCGCGAAGCGGCGGAACGGGTGCGCTTCATCGTACGGGATCTGAAGATATTCTCCCGCGCGCCCAACGAAGATGCGTGCACGCCAGTAAACGTCAAGTCGATCATGGAATCGTCGCTGCGCATGGCATGGAATGAAATCCGCCACCGGGCAGTCCTGGTCAAGAGCTACGGCCGAGTACCGGATGTGAACGCGATTGGGGCCCGTCTCGGCCAGGTCTTTCTCAACCTGATCGTCAATGCCGCCCAGGCGATGCAGGAGGGCCACGCGGAAGACAATGAGATCCGCATCAGCACGCGCCTCGATGGAGACCGGGTCATCGTCGAGGTCGCCGACAACGGTCCAGGCATGCGGCCGGAGACGGTGGGCCGGGTGTTCGACGCGTTCTTCACCACCAAGCCACCCGGTGCCGGAATCGGCCTCGGCCTCGCGATCTGTCAGCGCATCGTGACCGACCTCGGCGGAGAACTGACGGTGGCGAGTGAAGTGGGCAAGGGAACGACTTTCCGGGTGTCGCTGCCGGCGGCCGGCGCTGAGGCAAGCGAACTCGTCGTAGCGCCGGTCACACCGCAGGCAGTCCGGCGCGGCCGCATTCTCATCGTCGATGACGAGGAAGCGGTGCTTCGCGTCCTGCGGCGAATCATGTCCGCCGAGCACGAGGTCGTCGCCACGCTGGACGCGAGAGAAGCGCTGGCGCTCTGCGCCCGTGGAGAGACCTTCGACCTGATTCTCTGTGACCTGATGATGCCGCGCATGAGCGGGATGGAGCTCTACGCCGAGCTGGCACGCGTCGCTCCCGCCCAGGCGGAGCGGATGATCTTCGTGACCGGGGGCGCGTTCACGGAGAAGGCGCGGCTCTTCCTGTCAGACCCGCCCAAGGAACAGATCGAGAAACCGTTCAACATCGTGAACCTGCGGGCTATCACGCAGCGCTATCTCCGCTAGCCGGAGGTCCAGCGCGAGGGCCGGAGGGGGGACGTCGGCGGTTACAGGGACATTTCAGCGACAGGCGAAACAGGATGAAGACCGAGCGGAGATTGCGTGGGAGTTCAGTCGCCATCGTGATCATCATGCTGATCACCGCGGCCGTCCCCTTTGGCGTGTCGTCTTCCGTCCGGAGCGCCCAGGAAGCGCTGTACGCTTCCCAGACCAGGCTGGACGCCCTGGTCACGCTGCTGTCCCTCATGCAGGATGCCGAGACCGGCCAGCGTGGATTCGTCATTACCGGGGAGGAGAAGTTCCTGGAGCCGTACTTCGTCGCCCTGTCCAGAATCCGCAGCGTGCGCTCCTTCTTCCTGTCGCGCGAGGGCCGGGTAACTCCCGACGAATTTGCCGGCAAGGCGTTTCCGCTGGTCGATCTGAAGCTTGCGGAACTGGGCGAGACCATCGCGCTGCGTCGTACCAAAGGATTTGCCGCGGTCCAGCCGCTCGTCGCGTCCGGCACGGGCAAGAACTATATGGACGACCTTCGCCAGGCGGTCGGCGACGAGATCAGTGCGGAACGCCAGCGGCTCACGGCCCTGCAGCGAGACCTGGCGAGCCGAACGCAGGTCGCCGCGTATACCGGCCTGCTCGTCAGTCTCGTCAGTCTCACGCTGCTGCTCATCCTGCTGAGTTACATGCTGCGCGTGCTGGCCAGTCGGCGCAGAACCGGCGATGCCCTCCGCGAGACCAGCACCGAGCTGGCATCCGGCATGAACGAGCTCCGGCGACGGAACTCCGAAATCTCGGCGATCGCCGAGATGGGCCAGACCCTCAAATCCGCCCTCTCGGTGGAGGAGACTTTCGGCATCATCGCGGTCTATTGCGGCCAGCTCTTCCCTCACACCCACGGAACGCTCTACCTCTTTCGTCACTCGCATGATCTCCTGGAACAGGAAGCCCATTGGGGGCATCCGGACGCGGCGCAGCAATCCATGCCGCCCGAGGACTGCTGGGCCGTCCGGCGCGGCCACCTGCATCGCGCCTCTGCGGTCGATGATATCCGCTGCGCGCACTACCGGAAGGTGCAGAGCCTCACGGCCTGGCACATCTGCGTGCCGCTGACGTCGCAGGGGGAAGTCCTGGGGCTGCTGTATATGGAGGCGGCGCCGGAGGCCGCTGACGACGAGGCCGCGAATGCGACGCTCGCGCTCACCGTTTCCGAACAGATCGCCCTCGCTATCTCGAACGCCCGGCTTCGCGAGGCGCTCAAGCGGCAGTCGATCATCGATCCGCTCACCGAGCTGTTCAACCGCCGCTACATGGATGAGACGCTCAAGCGCGAGCTCTCGCGCGCGCTCCGGCAGTCGGGGTCGCTCTCGCTGGTCGTCGTGGATGTGGACCATTTCAAGGCGATCAATGACACCTATGGTCACGATGCCGGCGATCTCGTGTTACGGAGTCTCTCGCTTCAAATGAAGAGTGACATCCGCGCGTCGGACCTCGCCTGTCGCTATGGTGGGGAGGAACTGGTGCTGATCCTGCCGGACTGTGACAAGCATGCCGCCGCGATCCGCGCGGAGAAGATCCGGAGCAACATAGCGCTCCTCAGACTCCGGCAGGGGAACCAGGACCTCGGAGAAGTCACCGCGTCCTTCGGCATCTCCACCTTCCCTGAAGACGGGCAGTCATCGGAGGCACTGTTCCACGCCGCGGACCAGGCGCTCTACTCGGCGAAGAAGATGGGACGAAATTGCGTCAGGCTGGCGTCGTGAGGAAGCTGGAAACTACCGGGGGTAGTCTCGCCGGGGAGTAAGCAGTGAAGAAGGAGACCAGGTGAAGTGCAACTCGAGAGTTGCCGGCACACGGGCTCCACGACTGACGACATGCGCCGCAGGAAAACCCTGGGAGTAGCGGTTGAAGCAACCGAGGATGGAAGGCTTCACGCTTCCGGATGAGCGTGCTGCTCGGCCATCACGCCGCCGCGATCATCCGGCGGAGCCGAGCATAGCCAATGGCGATCCGAAGCGCCCGCTGACGCTCGAATCTCTGGCCTGGTGCCCCCGCACCATCCTTCTCGCTGACCAGCCGCAGCAGCAGCGACCGCGACTCGGCCGGCGTACCTGACTGGTTGCGCCGCGCCACCGCTCCAGTACGCCGGGGCCATTGCAACAGACTCATAGGAACTCCTCCCGGCTGAAGAGTACGTTCGTAACCTGTGGCTCATGGCTCTCCGATTCAGCGGGCAACTCCGCCAGGCCGCTCGCATCCGGCTTCATCAGATAACCGTGGTATCCCATCAGCGTCATGAGCGCTCGAATCGCCGACTCACTGCTTGCCGACCCTTCCTGAGCGGACCGATCGCTTCTGCAGATGATGTAGGGTACCTGCCGGGCGGCGAGCGTCCACATCGCTCCCCGAATCACATCGTGTTCGCATCCTGCCGCGTTCATCCGGACAATCCGGAGCGGTGCCTCTGAATCGATTCCTTCCAGCGACCCGTCGAGCGTGTTCACGGATACCGCCATTGCGCGTCGTCCGAATTGCGAGGCGTCCTTCGCCGGGAGACCGATCTCCCCGGCCGCATTCAGGTAAAACGTCCCCTCCCCCGTCCGCGCCCCGAGCGCGTGGTTGAACACCTTGACGTTGGCCATCGCATTGTCCGCCACATGGCCCAGTATCCGCGCGAACTTCTTCGGCTCCGGCTCAAATGCCACCACCATTCCGGTCGAGCCCACCGCCCTGGAGGCGATCAGCGAGAAGTAGCCGAGGTGCGCGCCGATATCGACGAAGTGATCTCCCGGCTCCAGCATCGCGGTCAGGAAATAGGCGACTTCGGGCTCGTAAAATTCTCCGGCCTCGAACGACGTGACCAGCCTCCGCTGGCCCGGCGAGTCCGCATCAAGCCGGAGCTTCACCTGCGAACGGCCAGTGCTCGTCTCAAAGGCGAGTACAACATTGGTGGCGCCGGCCGGTCCGGATTCGTCGATCGATTGTCCCGCGGTGATTGTCCCGGGCATCACAACTCCTTGATCAGGCGGGATTCCCGCCCTGGGTGAACATTCGGTGGGTCGATCCGATTCTGCGAGACAGCGCGATTCAATCCCGAGGGTCCCGGCCATGCCGTATGTCGAGGGCAGGGGGCGCGGACGAAATCTTGACCTCGTTCGTCGGTCCGAGGCGAGCAGTTGCGAGGTCGCGGGTCATGACCGGTCTCTCGCTGAGGAGGAACGAAGGGCCAGCGCGTCGCGCACATTCTTCTCGATGGCGTCGAAAGCAGGCGAAGGAAGGGAGTGAAGCTTCGGCATTGGAATCCGTGGGACGATGATCAAAAAGTGCCGCAGGAACTCGGGCTTCATTTGCACTGCAAGGCGTCGTGGAGTGAAAGGGCAAGAGGCATACCCGCAAATATTGCCGGATTCGGCTGCGATTCGATGGACCTGGCGAGCGGGGTTAAGCCGTTCACCGATAGAGCGTTCGATCCAGTTAGACGGTGATCGAGCCTGCGGAGGAGAATTATGGAATATCGAAGCACGCGGAAAAAAAAGCCGGGGTGGGCGGAGAGGGCGGAGAGGAACCGCAACAAGACTGTCATTCCGAGCGCAGCGAGGAATCTCAAGGCTCGCCGAGCAGAGACCTTCGCAACGCAACCCTTGAGATCCCTCGGTCGCTCCGCTCCCTCGGGATGACAGTGGAGGGCGGAGCGGGCGGATGGGGGCGGACGGGGCGGTCAGGGCGGTCAGCACAGAGGAGGCCGGCGGGAATACTGTCATTCCGAGCGCAGCGAGGAATCTCAAGGCTCGCCAAGCGAAGACTTTCGCATCGCGACCCCTGAGATCCCTCGGTCGCTCCGCTCCCTCTGGGTGACAGTGGAGGGCGGGATTGCCTCGTCCGCCTCGTCCGCCCTGTCCGCCCTATCCGCCCGTCCGCCTATCCATTACCCAACTCACCCTCAAGTTCCGGCTCAATCCACCGATGATGTCTGGAGACGGCCACCTAGGGTCGTCCTAGCGAAGGGCGGAGCAGGGACGCTCCGAAAAGTGGGACACAGGAGAATTTCCCATGTCAGGCACCATCAACACCAACATCGCCGCGAACAACGCTTACAAGAACCTCAGCGCGACGGGCAACATGCTGGACAAGTCGATTCAGAAGCTCTCCAGCGGCTTCCGGATCAACCGTTCGGGCGATGACGCAGCGGGCCTTGCCATCGCGAATAAACTGCGTTCCGACGTTCGCTCGCTTCAGACCGCGCAGCGCAACGCCTCGCAGGCGAATTCCATGCTGCAGATCGCGGACGGCGCCATCAACACCGTGGCGACCATTCTCGACCGCATGAAGGAACTGGCGACCCAGGGAAACTCGTCGAACATCGGCGCCCAGGCCGGCAAGCTCCAGGCCGAGTATCAGGAACTCGCGGCCGAAATCACCCGCATCGCGCAGACCACGAAGTACAACGGCACGGCGCTGGTTGACGGTACGTTCGGCAACAGCGTAACCGCCGGTTCCACCGCGGCCGCAGTGGCCAACGTCTCCGGTATCTCACTGAGCGGCGCCAAGGCTGCGACCTACACGTTCGCGAAAGTGGCTACTACCTCGATCACCCTGACCCAGGGCTCCGGCGTCGGCGCGGTTTCGCAGACGCTGGCGTACAGTGCCACCGCGACGAGCCTCGTGTTCGACAAGCTCGGCGTCACGGTCAGTGGCACCGCAGCCGGGTTCAGCACCGACGCGCTTGATGCCACGACCTTCACGGTCGCGACTCCGGCCGGCGGGGCAGCCCAGTTCATGGTGTCCTCGAGCGGCAGCTATTCGAGCAGCGACCTGGTTTCCGTGAACGGCAGCGACTTGACCGCCACGACCCTGGGCGTGAACGCGCTCGACCTCACCACGGCCCTCGGAGCACAGAGCGCCCTGACCTCGATCGACAACGCGATCGGCGCTGTCGGCACCGCGATCGGCACCATCGGCGCGGCCCAGAGCCGTATCGATTTCGCCAGCACCAACGTGGCGAACCTGGTGCAGAACACGCAGGCCGCTGAGTCCACCATTCGCGACGCCGACATGGCGTACGAAATGACTCAGTTCACCAAGAATCAGATCCTGCAGCAGGCCGGCACCGCGATGCTGGCCCAGGCCAACCAGGCGCCGCAGTCGATTCTCAAGCTGCTCCAGTAGTCCAGGCGCAGTAGTGACGCTCTACCTCCGGGGTTCGCGTAAGCGGGCCCCGGAGAGTCACCTTCTCAGCAGGAATCCGCGATGGCGACTCAATCGCTCAGCTCGATCACTGGAATCATCAGCGGCATCGATTACCGCAGTCTCGTCGACCAGATCATCGCGGCGGAGAGCATCCCCGCCGTCAAGAAGCGCAGCCAGGAAACCGCAGACAACGCCCAGCTCACCGCGATCTCGACGTATCGCGGTCTCCTCACGTCCCTGCAGACCGCCTCGACTGGTCTTCGGGACGGCAGCGTCTTCGATGCGATGAGCTCCACCACCACCGTGATGAGCGGGACCCAGGCGCTGCTCGGTGCCTCCGTCACCCCGGCCGCCGTCTCGGCGACCTATCAGGTGGCCGTGACCAGGCTCGCGCAGGCTCAGAAGGTCGGCTCGATTCCGCAGGTCAGCACCTCGAATCCTCTCGGCCTCGCCGGCGAGTTCACCGTCAACGGCCAGAAGATCACCGTCGTTGCGGGCGACACGCTCACGGGTATTCGGGACAAGATCAATCTGCTCAACCAGGGCGCGGGAGCCACCAAGGTCAGTGCGACGATCCTGACCGTGGGGCCCAACGCCAGCAAGCTCGTGCTGAGCAGCCAGGTGACCGGAGCGGCGGGCATCGGGCTCGCGGATACGACCGGCAGCGTGCTCCAGGGCCTCGGGATCCTGTCGAACCCGACGACGATCAACGCCGCCTCCGTGATGCAGACCGGCGAAGACGCGGACTTCACCATCGACAACATCCCGTTCAAGCGGACGACCAACGTCATCTCCGATGCCATCGATGGCGTGACGCTGACGCTGACCGCCGCCGAGACAGGCGCTGTCACTCAACTCGCGGTCGACCGCTTCGCCGACAGCGCCAAGGCGTCGGTGCAGGCGTACGTCGATGCCTACAACAAAGTGGTCGATTTTCTCAAGGCGCAGGGCACCGCGGATCCGACGGGCGCCACCGCCGCGCCGGCGCTCTACGGCAATAACATGATCCGCACCATGCGGGCGCGATTGCCCGAAGCGATGCTGTCGTCCATTGCCGGCACCGCCAGGGACATGGACACGGCAGGGCGCGCCGGCGTGGCCCTCGACAAGACCGGCCACTTGACACTCGATGCGACCAAGTTCGTGGACGCCTTTACCAACCGGCTGTCTGATGTGCGTCAGCTCTTTCAGCAGGCGGGTGTTGCCACGGGAGCCGGGCTGAGTTTCACGGCCTCGACGGTGGACACCACCGCCGGCACATACGCCGTGAACGTCACGCAGCTCGCCACCCAGGCGAGTGTCACCGGCGCCGGACTCAGCGGCGGCATCTTCACTGATGACGCGACGCCGGACACAATGACGGTGACCGACACCCGTCTCGGGAAAAGCGCGAATATTTCACTCGCCAACGGCATGACCTCCGCCCAGATCGCGACCGCGCTGACCACCGCCTTTCAGGCCGCGGGGCTCGGCCTGACCGCCGTCGACAATGCCGGCCAGGTGCAAATCTCTCAGGGCGGCTATGGCAGCTCTCCGGCCATCACGGTCGCGTATACCGCCGGCGGAGCCGCGGGCAGCGCGCCGATCGCCGCGGGCACGTACAGTAACGGGCTGGATATCGCGGGCACCCTCGGTGGCTTCGCCGCCACCGGTTCGGGACAGACCCTCCTCGGCTCGACTGGCACGGCGGTGATGGGGCTCTCGGTGAGTTATTCGGGCATCGCGCTCGGTGCCGCCGGCAGTCTGGACGTGACGCTCGGCACCGGCGCGCTGATGGAGCGGCTCATGAGAGAGTCCACCCTGTCGGGCTCCGGTACGCTCGATGGACGGGTCGCCTCGCTGAATACGCAGATCGCGCAGCTCGAGGATCAGGCGACGCAGATCGACGGAAGAGAAGCGATCCGGCGCGACTCGCTGCTCAAGCAGTTCGCGGCGATGGAATCGGCGCTCGCGGCGTTCAGGAACCAGTCGGCGTCGGTGACCGCCCTGCTCAATTCATCCACTAGCAACACCAACGGCAACTGAGGCATTCGATGAACCGGAGTGCGGCATCTCGCTATCAGCAGAATGATGTCTTCTCGATGTCTCCCGAACGGCGGGTGGTGTTCCTCTACGGCCAGACCCTGGCGAGCCTCCGTCAGGCGGCGAGACATATCGAGCGCAAGGAAATCGAGGCGCGCGCAGCCTGTCTCATTCGTGCCCGCGAAATCCTCGGGGAATTGCTCACCACGCTCGATTTCGACAATGGCGGCAAGATCGCGAAGAACCTGGCCGGACTATACGCCTGGTTCATCGACGAGCTGATCCAGGTCGACGTGCATCAGGACGGCGCCCGTCTCGCCAGGGTGATCACCCCGCTGGCAGATCTGCACTCCGCGTGGGCACAGGCAGCGGAGTCCATGCTCGAGCCGACTGCATCGGCGGCCGCCGAGTGAGGGACATCGAC
This sequence comes from Gemmatimonadota bacterium, assembly GCA_040002695.1. Lineage (GTDB taxonomy): Bacteria > Gemmatimonadota > Gemmatimonadetes > Gemmatimonadales > GWC2-71-9 > JBDUEA01. Next base: position 7,226 of record JBDUEA010000040.1, on the reverse strand, counting down.
GACGGCCTGAATGCCCGCGCCACCCGCGCGCTCGAGGCCTATCGTCACGGGTACACCCGCTTGCTGAATCTGCTCGATGCCCAGCGGGCCGCGTTCCGGGCGGAAGATTTCGGTCTCCTCGCCGGACTGGCCGAGGAGGGTACGACGATCCTCGGCACGCTGGAGCGTACCAGCCGATTCCCCTCGGACCTGACCGTTGCTCTCGGCAAGGCGGACGGCCCGCGCGCGGAGAACCTCCGCCAGGCGCTCGGCGGGCTCGAGTCCGATGCCCTCGCCGCCCGTACGTGCCTGCAGAATTTCATGACGACTCTCGTCGGCAGGAAATCCCGGACGCTCAGACAGCTGAACGAGCTCTCGGTCGCCGGCCCAGGCAGTTCATCCCCCTACGGCGAGTCCATCACGCCACCGTCGAGACTGGATCGGGAAGGGTAAGGGGCGGTGAGCGGTGAGGAGTAAGCAGTGAGCGGGAGGCGCCCGCGGACTTTCATCGTTCATCTCCCCCCTTTCCCAACTCCCGGCCCTCCCGCTCACCCCTGACCGCTCACCGCTCACCGCCCCTAAAGTCCTCCCTCCTCCGACCGATACTCAACACCAATGGATCTCAAACGGAGGAGAAACCACATGTCGATCCAAGCTGTATCAGCCAGCACCGTTCCCGCGGCCATCCGGCCCGAAACGGTGGCCCAACAAGCCTCCGGCGCGCGCGCCCGGAGCGTTCAGTACCACGCCGAGCAGGCCCCGGACCAGGTGGTCGTGTCGGAGCAGGCCAAGGCACTCGCCTCGAGGTCTATTGGTGATCCACAGCCGCAGCTACAGCTGTCGTTTGCGAAGCTTCGCGAGCTGGTAACCGCGCCCGAGCAGCAGAATCCCCCGGAGCCAGCCAGAGGCTGATCCGCGCCCGGTCCGGGATCGCTTTCAAGTTCACGCGCGCCGGGCCGATAGTCGTTGACAACAAAGGAGAACCATGTCCATCGATCCAATGCACTCCAACGGCGCCGCGTCTTCCGGAGCCGGTCGCATCCAGCAGCAGGGTTCGCAGGCTGCCGGCGGCGCTTCTACTCCCGCCAGGACTTCGGAGCAGGAGTTGGGACAGCGGGTGCAGGCAGACCAGGTCCATCTGTCGGATGCCGCCAAGGACGCGACGCCGGCAACGGGGACCAGTGCGTCGGGGCTTACCTCGACCAAGCTGCGGGAAGTTCTGGAGCGCCTGAACAGCGGTTTCTACGACACGGGTCGCGTGCGTGATCATGTGGCGCGGCAGGTTCTCAAGGACCTCGACCTCTAGCCGACGGAGCAGGACCCATGAAGTGCCTGGTAGTCGATGACTCTGCCACGATGCGCCGCATCGTCGTCAATGCGCTCAAGAGCATTGGTTATGTGGATTGCGTCGAAGCCGGCGACGGGAGCGAGGCGCTCCAGCGCTGCGACAGCTCCATCGACTTGATCATCACCGATTGGAACATGCCGGTGATGGGCGGACTCGATTTCGTGAAGCGCCTCCGCGCCGACGCGCAGTTCGCCAGGATTCCGATTCTCATGGTGACGACGCGCAGTGTGAAGGAAGACATCATGCAGGCCGTCGATGCCGGGGTGAACAGTTACATCCTCAAGCCGTTCACGCCCCAAGTCCTCAAGGAAAAGATCGACCAGATCCTCTCGCTGGCCTCCGGCTCGGCCTGAGTCTCCTCCGCCGACGAGACCGCCATGAATCCCAGTCAGGTCACCGAGCTCGCGAGTGAGCTGGAGTCCAGGCTCAACCTGCTCAATGAGCTCGTCAGCGAGCTGAAGTCCGCCCAGCCCGGCATGGTCGGGCAGGAACGGATCGGCGAAATCCTCGCCGCGCTCAGCGGTCGCCCCGACCTGGCCGAGCTTCCGCGGGTGCTGCTCCGCTGCTACTCGGAGATCACCGAGGCCCTCGGCGGCATCCGCCTGACCCGTGAGGCGATTCAGGCGCACGCGGTCGAACGCATCCGCGATACCCATCTCAAGCTGAACGAAGTTTCCTCGACGACTGAGTCCGCCACGCTCGAGATGTTGAACACGCTCGATCGCACGCAGGCGCTCATCGGCAGCCTGGAGAAAGAGACCGGGGCATCCAGATCCCCCCAGGGCACCTTCGACGCGTTGCGCGCCGAAGTGAACCTGATGTTCAACTGTCTGCAGTTCCAGGATATCACCGCACAGCAACTCCAGGGCGTGAACGCGTTGCTGGGGGACGTCGAAGCGCGCATCGAAAGCGTGGCCGCGCTGTTTGACCACGCGCTCGGTGGCAGCGGCGAAGTGTCCAGTCCGGCTCCGCTGCCGAAGCCGGACGAAACCGCCTTCAACCCCGACGCGAGCGCCAGGAACACCGCGGCCCGGCAGGCGATCATCGACGCGGCCTTCGGTGGAAGCGCCAAGCCTGAACCCTCCCAGCGACCGAGCGCGAGCGGAGTCATCAGATGATGCCCCGCCACCGGAGAGCATGATGCTCTCCCGCGGCGGAGACGCCTCCGAGGGCGCGGCGACCGTCTCGAATTCGCTCCTCGACGAGCTGCAGCGTGACAAGCTTTCCGTCATCGGCCACATGGCCAGCAGCATCGCCCACGAGCTGAGTAATCCGCTCGCGACGATCGTCGCGAGCGCGCAGGCCATTCTCGCCTTCTGGCCCCGCCAGTGGGACGCCGCCTCGAGCACCGCGAGGCCGACCTCGGCTCAGTACCCCGCCCTGCCGAGCGACGCGGTGCCGCTCCGTCAGCTGCGCGAGGACCTCGAGCTGATTCTCTGTGAGGCCCGGCGCGCCGGCGACATCGTGCACGGCCTGCTCGCGTCCGCCCGCCAGCATCCACCCGAATGGCGGACCATCTCGGTGGCGGACATCGTACGTCGGACCGCCTCGCTCTGCCGGCATCACCTCAAGCTGCACAACGTCGTCCTGCAGGCCCCCGAGTATGACGCCAGCGAGACGCTCCCGCTCTGGAGTCGCATGCATGGAGACGCGAACCAGCTCCAGCAGGTGCTGCTCAATCTGATCATCAATGCCCAGCAGGCGATCACCGGTTATCGCGGCTACGGAACGGTGCGCGTCACCCTGAGTCCCGTCGAGCAGGGCAACATCCTGCTGAGCGTCGAAGATGACGGCCCCGGCGTACCGGTCCAGCATCGCGATACGATCTTTCAGCCATTCTATACCACGAAGCCCGACGGCCAGGGCACCGGTCTCGGTCTTTCCATTTCCGCGGAAATCGTCCAGGCGCATGGCGGCCGGATCAGCGTAGAGGAGCGCCCGGAAGGCGGCGCAATCTTCCGCCTGCTCCTGCCATCACTCGCGGCTCGGGACGCCACGCCACCCTCTTCCACTCTCGAAATCCACGGTGCAAGCCGGGAGTCCACTTCGATGTTGTCGACCGATTTTGCGGCCGAGGCCGCTGCTCACCCGGCGGAAGGCCGACGATTGCTGCTGGTGGACGACGAGCCCGGAATCCGCCGGAGCGTCGGACGGTTCCTCCAGCGCTACGGCTATCGTGTCAACGCGGTTCCCACCGGGCGCGCCGCGGTGACCGCGCTTCGCGCCGGCGAGTACGACGCCGTGATCTCGGACCTTCGGATGCCGGGTTTGAGTGGCGAGGAGCTGTTCGGAATGATGCGCCGGGAATTTCCGGAAATGGCGAGTCGCATCGTCTTCACCAGCGGAGACATGATGCGGCCCGAGACGCAGGAATTCCTTCGGGGCAGCGGCTGCCCATCGCTGCAGAAACCGTACGAGCTGTCGGATCTCGTTCGCGTCCTCAACCAGCTTTGCCCACCGCCGTCGAGCAGCGATTCGAGGCGCGCGACGGCGTGAGTCGGCACCGGCCCCGGGTTCCCGCTCCGCTCTCGCGCCCATACGAGCCGTTCGGACCGCCGCCGGGCGACGAAGGCGCGTCCGCGCCCGATCGACGGCTCTTCGATGCCTTTCCGGATGGCGCGCTTCGGCTCGACGGCGAAGGCCGCGTCGTCGCGGCCAACCCGGCGGCGGAATTCATATTCAATACAATCGAACTGGCGCTTGTCGGCCGCAACGTCGATGAGCTCGTCGTGGTGGGGCCCGCGGGTACGGCGCGGCCGCCACTCTCCTCCTTCCTGCTTACCGATCATTGGGATGGGCCGCAACGGTTCGACAACGCCCGCGGATTCCGGGCCAAGGGTGCCGAGTTTCCCTGTGAGCTGGCGCTATCGCCGATCGAGGAACAGGGCAACCGCCAGTGGCTCGCGATATTCCGGGAGACCAGCCGCCGGCTCTTCCATGAGTCCCAGGTTCGTGAGTCGGCCAAGATGCACGCCGTCGCCACGCTCGCTGCGGGCATCGCGAACGACTTCAACAATGCGCTCGCCGCGGTGAGCGGCAGCATCGAATCCGCGCGTCTCAGCATCATCGCCGATCAGCGGCGTCCGCCGAACGAGCTGCTCGATGCGAAAGTCGCGACTCGCGGTGCCGCCCGCCTTGTCCGACGACTGCTGAACTTCGCGCGCCCCGCGCCGAGCTTCCGCCGTCCCCTCGATCCCCAGGCCGTGATGGAGGAAGCCGTTGCCGTGCTCCGGCGGGATCTCGATCCGGGCGTCACGATCATTTCCCGGTTCGACCACGGCGGCTGGCGCGTGAAGGCCGACGCCGAGCAGATCGCCGACCTGCTGGTAAGCCTCGGGCTCAACTCGCTGGACGCAATGCCGGGGAACGGCGTGCTGACGATCTCCAGCATCCGCACGACGGCCGGTGCCTGGAGTGACGTGGCTCCCGGTGGAGTGGCCGGTCGGGAATACGTTCGCCTCGATGTGCGCGACACGGGATGTGGCATCCCGGCGGATGTGCTGCCGCGCATCTTCGATCCGTTCTTCACGACGAAGGAGGCCGGTCAGGGGTCAGGGCTCGGCCTCTCCATGGTTTCCGGCGTGCTCCGACAGCATGACGGCGGGATCACCGTCGAGAGTGCGCTTGGCGCCGGCACGACGTTCCAGATTTTTCTGCCGCGCACGCTCGAGCATTCGCCCGCCGAGCCGCCGGCCTCTGAAGCCGAACCCGGTTCCGGCACCGGAACCATTCTGCTGGTGGATGACGAGATTGCGGTACGGCGTCCCGTCCGGCAGGCGCTCGAATACTGCGGATACACCGTGCTGGAGGCGCAGGATGGAATCGAGGCGCTGCAGGTATTCGGACGGGAATGCGAGCGAATCGACCTGGTCCTTCTCGACGTGAAGATGCCGCGGATGTCGGGGTGGGAAGTGCTGAGTGAACTCAAGCAGCGCGTCCCCTCGCTTCCGGTCGTACTCACGAGTGGTTATTCCTGCGAAGACAGCGAGCCGCCGGTAGGGACGATCCACCCGGATGCATTCCTGAACAAGCCGTACGAACTCCGCGAACTCACCCGCGCCATCCGGAAACTGATCGGCACCGAGAGGTAGCCGGGAAAGGGGAAAGGGGAAACGGGAACGGGGAAAGGGGAACGGGGAACGGGATAACCCCCTACCCCAGCCACCTACGACCTACCACCTACCACCTACCACCTACCACGCACCACCCGCCACCTGCTACCTTCTCGAGCATGGACCAGACTCGAGCCGACGGTATCGCGCGCGCCTGGATTGACGCGTGGAACGCGCACGATCTCGAACGGATCCTCTCGCACTACTCGGAGCGGGTCGAATTCACCTCGCCGTTCGTCACCGGGATTACCGGCGACCCGACCGGTACCCTGCGCGGCAAGCCGGCGCTTCGCGCCTATTTCTCTCGTGCGCTCGAGACCTACCCCGCCCTGCAGTTCAAGCTGCTCCACGCGCTGCCAGGTGTGAGCAGTGTCGCCCTCCACTATGAAAGCATCAACGCGCTCCGCGCCGTCGAAGTCATGACGATCGGGTCGGCAGGAGAAGTCGAGCGCGTGCAGGTGCACTATCAGCCCCTCGCACCCTGACCGGGGATTTAATGCGCATCGAAACCATCGCGGTTCATGCGGGCCATCGGGTGGATCCTTCCACCGGCGCCGTGGCGCCGCCGCTCGTGCTTTCGACCACCTTCGAGCACGCTCCCGATGGCGTAGCATCGCATGGCTTCATCTATTCACGCTCGAAGAATCCCAATCGACTGGATCTCGAGGAATCGCTCACGGCGCTCGAAGGCGGCGCGGGCACGGCCGCCTTTGCATCGGGTCTCGCCGCGACGATGGCGGTCTTCCAGAGCCTCGCCCCCGGTGATCGCGTGGTGGCACCGACCGATGCATACTACGGAACTGGCGCGATGCTGCGAGATGTCTTCGCGTCATGGGGCCTCGAGACCGTCTTCGCGGACCTCGCGGACGCGGCAGCCGCCGAGCGGGCCATTCTCCCCGGCACCCGTCTCGTCTGGATCGAGACACCATCCAACCCGCTGCTCAAGATCACCGACATCACGCGGCTCGCAGAGCTCGCGCATCGCGCGGGCGCAGTCCTCGCCTGCGACAACACGTGGCCCACTCCGCTGCTCCAGCGCCCCCTCGACCTCGGTGCGGACCTCTCGATCCATTCGACCACCAAGTACCTCGGCGGGCACAGCGATGTCACCGGCGGCGCCGTCGTCTCCCGCAAGCAGGATGCGATGTTCGAGCGCATCGTCATGATGCAGAGCCGAGGCGGTGCGGCCCCGTCCCCGTTCGACTGCTGGCTCATTCAGCGCGGCATCCGTTCTCTCCCGTATCGCATGCGCGGCCACTGTGAAAATGCGGCGCGCATTGCCGCGTTTCTGGCGACGCATCCGCGAGTGGCAGCTGTGCATTATCCCGGATTGCCCTCGCATCCGGGCCACGAAGTGGCGCGTCGACAGATGTCCGGGTTCGGCGGGATGCTTTCGATTCAAGTCAAAGGCGGCCGCGACGCCGCGATGGCCGTGACCGGCCGCGTGCGCCTCTTCACCTGTGCAACCAGCCTCGGCGCGACCGAGAGTCTCATCGAGCACCGCGCCTCGGTGGAAACACCGGGCAGTGGCACACCCGAAGACCTCCTCCGCCTCTCGATCGGCCTGGAACATCCGGATGATCTGATCGAGGATCTGACGCAGGCGTTGGGGTAGGTGGTAGGTGGTAGGTGGTAGGTGGTAGGTGGTAGGTGGTAGGTGGTAGGGGTTAGGGGTTAGGGGTTAGGTGGCAGGGCGCTCGGCGGTGCCCCGTTTCCCCTTTCCCCTTTCCCGCTCATTTCGTCTTTGAACGAACCTTCCCTGGGCTAGATTGGCTGGACACTCAGGA
>JBDUEA010000039.1:0-22789 GCA_040002695.1 Gemmatimonadota bacterium | reverse complement strand
GCAACTCGCGCAGGTGGACTGATAGATCTCCGCGCCGCGCGCGAGCGACGGCGTCAGAGCCGGGATCTCATCAAGGGTGACGCCAAGCCTGGAGGCCAGGGATGTCGAAAGCCGGCTTACGGAAGCGTCGACTGAATCGGGGGAGGCCACATGCTCGATGAGGGCGAGCAGTTGATCGAGATCGGCGGCGGTGGCCCTGGCGGCATCGGCGGGAAGCAGGCCGGCCGTCCTCCGAGCCTCGGTAAGGAAGAGTTTTGCTTCCTGCACTTCTTCCGGAGCAGTGATCCGGCCGTCCTTGATGCCGACCCGGTATTCCTGGGCTGCGAGCCCCGCGATTGCAGCAAGGCGCCGGACGTTCGGCCCGGGATCCTCCGACTGGAGGGGCCGGGCCGTGATGGGCGATCCGAGAGCAATCGCGAAGAGAACCGAGACGACGCCACCCGTGAGAACCATTCTCATCCAGTATTGATAGGGTTCCCCCAATGTAGGGAACGGCACTCGGTTTTGGAAGCGGCGGGCGGGCGGCCAGCTTCACCTCTACCTATCAACTTTCAACTTTCATCTTCAACTCGTCACCCGCCACCCGTCACTCAGCACTCAGCACTCAGCACTCAGTACTCAGTACTCAGTACTCAGTACTCAGCACTCAGCACTCAGCACTCAGCACTCAGCACTCACACCCCTACCCCCCACCCCGCGTCCCCACCACCACCGTTGCCTTCCGCTCGAGCTTCCCCCACTCCGTGAGCTGTCCGCGCAACGCCGCAAACATGGACTTCACTACGACGCCGTACATCACCTGGCGGTAGACGAAGCGCTGGAGGAGGACGAGCCACGAGAGATTCCGGTCTTCACCGGGCTCCATGAACACCGCGATGACGGCGGCGAGCCAGTCGAGAACCAGGAAGATCGAGTAGAACAGCAGCACATGTTCGAGGCTTTGAAGCGCATACTCCGGGCTGTGCTCGATCCGGTTTCTCCAGACGGTCGCCAGCGACCAGATGAAGAGCAGGTCGGCGACCGGAGAAATGAACGGGAAGAGCAGCTGAAAGATCCAGATGTTCGGCATCGCGATGACGCCGAGGGTGCCGTACCGCGGGCGGAGCAGGACGTCCCGATGTTTCCAGGCGCATTGCAGTGTGCCGAAGCTCCAGCGGAATCGTTGCCGCGCCAGCGTCCTGAGCGTGTCCGGCGCTTCGGTATACGCCACGGCCCGGTCGGCGTAGGCGATGTGCCAGCCGCGACGAAGCAGCGTCATCGTGAGATCCTGGTCCTCCGCCAGCGTCTGGTCGCTGAACCCTCCGGCCTCGACGACCAGCTCGCGGCGCCAGGCGCCCACCGCACCCGGCACGACGGTAATGCAGTTGAGCAGCGCAAAGGCTCGCCGGTCGATATTCTGACTCGTGATGTACTCGATGGCCTGCCAGCGCGTAACGAGGTTGATGCGGTTCCCGACCTTCGCATTTCCGGCGACGGCACCCACATGGGGATCCGCGAGCGGGGCCACGAGTGCCGCGATCGTGCCGGGCTCGAAGAGCGTATCGGCATCGAGTGCCACGATCACGTCACCGCGCGCGTGTCCCACCCCGAAGTTGAGTGCGCTCGCCTTCCCGCCGTTCGGCTTCCGAAACACCCGCACATGCGGATCAGTCCCGAACCTTTCCATCACGACGTCATACGTCCGGTCCGGCGACCCGTCGTCCACGACGATGATCTCGAGGCCTTCGTAATGTTGTGACAGCAGCGATTCGACGGTCTGATTGACGACCATTTCCTCGCGGTACGCTGGAACGATGACCGTCACCGAGGGATGCACCGTCGCGAGCGGCTTTGGACGCCGTTTCTGCCAGATGGCGAGCGCCAATATGAAAAGCAGCCGCGCCGCTCCCAGTCCGATAGCGAGCACGAAGACCCAGCGGAGCGCGAACTCGACGCCACCGACCACCGAGAACGACGTCAATTCGAGAAACCGCTGCAGTTGAGTACCGGGCGGTAGCGGCGGCATCGCCTTGTCGATGGGGATCCCGGCAAGCTCGCTCACCGTGACGAGTGAATCGCCCCGCGCGCGAATCGAATCAATGAGCGGACCGAGCGCGGCCACGGTCTCGCTCCGTTCGCCGCCGCCGTCGTGGAGCAGCACGATATTTCCGCGATCGAGCTGATCGAGGGTGCGCCGGATGATGGAATCGACGCCAGGCCGCTCCCAGTCATCGGGGTCGATGTGCAGGCCGACGCTCACATAGCCCAGGCTCTCCGCCTCGGCGATCGGCTCGAGTTCATCCACGGTGGTCGGCTCGGCATCTCCGAAATAGGGAGCGCGGAAGAGCGCGGTCCGGCGATCAAGCAGCGCCTCGAAGAGCCGCTCGGTGGCGGTGAGCTCGAAGCGAGTCACCCCCGGGCTCACGAGGGCCAGATTCGGATGGGTGAAGGTGTGATTGCCGATTTCGTTTCCCTCACGGAAAATCCGCCGCACCAAGTCGGGGTGCACCTCGGCGTTCTGACCGATGAGGAAAAAGGTGGCGTGGGCCTTTCGTGACTGCAGCGTGTCGAGGATCTCGCTGGTGTACCGGCCGTCGGGGCCATCATCGAAGGTCAGCGCGACCTGGTTCTTCTTGCGTCCGTAGCGCCGGAGCACATAAGTCGATGGATACTCGAGAATATTTTCCGTAGTGACGAGATGGGTCAGGGGATCGAGCGTGACGTGCCTGCGACCGAAGGTCGGCTGGGCAACCATGCGCAGGATCTCGCCGGTGCCGATGAACTCGACATCGTAGCTCACCCGGATGGTGTCGAGACCTTCGGGCGCAGATTTCACACCTCCCCGCCCCAGGATGCTCCAGAGTGAAGGGTCTTCAGAGCCGAGTCGCCAGACGGCGAGGCCGCCTACCCCGCGCCCGCGCGCGATGCGAAACTCGTTGTAGGCCGTGACTCCGTCGAGATACCAGACGATATGATCGGTGCTGTCGGCGTCGCTCCACGAGAACGAGGGATTGACGGTCGCGGAATCCATGGAGGGCAGTAGCGCGTGATCGCGCGCCGTCTGGATCATCTCCTGGAAATCGAGCAGGCCCGCGGTCTCCGACGTATCGGTCCATTCATAACCGTATTGCCCCACGGTCGCGATCGCCTTTTCGGCGGGCACCTGCTGCAGCAGGCGATTGAGCTGATATGCGAACCAGGGCTGGCTCGCCACCGGACCCGGTTCATCCGAGTTGTCGTGCTCATCGTAGAGCATCAGGAAGACGCGGTCATTCAGCGCCGCATAGGCGGCCAGCGGCCACGAGGGATCATCGCCCGGGATCGCCTGGGTGAGCAGTCGCCCCGACGGCTTGAGAGCCGCGCGCAATTCCCGCATGAAAGCGAGCACAGCCGGATGCAGATCTCGTGGAATGAGCTCGAAATCGATGGTCACCCCGGCCAGATCGTACTCATCGAGCACCGCGGCTACCTGGGCCACCGCACGTCGGCGGATCACCGGATGACTGACGATCCGCGCCAGCCCCTTCGCGTCGAAATCTCCGCCGGTAAAATTGCTGACCATAAGCAGGATTTGAGGCGGCCTCGAGGCGCGCGCCGCGAGCGCCAGCACGCGCTGGTCCACCTGGAAGGTGAACGGAACCGAATCGGTGGGCTTGGCGAGGAATCCCCATTCACCCACGACCCAGTCGAGACTATCCATGTGCTGTCGAAGGGAGAACAAGGAATTGTCGTCCCAGTTGACATAAAAACCCGCCACGATCGGATCGGCGGGCCCTCGGGCCGCGAGTGCCGAATCAGGCCGAACACGCGGACGGGTGATCGGCATCTGCGCGTAGCGCCGAGATGGTGACGCCGGATGCCGACGAAGCTCCGCGAACAGGCGCTGTCGTGAAGCCAGACGCTCGCGCTCGGCACGCGCCGAGATGACTGGCCGGCCCGGCGTACGCTGGCTCACCGGCTGAATGCCGAGTGAGTCCTGAGCGGTCTGGCGCAGTGGAAGGATCGGCAGCAGCGGCGGGATGAGCATCATCGCGGCGATGAAGCCCGCAAGCAGGGTCGTGAGCACGCCGGTCAGCAACGCACCAGTGCGAAGCCGGGCCCATCTCCGGCCGGAGGCGTCCCGGAAGATCTGTGTGGTGGTGCGCGACATTCAGGAAAGCTAGTGGTGAGAGACCGAAATGCACCTTCGGGAAGCCGAGGAGAGGCGGCGCCGCTCGAGAGTATTCGTGCTAGCGGAAAGTGCCCAGGAGAAGCGCCACCGCGCCCGCCGTTGCAGCGGTGTGCGTGAGACTGAGCTGCACTTCGAACGGTCCATGACGCGCGTGCAATACCGCGGCCTGGCCATGCAGACCGAGGGACGGACGGCCCTCGTCGCTCCGGATGACTTCGAGATCGTGCCAACCGACTCCGCGCGCGTCAGGGAGGACCTGCAGCGACTTGTAGGCCGCCTCCTTGGCCGCGATACGCGCCGCGAGAGAGGCGGCCGGGTCCGGCGAGCCGACAACATATTTCTGCTCGGCGGCAGTGAGAAATTTCCGGAGCACTCGGTCTCCATGGCGTTCGAGCATTTGGCGTGCCCGTGCCAGATCGACGAGATCGAGTCCGATTCCGATCGGCTGCATCAGCGCGCGCGATTCAAAAGTGCCGCCACCAGGCATCGGCGAGCGGCAGCAGGAAGGAAGGGGCATCGACGTAACCGCCGAGCACCAGGCCGAGGCCGGTGGCGAGGAGAAGCAGGGTGGCGGCCGCGACCCAGACCGGCCACATCGGCCGGTGCCACGAGCGCACCAGCTCCACTTCGCTACTCCATTCCCGCCACTCCTCCGCGAGCCCTTCCTCGAGCGCCAGCCACGCCGCCTCGGTTCGTCGCGCCGCGGTCAGCACGGCACGCCGCCAGGCATCGAGATCACTGGTCGAGATCGCGGGGGCCCGGACCGCAGCCACGCTCGCCTCCAGCGCATCGAGGGCATCCATCAATGGCAGCGCGCCTCGGCCGAGTCGGGCCGCGAGCCCCGAACGCTCGGCGGGTGTGAGCTTGAAACGGTCGACAACCCGGGCGGGCATGCGGGATTCGGTGGCGGCGGCATCCAGCCGGGTGGCGATCTCCTCGATTGCGCGCGAAGAGACTGCGGCCAGAGCCTCTTCCCAGGCCGCGAGCCATGCACCACGGCTGAGAGCGGCGAGCGCGAGATCTCGGTCAGCGGCGTCGCTCCACTGCCGGGCCTCCCCGGCGAGCTCGAAGAGCGCGGTCACGAACGCGAAGCGCACGTCATCAAGCGCGATCCACGAGGGTCTCGCTTCACCGGTTCGGGGTGTGACGAGGCGGCCGAGGGAGGGGCCGAGTTCCGGCACGTCGAGCGGAACGAATGAATCCGCCGCGCTCATCGCCGGCTCCATCCTGGAAGCACACCGGACAGGGCCTCTTCGGCGAGGATCGCCGACCGGCCGGTGCGCGATTCGTACCGGGCGACGAAGGCAGCGAGTGAATCGGGGAGAAACTCCGATCGCGGCATGCCGCTAATGGACACGCCCTGCTCGATGGCTGCGGGGAGGCCTTCGACCTCGAGCAGCGTGTCCATGCGGGGATACCACTCGATGCGAAGTACCAGGCCCGGCAGTTCATGGATTTCGACGTGGCGATCGATCGCCTCGACCACGGCATATCCCAGCGCTTCGAGCAGCGTGGCGGGCGGGGCGTGTCCGGCGAGCGAAAACTCCAGTTCTCGCCGCTGTTTGTAGCCGTCGGACGATCGCCGGGTGGGTCCCTTCCAGGCGACCATATTCTTGCGATCCGCTTCTCCGGTGGCATCCGGCTCGAATGTCCGGATGCGAAGGACCTCATCGCGGCCTCTCAGTTCTCCGTCGCGGTCGAATCGCCGATCCCGCATCATGCCGGCAAAGGAGAGTCGCGCGCTCGCGACGACGAGGCGCCGCCTTAGTTCCCGCGCATCGGTCACGCGCGCCTTGAGCTCCAGTTCCATCGTAGCGTCACGCCTTCTGGCCCGGCTCATGGAAGCAGTACCTCGAGCACGCGCTCGGTATCGCTGAGGTCCGGGAAGGCCGCGTGCGCACCGGCCTCGAGGAGTTGTGCCACGCTATAGGAACCCGTTGCCACTCCGATCGCGCGGGCCCCGATTGACCGGCCGCAGGTGACATCGGCGGGCGTGTCGCCGATGATCACGACGTCGTGCCCCACAGGTATCCGCCCGAAGTGCGGCTCCGCCCGGAGCGCGGCGATCGCCGGCAGAGCGGGACGGTGCGCCGCATCCGAGCCGTACGCTCCGACCCTGAAACGCGCGGGATCGATGCTGGCAGATCTGAGCTTGAGCGCCGCGCCCTCGGCCACGTTGCCGGTCAGGAGACCGAGCATGATCCCGGGCTCGGTTTCCAGACGGGCAAGGAGTGCCGTCACACCGGGCATGACGGTCGTCCGGCCATTCACGCCCGAGAGTTCGAGCTCGAGGAGCGAGACATAGCGGCGGCAGACGTCCTGGATGCGCTCCTCGTTCTCCGGATCGGGGTGACCGGCGGCGACGAGCAGTTCGCACACGATCTGCGGATCGGTCTTGCCGTCGAACCGGACTCGTTCGAATCCGGAGATGTCGGTAACTTCCTGTTCGAGCGCGCGGACGATGGCGCGGCGACCGGCGCCTGCGGTCAGCAGGATGGTTCCGTCGATGTCGAAGAGGATCAGCCTGGTCTTCATCGACAGATACACTGGATCGGCCGGCGGGCCGGACGCGTCGGGCGGGAAGTCACGCGGGGCGAGCTTCGAACCGGCGGACCGCGACCAGGCGCTCCCGCAGCATTGCGGCCCTCGTGCCCGGCGACCATGGCTCGCGGACAAACCCGCCGCAGGCAAGCGTCGAGTGGAGCAGCATTCCTCCGTCGGCGGCAAAGGCGACGTGGGTGATTCGGTCGCTGCCGTCGGTGAAGAAAAGCAGGTCGCCGGGGATAGGGGACGAGGGATCGACGGCCTGGCCGACGAGGGCCTGCTGACGTGCATCACGAGGAACACAGAGGCCGCGCGCGGCGAAGGTGGTCTGCACCAGTCCGGAGCAGTCGACCCCGCACGGGGTCACTCCGCCCCATTGATATGGAGCGCCGCCGAATCGTTCTTCGGCCCAGCGCTCGGGAGCCAAAGCCCGCGCGCTCGCGAGAGATTCGACGATCGGCAGCGCGTGCCCCGAGACGATTTCACCACGGCGCCCATCCGCAAGCGAAACCATGTTGCCCGCGAGCACCATACGGGCTCGCAGCGGAAGCGTGACCAGCCCATGAGGCGTGCGGATTCGGGCCCCGTCACTCCAGCCTAGTGCGCTCTTCCGCCATTCGTCGGCGCGTTCCCGTCCGACTTCGAGCACGTAGCCGGTATGGACCCAGCCCTCATAGGCGTCGAGGTCGGTGCGGATGCGGCACCACTCACCGTTGGATTCGAGGATCGCGGCCGTTTCGCCGTAGACCAGCTGGGTCACCTGCTCGCTGCGGAGGGATGATTCGCGGTTGACGGGTGCGACGCTGCTCCGGGCGATGACAGCGACCGTGGACGCCGGATCTGGCACCGGCGTCAAGTCGCGTCAGCCGGGGGCAACGGCGGGATCGCGGGAACCCCAGCTCGCTCCGCGCAGGCCTGGCAGCGAGTCACGCCGCGAAAAGAACAGATAAGACAAAGAAAGGTGCCGCAGTCCTGGCAGGGATACCCCTCGGAGGCGCGCTCCTCTCGGCCGCAACCGCGGCACCTCATGGCATCTTTTTCCTTGAGATCGGGCATGCTGGAGGCGCGAAGTGAGGAGTGAGAAAGCGAGGCTAGAGGTAAGGGGCGAGGGGGACAGAGTAAGAACGCTGGCGAGGCGGAGGCCCGTCAAGTGGGATGGATTACCGGCCCAGGGGCTGCCTTGAAAACTGTTCTTGCCGAGGCGGAATATTCGCGCGGGCCCTGAACCGGCGGCGGCCGGTCCGGGCTCAGGGAAACCCCGGCATATCGTACTCACCCTTCCTCCCGCTTCCCGCTTACCCCTCACCGCCGTCTCCTCACCCGCTGATCGCATACCGCTTGATCTTGTTGATCAGAGTCGCCCGCGAGATCCCCAATTCCTGTGCCGCCCTGGTCCGATTACCGGCGTGATGCCGCAGGGTCCTCTCGATATGCTGGCGCTCGAGATCGTCCAGCGTCTGCGGCGTGTGCCGGCGGTCGCCCAAACCAGGCCGGGCGCGGAATTCACTCGGCAGATGTTCGATGTTCACCGCCGGACACCCGCGCGCCAGGATCAGCGCGCGCTCGACCACGTTGCGCATTTCACGGACGTTGCCCGGCCATGGGTGGGCCAGCAACCGTTCCAGCGCCTCCGGTCCGATCGAGGCGGATCCGCCGGATATGTCGGCCTGCAGCTCATTGAGCAGGGTGAGCAGGAGCGCCAGCCGGTCTTCCCGCGCCCGGTCCCGAACCGGCGGCATATTGAGCGGCATGACGCTCAATCGATAATAGAGATCTTCGCGAAACTTGCCGGCTTCGACATCGGTGGCGATATCCCTGCTGCTGGCCACGAGAATCCGGACGTCCGCGGGAATCTCCCGGGTTCCACCGACGCGGCGGAAGCTCCTGGTTTCGAGCAGACGCAGCAGCTTCGGTTGCAGCTCGATGGCAAGGTCCCCGATCTCCTCGAGCAGGATCGTCCCGCCATCGGCAATCTCGAACAATCCCTGACGTCGCTCCTTCGCGCCCGGAATCGCGCCGCGTTCATGCCCGAACAACTCGGCGTCGAGATACGCGGCACTGAATCCCCAGCAGCTGACCTCGACAAATGGTCCTCGAGCGCGCGGGCTCAAGCGATGGATCATTCCTGCCGCCCAGCCCTTGCCGGTTCCACTCTCGCCGCGGAGGAGCACAGTCGTGCGCTCGCTCTGCGCCACGAGCCCGATCTGCCGGGCGAGTTCCTGCATTGAGGGTGATGAGCCGAGCGATTCGAGTCCCTCTTCTGGCGCGGTGCGGAGAAGGAGCAGCTCGTTGAGCCGGCGAAGCCTGACCTTGTCCGCGGCGCGCGCGGTGGCCGCGACCAGGTGGGCCATGTCGATCGGCTTGGTGAGAAAGTTTTCCGCGCCCAGCTGCATGGCCCGGACAGCAGTCGAGACATCCGCCTGCGCGGTAAGGAGAATGACAGTCGCGTTCCGTTCACGCAGCCGTTCGAGGACCTCAAGCCCATCCATGCCCGGCAGGTTGAGGTCGAGGATCACGACTTCCGGACGGAGCCGATCGAAGGTAGAGACACCCGCCTCGCCGGTGAGCTCTCTCGAGACCTCGTATCCGAGGTGCTCGAAGTAGTTACCCACCGCACGAAGGACGTCGACGTCGTCGTCGATCAGCAGAACCGAATCAGCCATCGATGCCTCGCAAGATCCGGGTGCTGTCCCGGGGCAGTTCGAACCAGAACCGGGCCCCACCCTGGGGCCGGTTCTGCGCGTGGACTTCGCCGCCGTGAGCGCGAACGATACTATGAGAAATCGACAATCCCAGTCCTGTGCCCGCTCCAACGTGCTTGGTCGTGAAGAACGGCTCGAAGATGCGCGGCATAGCCTCAGGCGCAATACCCGTTCCTGAATCCATCACTTCGAACCCGATATACTCCGCATTCGACCAGGTGCGTACGATACCACGTCGTCCACTCGCGGTGTCGTCCCCGGTCATGGCCTGTGCGGCGTTGGTGAGCAGATTGCTCACCACCTGGCGGACCTGTCCCTCGTCCGCAATGATCCGGGGAAGCCCGGACTCCAGGTCGAGGTCCCAGATGAACTCCTCCCCCAGGGACGGGGCCGCGGCAAAAGCTTCGCGCACCACCGCATTCAGATCCATTTCGGCGCGGAGCAGCGGGCGCTGACGCGCGAAGGTCAGGAGATCGCTCACGATGCGCGCGGCACGCATCGCCTCGCTCCGCACCGTCTGCAGAATCTTGCCCGTCGATTCGTCCACCTCCGGGTCGAACAGTAGCGCCTGCGCCAGGGCCGAGATGCCGGCGAGCGGATTGTTCAGTTCGTGCGCCACACCGGAGATGAGCTGGCCTAGAGCCGCCATCTTTTCCGAGCGGGAGAGCTGCAGCCGGAGCTCGGCCTCGTCGGTGACGTCCCGCGCGATCGCAATGATGCTGCGGGCCCCGCCCAGTTCTTCCACCGGAACCGACACCGCGGCGGCTTCGCGCACGGCACCATCCGCGCGCCGGAAATGAAAGATGAATTCCCGCGTCTCGCCTTCAAAACTCGCCGCGATCTCCCGGCGCACAGCCATCACCTCCGCCGGGAGCAGGAAGGTCTGCAGGCTGAGTCCCGCTTCCGGCTCCGCGAGACCTACGATCCCGAGCGCGGCACGGTTGACTGACTGGAAGTGCCCGTCTGGATCGAGCGTGAAGATCGCGATCGGCGCCTTGTCGAACAGGGCGCGGTATCTCGCCTCCGAGCGAAGCAATGCAGTCGCCGCCAGTCGCTCCTCGGTTACATCCCGGAGAATCGCCACCTCGCCCCGCGCGGTCCCGCCTTCATCGAGCGGCGCGCTCGAAACCGTCACATGGCGAAGCTCACTCGCGCCGGCATCCTTCCGACGAATCGTAGCCGCGTAGCGGCGCGCGCTCCCGGCGTCCGGCCTCACTCCGCTCTCCTCGGCGATCAATTCCGCGAGCATGCGTCCCACGATGGGACCTGACGCCGAGCCGAAGAGGTCAAGGGTTGCACGGTTCGCGCTGATGACCCTTCCGGCCGGGCTCGTGATCAGGATGGCCTCGTGGGCGGTCTGCACCACCCGGCTGAATCGTTCCTCCAGCCGGCGCAGTTCGGTCAGGTCATCGATCGACACGACGAGGTCGCCGTCGGGATGCGGAGTGAGCGTCAGTACGAGATGCTGACCGCCGAGCCCCTCGAGATACACGCTCACCCGTTGCCCCGTGTCCACCACCTCCCGGAATGGATCCCGCTCGGGCCAGCTGGTGAACAGCGCCCGCAGGTCGAGTCCGGGCAGCGCCGTCACGGGGACGCCGCCCATTTCGGCGACCAGCCGGTTCGCCCGGACGATGACTCCGCTCGAACTGACGATGGCGAGTCCGTTCATCGTGCTGTCGAAGGCGGACTGCCATTCACGCTTGATGCGACTCACCTGGTCGAGCAGCCGGCTCTTTCCGATCGCGAGCGCCGCCTGATCCGCGAAGGCCATCGCCAGCCGGCGTTCATCTGCCGCGTACACCCTGGCATTATCGTGATAGAAAGCCAGTGAGCCGATCGCCTCGCCTGCGAATACGAGCGGCAGGCCGGCCACGCCGACGAAACCTTCCAGCCGGATCTGTTCGGTCACCGGGGACACCGGGTCCGCCGCCGCATCGGATGAAAAATAGGGAACGCCGTTCAAGACCGCGCGCGCCGAAGGCAGGTCCACGAAATGTCGACTGACCGCCTCGAGGTAGCGCGCCGATAGTCCGATCGAAACCATGCACCGCGACGTAGTTTTCACCCGGTCGAACAGAAAAACCGCGGCACGTTCGGCACCGAAGACCCGCATGCCCTCGGTCGCGACCAGCTGCATGGTGGAATCGGCGTCCTCGACGCCGGCGAGCGCGTGGGCAACCCGGCCGAGCGACTCCACCTGGTCCAGCCGACGGGCAAGCAGGGCTTGGAGATCTGCGGCCGACCCTTCACCGGGCCGCGTACTCATGCGGCGTTCGGGACCATCACTCATAACACCGGCGCGAAGATACTGATGGCGCCGGGAACAATGGTCGCGGTGAAGGGCGTGTGTCCTCCGGCTTCCCCATCGAGCTGCACCGGCTCGACGGGTTCGGTTTCGACCCGTACTTCCCGCCCGCGCGCGTACCCGACGTAGCCCTTGTTGCCCGCGCGCATGTCTCCCTCCCGAAGCATGTCCCAGATGGCGCGAATGCCGTCGCCGACGCCGTCGGCGCGCAGCACGACGACATCCAGCAGGCCGTCTTCCGGCGAGATCCCTCGCCGAAGCCGCACATACGGAGGAATCACTTCTCCGCAATTCGCCACCAGCACCATCGTGGCGTCCGCCTCGTACTCGACGCCATCCACCGTGATGATGTGCCGAACGCTGTGCATGAAGGGAAGCAGGCGGAAGACGGTCGCGGCGTATGCGATCATCCCCCATTTCTGCTTGTGCTCGGAAGCGGTCTCAGCCATAACCCGCGCGTCGTATCCCGCTCCGCATGCCACGGCGAAATAATGGGTGCCGTCGGCGCGCTCCATTCGGCCCAGATCGAATCGCCGAGGCCGGGCCTTGAGAATCGCCCGCGCCGCTCGAACCGGAGAGGCTGGTATCCGGAGATTGCCGGCCAGAAGGTTACCGGTGCCTCCGGGAATGACGCCCAGGCTCACGTCGGTGCCGACCAGAGCCGCCGCCGCCTGCATGGTGGTGCCGTCGCCACCGAACACGACCACCGCATCCAGTCCCTCTCCCACGGCATACTCGGCGAGCCGTCGCGCATCGCCGGGCCCGCCGGTTGCAAGGAGTTCTACCGACCAGCCGCCGGCCTTGAGCGTGCTCAGCACCCGGCTCACCGCGGCATGCTCGGTCCGTGCGGCGGCGGGATTGGTGATCATCAGGGCGCGAGCGACCATCAGTACTCCCGGTCCCAGAGCAGGTCGAAGCCGACCTGGTATTTCACCGACGAGAGCGCCGCGCCGCCGAAGATCCGGTTGTACGAGCAGGATTGCGTCGGCTCGATGCTGGCCTTGAGCGTGAACTCGTTGCTGATGCGGAACTCGGCGTCCGGATAGAACTGCGTCCGGTTGGTGCAGAGATCTGCGTTGACCTTGAGGAACCACTTGCGGCCGATCTGCCATCCGGCCGCGAACTGTGCAACCTGGAGCTGGCTCCCGACGCTGCCTGCGGACGAGGTTCCCGGCCGGATCTCGATATAGTCCAACGGAATGCCGAGGTCGGTGATCAGGGTGCGCTGCAGTTCGCTCGAGAGTGCGCTGGAGAGGTAGGAGACGGCGGTCTGCAACGCCGTGGCCTGATCGAATCCGCCCGCGCCCCCGGAGGAGCTGAGACTGAACGAGGGGCGGCCGAACATAAGGTAGGAAATCAGTTCCGTTTCGGACAGCGGCGGCCGCACGGTGCTCTCGAGGGCGAGCTTGGGCGCGAGCAATGTCCCCGTGATTTTCGCGATGATCGGAATCTCGTCCTTGGGCCCTTCCACCGGCCGCACGAGATGGCGGGCCTGGATGTCGAGGTCGGCGTTCAGGTCGGGGGTCCCGAAGTACCGAACGGTACCGTGCTCGACGGTGAAGTCGCGAGTGACGAATCCGATGCGAAGCGTGTAATTCCCTCGTAACGCATTCAGCGTGCCGTCGAGCCGGTAGCCCGCCTTGGCCTTGTTGACCGTGATCGTGCCGCCCAGCTGAATATTGGCTTCGCCCGACCGGAGCCAGAACGACTCCCCCATCTGCAGCCCCACGTTGTCCATGATCAGCGACTCGAGGAACTGGTTCTTGAAGGCGTCATCGCCGAGCTTCTGCTGCCGCACGGCGTCCAGGTCGATCAACGACGAGTCGCTCGGATTGTCGATGTCCACGATGCGCTTGGTGATCAGATCCGCGAAATGCAAATTGCCGTCGTTCACGATCACCTTACCGCGCATCACTGCCCCGAATACCGGCCCCTCCAGACGCACCAGCCCGGTGGCGTCGAGCGTCAGGAAGTTACGGACGTCGATCGCGCGGAAATCGTTCGCCCGCAGACTGAGATTGAGAATCGGCTTAGTCAGCTGCTCGAGCCGGATCCCGCCCATCACCGCAAGGTCGCCGTGGCCACTGAGCATCCGCAGCGTGTCGAGCGTAATAGAATCACCCGTGAGACGGGCCCGGCCGTCGAGCCCGTCGAGCCGGATGCCGAGCGCCGGCACCACCATGCTGCCATTGGCGATCGAGACGAATCCGCGCAGCCTCGGCTCGTCCCACGTCCCGGTGACCTCCGCATCGGCGTTGAGCACGCCCCGCACGCGGCGGACTGCCGGAGTGAACGCTTCGAGCACGCCGAGGTCCGTGCTGTCGGCCTGCGCGCGGACGATGAGCGGACCGGCCACCTGGCGTTTGGCAACGCTGTGCAGTGCCAGGTCGAGCGGCAGCTGAGCCTCTACCCTCAGAACCTGCTGGCCCGTTCTCCAGAGCAGCAGACTGGTCTCGAGTCGCTGGTCCTGGTAATTGATGACGCCTTGCACGAATGGCGCGCCGAATTCGCCGAAGTTGGCGTCGGCGAGCGTGGTCGTGCCCCGTATGGTCGGTTTGTCGCCGGTGCCGGCGATTTCCAGGTCGAGCGCGACCGAGCCTGAGACACCGGACGTATCTCTCTCGAGCATGGCATACACGTCCTGCAGCCGAAGACCGAGAATGCCGATGTTGAGCCGGCCCTGCGAGGAGCGCGGGAGCTCGCCCTCCAGGCGCATCGAACCGGTGCCATCGGAAGCGTCAAGCGCGATCGGTGTCAGCGCGAAGACCGAGTCACCGAGCGTGATGTCCGCGGGCTGCCGGAGCGTCCACCGGTGCGCCGGCAGGTCCGCCGAGAGCGTGTCGATCGAGATGACCTGAGTTCCACTCTTCGTCCACCATCGTCCACCACCACTGACTTTCGAACCGGAGCCGAGTCCGACCGTCCCGGCCCACCCGAGCGAGTCGAGCGCGCCGGCCGCGCGGGCGTCGAGCGAGCTCACCTCCCATTTGCCGACATGAATGGAATCAGCGCGCACGACGGCGTCGATCTCACCCCGATCGGTCGAACTCCAGCGCGCGGAACCGGCGATCTGCGGCGACTTGATCTGCTGAAAGGTGAGGTCATGCACGATCATGTCGAGATCGCCATGCAATTGATCCAGCGATCCCGTCAGCGTGAGCGCCGCCTCCCCTCGGCCATTCAGCGGCTGCGCATCCTGAGAGGTATCACGCTGGAGTTTGGCCAGCGCGAACACGAGGGAATCGAGGGATACGAGACTGTCGGAGGCGAGCGCGAAGGTGAGCGACCCCGCCTTCGGCGCCCGATAGCCGAGCGTGCCCTTGCCGTCGGCCCGACCGGCCCGCCATCCCGCGATCAGCGTATCGAGAGTGAAGAGGCTGTCGTGGATTCCGCCACGGGCGTAGAGCGTGTCAATTCTGAATTCGCGCAGCATGCTCGCGGTGAGGGCGGCTTCGAGTGTGCCTTCGGGAGCGCGCGCGCTGTCGATGACGCCGCTCGCGAACATCTCCCCGGTCAGCCGGGTGTGTGGCCCGCTGCCGCGAAGCTCCGCGAGATCTACCGCACCGAGCGTCAGGTGCAGGCTGTCGGCGCCCCACTTCGGTGGCTCGATCGTCATCGCGCCCTGTGCCGCGATGGAACCGATTTCTCCGTGCAGAGCTGCGTCGATCGCGAGGTGCCCCAGCGTTCCGCTCGAGCGGAAGTGGCCGCGGAGCGAACCCAGCGTCGTGAGCGTCGGAAAGGTCCGGCGGACTCCGTCGAACTCGAACGGCGTGAGCTCGAGGTCGGTCGCGAGCCCCAGTGTGTCTCGGCGGGTATCGAGGAAGACGGAGCCTTCCGCGCGGCTCACGGGTCGATCGCCGTCGTGATGCTCGATGGCGCCGTTGAAAGTGACGGCTTTCCATGGACCGGCCAGCGTACCCTCGAGGGACAGCCGTCCTTCGAGGATGACGGCCGGAACGATGAGGCGCACGGTGCGCAGATCGATATCGGAGTGATCGATCGTCAGCGTATCGAAGATGAATCCCTTCTTCCCGCCGAGCACGACTCCTCCTGCCGCCGCGAAGTGGCTCGACCCGCTGTCGGGAAGGCGCGCATCACGCAGCGTCCAGTCGAAGTCCACATTCATGTGATCGAAGAACCCGTTCCCCTTGATCGGTCCGGTCAGCGTTCCATGCAGCGGCAGGGTGTCTAGGTAGGGTCGCACCGCGTCGAGATCGAGCGCGTTGAGCGTGAGGTTCATGTCCTGCACACCGAGGCCGCGCCGATGATCGGTGATCGCGGTGAGGTCGCCATCGACCCGCTGGTCTCCATGCCTCAGGTGAAGGTCCCGCATCACATAGTCGGTGCGCGTCTCCGATTCCGAGCGCGCAGCGAAGAGCGTGTGGCCAAGCATCGAGGGGAAATCCGGCGAAACCCAGCGCACGTCTTCGAGATCGAGCAGCGGCACTTCAAGGGCGAAATCGTAAAGCATCGGCCCTTTCGGCCAGGTGATGACACCGCCGCCGTGGAAACGCGTGTGCGGCAGCGCTCCGCGCGATATCGTGAAGGCGAGACTGTCCCCCTTGGTCCAGCCGTGCGCCTGCAGGTCGCGCACCGTGATCGCGGGATCACTCACGAGGGTGCGCAGCGAATCGATGTTGAAGGTCAGGGGCTGATGATCGGGCGTGCTGATCCGGAGCACCGGCATCCGCAGGTTGAGACTGTCGAACGAAAGTACCTTGCGAAGCCCTTCCGGGCTCTCCTCCACGATCCGACCTGGACGCGCGCGGTCCGCGGCGAGCGAGGTGAGCCGGCTCGCCTCGCTCGAGACAGTGTCGGGCGGCGACCAGGGCAACTTGACCACGAGGCTCCCGCCGGTGATCCGCACGTCGCGGAACTCGATGAGCGGAGAGGTCCCCGTGCCCGCTGTTTCATTGAGCTTGAGCACCTCCTGAAAGTTCAGCCGCCCCGTGGGATGCTTGATGATCTGCAGCGTCGGATCGACGAGCGTGACGCTCGTGAGGACGATGTCCCCGGCGAGGAGCCGGGGGAACTGGTAGGTGAGTGCCGCGTGCGGGAAGGACGCCAGCAGCGCCCCCGAAGTATCCCGGACGACCAGGCCGTCGAACTCGAGCGAGTGGATGAAGGACCCGTAAATCTCGCCGACCTCGAAGCGTCCGCGCAGGCGACGGCTGAGCTGTTCGGTGACCTCGCGTGCGAGCAGCTCACGGCCCGGTAGCGTGAGTGTCGCGGCTGTCACGAGCCCGACGATCACGGGCACCGTGCCGAGGACAAGCGCGAGGAAGACCCGCGCGACATGGCGCCGCATCAAAACGGCTGCCCGACGGAAAAGTGGAACGTGAAGTGATTGGTCCGCGGCTGCGTGAAGTCGTTCTGCACGAATTCGAGGTCACCGTTCGACTTCTGCAGATAGAGCGCGCCGGGCGTGAGCGGATAGGGGTTGTAGCCGACATCGAACCGCACCGGACCGAGTGGAGTCGCGAAGCGCAATCCCACGCCCGGCGTCACCCGAATGAGGGCCGGCGAAAAATTGGTCTTGCCACGCTCGAAGAGCGTGCCTGCGTCGAGGAATGCTGCCAGCCGCAGGCGCTGGCGGAAGATGGGCGACGGTATGCGCAGCTCGATCTGGCCAATCGCCAGGGTGTTTCCGCCGGTCGCGAAGAACTGCGGCCGGAGACTTCCGTTCTGGATTGCGATCTGCTGCGCCTGGGAGATCGAGTCTCCCTGCAGCACATAGACGAGTGGACCCAGTTCGTTGCGCGCGAAGCCGCGCACGTCGTTCGGGCCCCCCGCGTAGTAACGCTGGTCCGGCGGAATGAAATTCCCCGATGAACTGTCGAACGCGACCTGCGGCGACAGAATGAAACCGCCGCGCAGGTGCCAGCTGAGCACCCAGCCCTGACCGAGCTGCCGGTACCAGGCCTGGTCCGCGGTCACCCGGAGGAACTGTTCAAGTGACGACGATCCGATGAAACGTGAACTGATCACCCCCTCGAGCGAGCGCGAGTAGCCGCGCGTCGGATCGATGGGACTGTTCGAGCGAAGCCAGACCGCGTTGGCCGAGAGGAGTGCCAGCACTCGCTTCTGCCGGAGGCGATCGATGTCCGCCGGTGTGCAGGCGTTGAAAAAGGCGCAGAGAGTCCCCGACGAGGCCTGAGTACTGCCGTACCCCAGACGATACCCGAAGGTGAGCGGCACCCGCCGGAGCACCTGGTCGGTGAGGGAAATCGCGCCGCCGATCTCCTCGCGCCGGTACACGTTGAACTCCGAGCGGCGCTCGGCGAAGAGGCTGTACGTGCCGCTGATGTTGGGGGAAAAGAATCGTGGCTGCCGGATGAGCGCCGTGACATTGTAGTTGGCGTGCGAGGAGCCAATCGTGTCGTCCTTCGCGGCCGCGCAGATGGATCGATCGAGCCCGAAGTTGGCTGGCTCCCCGACGCCGATCTTGGAGACCTGCGCCGAGATGTCGAAGAGCCGCCCCGTCCGGAAGAGGTTTCTGTCAGTCCAGCCGACGCCACCGCGGAAACAGTCTTCGGTCGCGAAACCGACCGAGCTGCGCACGCGGTGCGAGCGCCCCTCGCTCACACTCACTTCGATCGGGACGATGGAATCGTCGGTCTGGAAGCGCGAGGAATCGATCGCGACCGTCGCGAAGCGAAAGAGCTCGGTCTGATACAGATTGCGCTGGCTCTGGAAAAGATCGCTCTGGGAGAAGAGCCGCCCGGGGCGCACCGCGAGCAGGTCGAGGATGAACGAACTGTCCACCCGGCTCTGTCCCACGACCTTGATCGAGCCGTAGCGCGCTTCGGTGCCTGGAGCCACATCGAGGGATACGGTGGCAGTACGGAGGTCCTTGTTGACCGTGTAATTCCGGAACACTTCGGCCGACGGCCAGCCGTGGTCCTGCAGCCGTCGGACCATACTGTCGGCGCTGGCCTGGAAGAGGAACCGGTTGAAGGGCGCTCCCTTCCGGAGCGGCAGATCCTGCATGAGCAGATCCGGGCGGCGCACCGAATCAATGCCGGTAATCGCGAAGCCCGTGACGCGGACCGGCTGCCCTTCCTTGATCACGAATTTCACCGAGACGTCACGCGCGGTGCGGTGCACTACGGTGTCCACCTGCACCTCGAGAAATCCGCTCTGCTTGTAGAACAGACCCAGCCGGACGACATCCCGACGGAATTCCTGCTCGTCGAAGGTGCGCTTCTCTCCGAGTCCCAGCCAGCGAAACGGTGGTGTGCGCGCGAACCAGCTCGAGTTGGTGGTCGCGATCGCAGCCGCCAGCACTGATGATTCGATCGAATGATTGCCCTTGAACGAGAGACTCCGGATGACGCGAGCGGAATCCTGCGCATGCGCCGAAGTAGTCGCGATGCCAAGCAGCGTCACCAGCAGTCCGACGTGCCGCTTCACCCCCGCCTCCGCCCGAGCAACTCGGCTGGCGGATCCGACGGGGGTCCAGAGGTGTTGGGCAGGGGGGAGTCGCGAGATTGACGGCATGGGCCAAGTGCAGTAGTTTCGCAGGGTTACGCCATCAAGTCAACGTGTTGAGCTCCCGAGCCGGACGCCGGTATCACCGGCTGCGTTCATCGGGGAGAGATGAGAACGGCATGCCGCGCAGGTCGCCGCCTTTCTACCATCCATTTCGTCGTTCGATTTCGGTCGCCCACTCCATTCTTCTGCTCGCCACGATCCTCGGCTGCGAGAGCCGCTCGAGCCCCCATCGTCTCGACTACTACTTCTACTACGATCCACGCTCGCTGGACCCAGCGTTGTCCACCGACGTGCCGACCGGTGAAGTCATTACGCTCCTCTTCGACAACCTCACGCAGTTCGACGCCGATGGTGTGCTTCGCCCCGGACTCGCGCGTTCATGGGAGACGGACGCCGCGGGCCTGCGTTACACCTTTCATGTCCGTACCAACGCGCGCTTTCACGACGGAAGGCCCGTGCGAGCCGATGACGTGCGAAGGAGCTACCTCCGGGCGCTCGACCCCGCTACCAAGGGTGGCCGCGCCTGGCCGCTCTTCCCGATTGCGGGTGCACAGGCCTTTGCCGGGGGAGACACCACCAGCCGCGTGGGCATCGCGGCTCCCGATGATTCCACACTCGTCATCACCCTGGCCGAGCCGCTCAATGTCTTTCCGAAGCTGCTCGCGATGCCCGTCACGGCGATCGTTCCCGTTCCGGTTCCCGTGGGATTCGACCAGCGGCCTGTCGGTAGCGGACCGTGGCGGTTCGTGTCCTGGTCGCACGACGATGCCGTGGTTCTCGCGAGGAACCTGGAATACTGGGGCGATGTCCCGCGTACCGATACGCTCCGCATCCGCATCATTCCTGAAGCGCTCACTCAGGCGGCGGAATACGAATCGGGACGCCTGAGCATCGTGGAGATTCCCTTCGGCGAAACCCGGGAGTGGGAAGCGAGCCGGCCGCACGAATTGCAGCGGCAGCCGGCGCTCCGCGCAATGTACGTGGCCATCAACACCACGCACGGTCCGCTCCGGGACGTGCGGGTCCGCCAGGCGCTCAACCATGCGGTCGATGTCCCCACGATTCTGCAGAATCTCATGGGTGCCCGTGGTGTGCTGGCCGCGGGAAGTCTTCCACCCAGTATCCCCGGCTACGATTCCTCGCGCGCGCGGTATGCCTATGATCCCGCGCTCGCGCGACGCATGCTTGCCGAGGCCGGATATCCGAACGGACTCTCGCTCAAACTCTGGCGTTCGCAGCGTCCGGAGTACGCCCGGCTGGCCCAGGCATTCCAGCAGGACCTCGCCGCCGCCGGAGTGAGAGTTGAAATCATCGAGCGCGATGCCTCGAGCGCGCGAGCCGCCGCGCGCAAAGGCGAATCCGACCTCTTCCTCACCGACTGGTACGGCGACTATCCCGACGCCGAAAATTTCAACTATCCGCTCTTCTACTCGAAGAATGCCGGTCCGGGCGGGAACCTCGCCTTTCTCGCGGACTCGACGCTGGACGGCTTGATCCTGCGCGCACGTATCACGGGAGACGCGCCGGAGCAGCAGCGTCTCGACCGCGAGATCGACGCGCGCGTCTTTGACCTGGCACCCTGGATATTTCTCTGGTTTCCTGTGGACCTGTGGGCAGAGCGACCGGAAATCGAAGGCTGGAAGATTCCGGCGATCTTCAACGGCCAGCGGTGGCAGACGGCGCATCACGTCCCATGACGCTATCATGACCCGGTTTCTGGCGATTCGGCTGGCGCTGCTGATTCCCACGCTCCTCGGCGTACTGCTCGTCGCCTTTCTGCTGCTCTACGTCGCCCCGGGAGATCCGGTGCAGGCGATGGTCGGTGAACGCGCCGATTCGGCGACGATAGCTCAGCTTCGCGCCGAGCTGCATCTCGATGATCCACTCCCCACGCGCTTCGTTCGCTATGCTGCGGGGGCGCTGACCGGTGACCTCGGCACCTCCTACATCACGCGCCGCCCGATCATCCAGGATCTGCTGGAACGGTTTCCCGCGACGCTGCGACTCGCGCTCGCGGCCATGACATTCGCGAGCATCACCGGAATCCTGATCGGCGCCTATGGTGCCTGGCGCCCCGGGACCTGGGCCGACCGGATCGCCGCGCTCGGCGCCTACCTCGGCGTCTCGTTCCCGGTGTATTGGGTCGGACTGATACTCATTCTGGTGTTCGCCGTCCGCCTTCGCTGGTTTCCGCCATCGGGTTCCGCAGGATTCGCGGCGCTCATCCTGCCGGCGCTCACCCTGGGCATGCGCTCGGTCGCCTTCATAGCCCGGGTCACGCGGGCCGCGATGCAGGAAATTCTCGCCAGCGATTTCGTGCGGACCGCGCGTGCCCAGGGGCTGCGTGAACGGCAGGTGGTACTCTCGCGCGCGCTCCGCAATGCGTTGCTGCCGGTGCTCACGGTCATCGGACTCGACTTCGGCAGCTATCTCACCGGTTCAATTCTCACGGAAACAATCTTCGGCTGGCCAGGCGTCGGCCGCTACGTGCTGGACGCGATCGGCAAGCGGGATCTTCCCGCCGTGCAAGGCAGCATCCTGTTCTTGAGCCTGGTGTTCGTGCTGGTGAACCTTCTCACTGACCTGGTCTATGCCAAAGCGGATCCACGGGTGTCGTATGACTGAGGAGCGCGGTCGGGGCGGAGACGGCGGAGACGGCGGAGACGGCGGAGCGAGTATAACCAGACCCCAAAGGACTCACATCATGGCGAAGTCTAGTGCGAATCACGGTCATTGCTCCCAAGCTATCCTCAAGAGCCTTGAGTCCATCGTCTCCATCTTCTTCGCCTTCTGCGCCTTCTCCGCCTTCTCCGCTACCCCCGCCCACGCCCAGAAGGCCCTCACGCGCGCCGTCGATGCGCGACTGGATGCGGCGCCCTACAATCGGCAGTTGTGGGGCGTGGCACTGATCGACGACCAGGGGAAATTGCTCTACGGCCGAAATCAGGATCGGCTGTTCATCCCGGCGAGCAACACCAAGATCATCGTGACGGCGGTCGCTACCGCGCTCATGCCGCCGGACTGGACCGTCAAGACGAGTGTCTACAGCGACGGCCGGATCGATGCCGGCGTGCTCACGGGAGACCTTGTGCTCTACGGCCGCGGCGATCCGACCATGACCCATCACTGTTATGCGGTGGACACGACAGTCGCAGGATCGTGTGACGTCGACGCCTTGGCGAAGCTTCGCGCGCTCGCCGATTCGCTCAAGGCGCACGGCATCCGGGTCGTCCGGGGAGACCTCATCGGCGACGGCAGTTACTTCGAGCCGCAGATCGTGCATCCTGCCTGGGAAGCCTACGACCTCAACTGGTGGTATGCGGCCCCGGTCTCCGGACTCGGCTTCAACGACAACAGCATCGACATCAAGTGGGGGCCGGGACTCGAGCCGGGAGCGCCGGCTCAGTTGTCGTTCACACCCGACCTCGGAGACGTGACGCTCGAAAATCGCACGGCCACCCAGAGCCTGCCCGGCGACGATATCGATTTCTTTCGCGAGCCCTCGACACTCCATCTCTGGGCGCAGGGTTCCGTGTCGAGCAGCAGCAAGGGAGGCACGGAATATTTTGCGCTGCCGGACCCCAACCTGTT
>JBDUEA010000038.1:0-22876 GCA_040002695.1 Gemmatimonadota bacterium | reverse complement strand
CGCCATCTCGTCGTCACTCCCAACGGGGACGTGTTCGCCGCCGTGTCGGGCGGCGGAGGAGGCGTGCTGGCGCTCCGCGATACCGATGGTGATGGCCGCGCCGATGTCCAGAAGCATTTTGGTCCCGGGAGCGGCACCGGCATCGCCTACGGCGACCACTACCTCTATTTCGCGACCGACAATCGCATCGTTCGCTGGCGCATGGAGGATGGTGATCTCATGCCCAGGGGGCCGATGGAGACCGTTGCGCGCGACCTGCCCGATGGCGGCGATCACAGCGCGAAGACGCTCGTCCTGGGACCGGGGAACGTCCTTTATGTCGACTTCGGCTCCGCCACGAACAGCTGCCAGGCCTCGAATCGGAGCCGTCGCTCACCGGGCCATGACCCGTGCACCGAGCTTGACTCCCGCGCCGGTATCTGGCGCTTCGCCGCGGACCGCAAGGATCAGCGGCCGGCCGACGGCGTGCGCTTCGCCACCGGGCTCCGCAACGCGATGGCGCTCGCGGTCCGTCCCGGTACGAGTGAGCTCTTTGCCGCAACCCATGGGCGGGATCAGCTGAGCGAGAACTGGGGGTTCACCGACGCGCAGAACGCCGAGCTGCCGGCGGAGGAGTTTGTCCGCGCGACGGAGGGGGCCAATTTCGGCTGGCCGTATTGCTATTACGATCAGCAGGTGGGCGTGAAGGTGCTGGCGCCAGAGTACGGGGGCGACGGCAAGAAGACCGGGCGTTGCGCGACGACGGCATCGCCGCTGATCGGATTCCCCGGGCACTGGGCGCCGCTCGCGCTGACATTCTACGATGGCAAACAATTCCCCGCGGAATATCGTGGCGGCGCCTTTCTCGCCTTCCATGGCTCATGGAACCGCGCGCCGCTGCCGCAGGCGGGGTATCGTGTCGTCTTCATTCCCTTCGAGGGAGACAAGCCCACCGGGAAGTACACCACGTTCGCGACCAGCGCCGCCGGACCCACCGGGCTTCGGGCGTCCGGCCTGGCGGTCGGTCCGGACGGCTCGCTCTATCTTGCGGCTGACGGAAATGGTACCATCTGGAGAATTCAGCGTACGCCTGCTTCCTGACCCGGCGCCTGGTTCATGGTTGGTCGCGCCTCACTCTCACCCGGAGAATAGATGACCCGGCACTACCTTCATTCCATCGCGTGGGCCGGCGGTCTCGCCGCCACACTCGCACTAGGCCAGACGGGCGCAGCTCGGGCCCAGGATTCCATTCCGCTCACTGTCGGGCAAACAGCACCGGACTTCGTGCTGCCAGTCGCCACCCGCGAAGGCGTTGGGAAGGATCCCCTCCGACTCTCGGAGCTCAAGGGCCAGACCGTCGTCCTCGCCTTCTTCTACCAGGCGCGGACCAAGGGCTGAACCATCCAAATGGACGCGTACCGTGATCAGTACGCGAAGCTCTTCAAGAACGGACAGAAAGTCGTTTTGCTCGCGATTAGCGTGGATTCGCCTAAGGAACTGGCCTCATGGGCGAAGGACAAGCAGTATCCCTTCCGATTCCTCAGCGACTCGGGCGGCGTCGTCGGACGGCACTATGGTGCCTGGGAGTCCAAGTACAAGGTCGACAACCGAAGTCTCTTCGTGATTGGTCCCGATGGCACCATCACCCACGTGATGGCGCCGTTCAACGAGATCGATGCGACGGCATACACGGAGCTCCGCGCGGCTATCGACAGCGCCGTCGCGAAAGCGCCGGGACGCTGAAGGCGGCATCAGTATGGTCGAGTACAGGCCCCGCACCCCCGATCGCTTAACGCGGCCGGGGGTGTGGCGTCTCAAGGGGGTCTCTCATCGAGGAAGCTCGCAATGCGCCACCAATTACTTGCCGCCCTGCTGCTCGGCGCGGTTTCACTGCTCCCGGCCACCGCCAGCGCCCAGGATCCTTTCCATCCGGGCGCCGCACGGGGAGCCCGGCACGAACGTCAGGATATGCGGCGCGATCGTCGCGAACTCCGCTTCGATCGGCGTGACATTCGCGGTGATCGACGCGAAATCCGCCGCGACCGCATGGACATGCAGCGCCGCCCCGGAGAACTCCGTCAGGATCGTCGCGATCTACGCC
The DNA here is from genome assembly GCA_040002695.1 of Gemmatimonadota bacterium. Classification (GTDB taxonomy): domain Bacteria; phylum Gemmatimonadota; class Gemmatimonadetes; order Gemmatimonadales; family GWC2-71-9; genus JBDUEA01. Next base: position 20,796 of record JBDUEA010000038.1, on the reverse strand, counting down.
GGGACGGGCGTGATCAGCGGCTCGATCGTCGCGATCTACGCCACGACCGCTGGAACCGGCGCGATGGTCACCGCGACTTCCGCCAAGGCGGTCACGACCGACACGGACGGGAGAATGGATTCCAGCGTCAAAGGGGGCGTCACGGACGCGGAGACATCTGAACACTGCTGGTGAAAAGTGAGCGCCGCAGCCTGAAATTCCGGGCTGCGGCGCTCTGGCTGTTGGATCCCCTTCGACCACACCTCCGTCTAGCGCTTCATCGCGCGCTCCACCTCTCGCAGATCCGGCTCTATCTCGATCGGTCGATTTGCGCCGGGGGGCGCGGGCTCCCGCTTCTGGTGATACTCGATCAGGATGCCTGGGTCCTTCAGTACATGCCCCGTCAGCACGCACACCACAGAGGCATCCGGTGCGATAGTGCCATCGAGGACGAGGGCGCGGGCTCCCGCGATGCTCGCCGCGCTGGCGGGCTCGCAGCCCACGCCGGCGCCATCCACGACTGCCTTCGCCTCGAGAATCGCATCGTCCGTCACCGCGATCACAACGCCGTTGGTCTCGCGGATCGCGCGAACCGCGCGCTCGTGAGACGCCGGATCCCCGATCTTGATGGCGGTCGCGATCGTTTCGGCCTTCACCCGGAATCGCTCGGCGAACTGCGTACGATAGCTCTGCGCAAACGGTGCTGCGCCGGCGGCCTGAATGGCGGCCAGTCTCGGCAGGCGGTCGATCAGTCCCCACGCCTTCGCCTCCACCAGTGCTTTACCGAATGCTGCGGTGTTGCCCAGGTTTCCCGCGGGCAGCACGATCCAGTCCGGCACCTCCCAACAGAGCTGGTGCAACATCTCGATGACGATCGTCTTCTGCCCCTCGACGCGGAAAGGGTTGATCGAGTTGAGCAGGTAGACCCCGAGGGAGTCGCTGGCCTCCTGCGCCAGACGAAGGCAATCGTCGAAGTCTCCTTGGACCAGCAGTGTGCGCGCGCCGTACGCCAGGCTCTGCGCGAGTTTCCCCAGCGCCACCTGCCCGGCCGGGACGAACACCAGCGCCGGGATTTCCGCCTGCGCGGCGTAGGCCGCGAGGGACGCGGAAGTATTTCCGGTCGAGGCGCAGGCGACCGCCTTCGCATGGATCCGCTTCGCCTGGGTCACGCCAACCGTCATGCCGCGATCCTTGAAGGACCCCGTGGGATTGTGTCCTTCATGCTTGATTCGCAGCCGGGCGAGGCCTGTCCACGCCGAAATGCGCGGCCGCGAGAGCAGCGGCGTTCCACCTTCCGGATAGGACACGATATCCGCGCCCGCGTTCGGCAGTACCAATTCGCGATAGCGCCAGACCCCGGATGCGTTGGCGACGTCACGCATGCCCCAGCGAGTCTCGAACAGTGCGCGAAGCTCCGCGCCGGACAGGGCAGGGGCCGGGTGCACCAGCTCGAGCAGCCCGCCACACGAACATCTCACAGCCGGATCGAGCTCGACGGTGATATCCCCGCAGGAGGCACATTTCTGATGAGTCGTCAGCTGCCAGTCCGTCATGATTCCACCCGTGCGCCGATGCGATCCACTTCCGCCACTCGCACCTTGCAGGTTTCGCGGCCTCCGTACGCCCGGACCATCGCCTCGGCGATGCGCTGCGCGCTCTCGCGTCCCGCGGCGAGCGCAAAGGCGGTGGGTCCACTCCCCGAGATGGAACTTCCCAGCGCGCCGGCTTCCAGCGCCGCCCGCTTCGCCTCGATGAAGCCGGGCAGCAGCGGCGCCCTGGCCGGTTCCGCGATCCGGTCATCGATGGCGCGCCCGAAGAGCCGGAGGTCACCCAGGAGCGCCGCGGCGACCATTGCCCCGACCTGCGCGGCCTGATGCAGGGCGACGGCACGCGACACGGTCTCCGGCAGCACCGCCCGCGCGTCCACGGTTCGCAGGCGTTGCGCGGGGCTCGCGAGCACGACGAAGAGATTGTCCGGGACCGGAATCCGCACCACTTCGAGCGGGTCGATCGAGCGGATCAGGACCAGTCCGCCCAGGAGTGAAGGCGCGAGATTGTCCGCATGCCGGCCCGCGACGATCTCCTCAGCCGCGAGGCATGCCTCGAGCAATCCTTGCGTGTCGAGCGGGCGACCCAGCAGTTCATTGACCGCGACTGCCGCGGCGACCGCCGAGGCGGCGCTTCCGCCCTGTCCCCCCGAGAGCGGTAGACCCTTGGTCACACGAAGCGCGATGCCATCGACCGAGGACGCGCCGGAGCGCCGTCGCACCTCATGCGCGGCGAGGCCGGCGGTGTTGGCCGCGGGATCGGTCGGCAGCTCGGGATGGCCGGCGTCGAGGATGGTGATGCCACCCCCCGCGACCATCGTCGCTTCGACCCGATCACCCGCGCCGCTCACGGCAAGACCGAGGATATCGAGCCCTGGCCCAACGTTCCCCACGCTGCCGGGGGCGAACACGCGAATGCTCGGCGCATTGGCGGCCGCGCGGCTCATGCGAGTTCCAGCATGTCATTGAGCACACCTGCCGCCGTCACCGCCGGCCCCGCTCCCGGTCCGGTGATCACCAGCGGATTCGCCGCATAGCGCAAGGTGGTGAACACCACCTGGTTGTCGGTACCGCGCAGTGCCGCGAAGGAACTCGCCGCCTCGACGGTCTCGAGTCCCACGCTGATTCTTCGTCGGGTCACCGTCGCGACGTAGCGCAGCACGCCGCCTTTCGACTGCGCCGCGCGCACCCGGCGGTCCCATTCCTCGTCGAATGCTTCCAGCCGCTGAAGAAACTGCGCGAGCGGCAGGTCGCGGGCGGCATCGGGGACGAGCGACTCGAGCACTACGGTTTCCAGTTCACCGGTGTAGCCGAGCAGACGACCGAGGATGAGGGCCTTGCGGGCGACGTCCCGCCCCGACAGATCGTCGCGCGGGTCGGGCTCGGTGTAGCCCTTCGACATGGCCCGGCGCACGGTCTCGGAGAATCGCCGGCCTCGCCCCACCTCCGTGAGCAGGTACCCGATCGTGCCGCTCAGGCAGCCGTCGATCCGAGTCACCCGGTCGCCAGACTCCACCAGCTTGTAATAGGTGTCGATGATCGGCAGCCCGGCGCCGACGGTGGTCTCATGCAGCAGTCGTCTCCCGTGCGCACGCACCGTTTCCGCCAGTTCATCCGCTTCGCGTCGCGGTCCAGCGAGGGGCCGCTTGTTCGCCAGCACGAGATTCATGCCGGCGGAGACCGCCTTTCGCAACGTGGCCGTCGTATCATCTGCCGTGAGATCGACCAGAATCGGATGGGTGAGCGCGTGATTGGCGACGAACGCGATCGCATCATCGGCGGACCCATGGTGTCCGCCGGTTGCCGCCCCGAGCGCGCGGCCGTCCTGTTTCGCGCGCGCGAGCGCCGCCAGACGCCTGCTCGAGAGGCCGCCCGCGTCGAACACGAATCCGCTGCGGTCGATGATCCCCACTACCTGGACTCTTGATGGCTTCGTCTTGAGCGTGCCGATCAGCTCTGCCAGCGTCCGGCCAATCAGTCCGAACCCCAGGATGACGACATCCGCGCGCTCCGGACGCGCGACCGCGCCACCGCCGATCTTGGAGAGCTGGAACGCTGCATGGATGCGCCGAAGCGCCAGAGGTGCCTGCGCCGCATCCACCACCACGGAGATGTTGAGCTCCGAGGAACCCTGAGCGATCGCGACCACGTTGACGTCGGCCGCCGAGAGCGCGCTGAAGACGCGAGTCGCCACGCCCGGAGTCCCTGCCATGCCGAGTCCGACGATCGCGATCGTGGCAACACCCATCCGTACCTCGACACCGTCGATTTCCCGCCGCGCGATCTCATCCCGGAATTCCTGCAGCAGGCTCTGGCGGGCGGTGTCCGCGCTGCTCTCCGGCACGCTGAAACAGATCGAATGCTCCGAGGAGGCCTGCGAAATGAGCGAGACCGAGATACCTTCGCGATTGAGCGCACCGAAGGTCCGCGCGGCGATTCCGGGGACGCCGAGCATTCCGCTTCCCGTTACCGTGACGAGGGCCTGGCCGGGCCCACCCGAGAGCGCCTTCACGGGGTAAGACAGCAGAGTCCGCCGCGTGGAGATCTCTGTGCCTCGCGCGGAAGGGTCGGCGAACGGACGAACGAACAACGGCAGCGTCCGACCGGTCAGCGGAATGAGCGCGCGAGGGTGCAGCACCTTGGCGCCATAGTAGGCCAGTTCCGCTGCCTCGCGTGTATTCAGCTGCGGGATGACCCGCGCATCGGGCACGACACGCGGATCCGCGGTGAGTAACCCTGGCACGTCCTTCCAGAGCGAGACGTTTGCGGCGCCCAGCGCCCGGCCGAGCACGGTGGCCGTCAGGTCCGAGCCGCCACGACCGAGCGTGACCACATGGCCGTCCGGCCCGGCGCCGATGAACCCGGGGACCACCGGCACGATGCCGCGCGCGAGCAGCGGGGTGAGCGCACGCCGGGCCAGACGGTCCGTCAGCGTCAGATCTGGCGACGCGCCACCGAACTGGCCATCGGTCGCCACGAGCTCGACGGCATCGACGTATCGTGCGGAACGGCCGGCGGCCTGGAGCGCCGCGGCGAAGAGCCGTGCGCTCAGACGTTCGCCCCGCGCGGCCACGAAGTCGCGCGTGCGCGGTGTAAGTTCACCGAGAATCGTGAGGCCTTCCGCTACGGCCTCGAGCTCGTCAATCTGTACGGCGATCGCGGCGAGCAGTTCTTCGCGAACGCGGCCGGCCGGGAGCAGCTGCTGCGCTACCTCGGCGTGCCGCGCCCGCAGGATATCGATCGTCGAACGCGCCGCGTCGCGTTCCCCGGCGCGTGCGCGCGCCGCGAGGTCGAGTAGTGTATCGGTGACGCCAGCCATCGCCGAGACGACGACCACCGCGGGCGTCGGTAACCCGCGGATGATGCCGACCGCGTGCCGCATCGCGCCGGCGTCGGCCATCGACGCGCCGCCGAATTTGTGAACTTGCAATGGACGCCTGGTTTTAGGCATAAGTCATCGAGGATACATCAAGTGCTCGCACTGCTCAAGCTGATCCAGTCAATCTTCAGCACGCTGAATTCGGAGGGGACCCCCGGCCAGGTCGCCGCCGGAATCGCTCTGGGGGCGTGTCTGGGCCTCACGCCGCTCGTGAACGTCCACAACCTGGTCGTCTTTGCGCTGATCTTCGTCTTGAACGTCTCCTTCGGCGGCGGCATGCTCGGCTGGGCAGTGTTCACCCCGATAGGATTCCTGCTTGATCCGCTCTTCGATCGGCTGGGGATGGCGCTGCTTGACAGTGCAGCGCTGCGCTCCCTCTGGACGGCCTGGTACAACACGCCAGTCCTTCCGTACACCAATTTCAATAACTCAGTGGTGCTCGGCAGCGTGGTCGCCTGGCTGCTGCTGGTAATTCCCATCTTTTTCGGCGCGCGATCCGCGGTCACGGTGTACCGTGAGCGCTGGGGCGCCAGGGTCATGGAGTCGAAGTGGTACAAGTCGGTCACGGCGTCCAAGGCATACAATGTCTACCGCTGGTTCCGGCCGGAGTGACGCCATGAGCATGCGCATCTTCCGCTGGAAGGCGATCGCTCCGCTGATCCTCGTGCTGCTCCTGCTGGCCGCCGCGTGGATGATCTTCGCCGACACCTTCATCCGGCACTCCGCCGAGGATCAGGGGACGCTGACCCTCGGCACGGAGGTGGACATCGCCACGCTCACAACTCATCTCTCCAGTTCGGCAGTCGTGCTCGGCGGACTCGAGATCGCCGATCCATTCGATTCGACGAAGAATCTGGTCGAGGCAGGCCGGATCGAGCTCCAGCTGGAGGCCGTGCCGTTACTCGAAAAGAAAATCGTGATCGACCGGATGGTGCTGGGCGGGATGCGATTCGGCACTCGGCGTCGCCGGGTGGCTCATCCGGTCAAGGGACCGTCCGCGGCGAGGACGATACTGCAGGAGACTCGTGACTGGGCAAAGCAGTTCGACGTCCCGCTCCTGCACCTCACCCCGATCGAGACCCTCAAGTCGCTGGTGCTGAATCCCGGCCAGCTTCAGACGGTGAAGGCGGCGGAAGCACTGACGGCCACCGCCGACTCCGCGCGGCAGGCTTTTGAAACAGACTTGAAGGACGTGCATGTCGAGCCGATCGCCGATTCCGCCGCCGCGCTCGGGTCCCGTCTCAAGGGGGCCACACCCCAGAGTCTCGGGCTGCAGGGCGCTCGCGAGGCGATCGCGGCCATTCAGCGCACGCTCGACCAGATCAAGCAGACGCGGGACCAGGTGAACGGGCTCGAGCGGAGTTTCGGCGCCGGTGTGGGAGTGCTCGGTCAGGGCCTCACCGCCCTCGACGATGCTCGGCTTAAGGATTACGCCTTTGCGCGCGGGCTCCTCAAGTTGCCGAGTTTCGACGCCCCGGACATCGGCACCGCGTTGTTCGGCAAGGCGAGCATCGATCCCTTTCAGCAGGCGCTCTACTACGCGCAGCTCGCCGAGAAATACATCCCGCCCGGCTTGCAGCCGTGGCGTCAGTCCGGCCCCAGGCGGCTCCGCATGGCGGGCACCACAGTGCGGTTTCCCAAGGAACGCGAGTACCCGACGTTTCTGCTGCGCCAGGGCTCGCTCGACTTCAGCATCGGCCACGACAGCGGCGGAAGCAGCTTCGCGGCGACGGTCTCGGGTCTCACCAATCAGCCGGCCCTGTACGGGCGGCCGGCGCGACTCCAGGCGAAGGGCCGGATCGGTGGCGCGTCGCCGATGTCGGTGCAGGTCGCCGGCGTTCTGGATCACCTCGGCAAGATTTCTCGTGATTCAGTGCAGGCTTCGGTCACCGGCGTTCCGATTCCCTCATTCGACCTGCCGGGACTTCCCTTCGGGCTGACGCCCGGGCACGGCGATGTCGGATTCAACTTCGCCATGAACGGCGATCGGCTGAACGGCCGATGGAGCGTGCACGCGGCCCAGGCGACCTTCACTGCGGACTCCGCGCGTATCCCGCAGTTGAGCCTGATCGAGAACACCGTCTGGCGGGTCCTGAGCGGGATTCATTCGCTCGATCTCTCGGCCGGTCTGAGCGGTACGATCCGCGAGCCGCGACTCTCGATTCAGTCGAATATCGACGAGGAGATCGCTGCCCGTCTCAAGGCGATCGCCGGGGAAGAGCTTGCCAAGGGAGAGGCCCGTGCCCGGGCCGCGGTGGACAAGCTCGTCGACGAGAAGGTCGCTCCGGTGAAGGCCCGCGTCGCGCAGGTCCAGGCCGATATCACCCAGAGAATCGCCGCGGAAAAGGCGCGACTGGACGACGCTCAGCGGCAACTCGAGGCCCAGCTCAAGACGCTCGCGGGGCCCGCGGGCGGCCTGCTCAATCTTCCAAAAATCAGGCTTCCCTGAGGACCGGTCGCGGGTGTCCGCCGGAATTTTCGCGGAGGCGTTCAGCCACGCGCGGTATCTGCATAGATTAGTGACCTCCTTTCCCCGCAACCTGGAATTCGCATGCTGAGCGCCCTCGCCCTCGCCATCGCCCTCGTCGCGCCCCGCCATCCCTATCAGATCGCCTATACGTTCTCCAGCACGGAGCCCACCACTCACCTCGGAAATGTGTCGGTGACGGTGGGCGGCCGCGATGCCGATTCGATTCTTTTTCAGCTGCCCGCCTGGTATCCCGGCCGCTACGCGATCTACAACTTCGCGGCGAACGTGCAGGAGGTCAGCGCGACCTGCGCCGACTCCACGGTCCCCGCGCCCAAGGTGGACAAGACCACCTGGCTGGTGCACTGCGCCCGTGGCAAGCCGGTCGCACTCAAGTACCGGGTCTGGTGGAATGACCTCAACGGTTCAATGTCGCAGATCGATTCCACTCACATTAATCTGAATCCCGGAAATACCTTCGTATATGTCGTGGGCCACAAGCCGGATCCCGTGAGCGTCCGCTACGAGGGGCCGGCCGGCTGGCGGGTGATCAACGGCAACCCTGCGCCGGGTCCCGGCTACACCTTTCCCAACTACGACATCATGATCGATCACCCCACCGAGATCTCCGCCTCCTTTACGGTGGACAGCTTCCAGGTGGGGAAGGTGACGTACCGCGTAATGCTGCACACCGATCCGGATCCCGGAGCCATGCGCGCCAAACTCGTGGGTGACATCCAGCGCATTGTTCAGGCAGAGACCTCCCTCTGGGGCGACCCTCCGATTCCGCAGTACACGTTCATGGTGCACTTCCTGGACAAAAACGGCGGCGACGGAATGGAGCACCTCACGTCGACGCATATCAGCATTCCCGTCGCGCTCGTGACGCTTGCAGATACCTCGAAATATCCCGGCGCCATCGGCGTCTTCGCGCACGAGTTCTTTCATACCTGGAACATGAAGCGCCTTCGTGCGCGTGAACTCGGGCCCTGGGACTACACGCGGGAGAACCCGACGACGACGCTCTGGATCGGCGAGGGCGTGACCAACTATTACGGCGTCCGCATGATGCTGCGGTCGGGCATATGGGATGAGCCGCGTTATCTCGACCGGGCCGCGGGCGCGGTCTCTCAGCTGCAACGGAGCCCGGGCCGTCTCCTGATGAGCGCCCAGCAGAGTTCGGCCAGCGCCTGGTTCTTCGACGCCGTACCGCTCCGCCAGAAGAACAATCTCGCCAACACCACTATCTCCTACTACAACAAGGGCGAACTGCTCGGCTGGCTGCTCGATCTCGACATCCGTGCGCGCACCGAAGGCCGGAAGTCGCTCGACGATGTGATGCGGCTGATGTGGCAGCGTTTCTGGAATGGCGCGACCACGTCCTACTACCTGCAGGGACACGGATACACCGACGCCGATTTTCTGAAGGCCATCAACGATGTAAGCGGCGGCTCCTACGATGATTTCTTCCGCCGGTATGTAGCCGGGGTGGAAGAGCTGCCCTACGACGAGGTCCTCGCCAAGGTCGGGCTCACCCTCAGCCAGCAGGACGGCAAGTACCGGATCGCGCTCGATCCCGCCTCGCCACACGCGGAACTTGGGCGGGCGTGGATCGCGGGGCACTGAGCCTTCGGCCTCGCGCTTCGTCCTCTTTCGCGTAGATTGGCGTCTTCTCTCAATCTCGAGGCCGGATGCGTATCGGAGTGCCCAGGGAGACCGCGGTTCGGGAGCAGCGCGTGGCGCTGGTGCCCGAATCGTGCAAGAAACTCATTCAGGCAGGATACGAAATAGCGATCGAGGCCGGGGCCGGCGAACTCGCGGGATATCCCGATGCCGCATACAAGGAGTTCGGCGTCGCGATCGAGTCCGACGCGGCCGCCCTGCTGGGCGCTGCCGATCTCGTGCTCAAGGTCAATCCCCCTCCGGCCCCCGGCGGTGGCCGGGATGAAATCGCCATGATGCGAGCGGGGACGATTCTCGTAGCGTCCCTGATGCCGCTGCGGAACCTCGCGGTGATTCCGCCACTCGCCGCACGCGGCGTCACCGCATTCTCCACCGACGCGATTCCCCGCAGCACCCGTGCACAGTCCATGGACACCCTCTCGTCGATGGCCAACATCGGGGGCTACAAGGGGGTGCTCCTCGCAGCCGTCGAGCTCAACCGCTACTTCCCGATGCTGATGACGGCGGCGGGCATGGTCTTCCCCGCCAAGGTGTTCGTCATCGGTGCCGCGGTCGCCGGCCTCCAGGCCATCGCCACGGCGCGGCGCCTCGGCGCCAATGTCCTCGCGACGGATGTGCGCCCCGAGGTGAAGGAGCAGATCGAAAGCGTCGGGGCCAAATACGTGGGGATCGAGCTCGCGGAAAGCGCCGTGGCCGGCGGCGGCTACGCCAAGGAGCTCTCGGAGGAGGACAAGCTTCGCCAGCGCCAGCTGCTCGTCGAGCAGTGCGCCCAGTCCGATGTGGTGATCACCACCGCGCTGATCGGCGGTGTCTTCGCGCCCCGGCTCATTACCGCGGACATGGTGAAGAGCATGAAGCCCGGCTCGATCATCGTGGACCTCGCCGCTGATGGAGGAGGGAACTGCGAACTGTCCAGGCCCGGCGAGACCGTGAAGGTCGGCGGCGTGACGATCATTGCGCCGCTCAACCTGCCGTCGACCATGCCGCTGCACGCGAGCCTGCTCTTCTCCAGGAACCTCACCGCGTTCGTGCAGGCGTTCACCAAGGACAAGGCCTTCCATCTCGATTTCACTGACGACATCCAGCAGGGTGCCGTGATCACGCACGAGGGTATCGTGAAGCATGCGCGCACCCTCGATGCCCTGAAGAAGGCGGGCCTATGAAGTGGACTGATCGCCTGCGGGACTTACCATGGAGCCCGATCGCCTGGGGTTGTGTCCTCGGCGGCTTCGCCGTGACCACTGCGGCGGCGCAGCAGACCGCCGACAGCGTAGCTGGTGCCGGATTGGCCACTCCCGCCGCTACCGGCGACGACTTCTGGTCCATGCTGTTCGTCTTCGTGCTCGCCTCGTTCATCGGGCTCGGTGTGATCCGCCGGGTCTCCCGGCTGCTCCACACGCCGCTGATGTCGATCACGAACGCCATCTCTGCGATCGCGGTGGTCGGCTCGATCATCGTGACCGGTGCCGACTATCCCGTGCGGATCCGGATCCTCGGCGCCATCGCGCTCTTCGCCTCGACCACGAACATCGTGAGCGGGTTCCTCATTACGGACCGCATGCTCAAGATGTTCAAGACCGATGACAAGCGCGGTGGTCCCGGAGGCCATGGATGAATCACGCTATCGTCCAACTCGCCTACATCATCGCGACCGGACTGTTCATCTTCGCGCTCCACTGGATGAACGCGCCGGCCACCGCGCGGAAGGGTGTCTACGCCGGCGTCATCGGCATGACCATCGCTGTGGGCGTAACGTGGCTGCAGCCGGAAGTCGTGCACCACGCCTGGATCCTGATCGCCATCGCCGCCGGTTTCATCGTCGGCATTCCGCTGGCGCGAGTCCCCCTCACGGCCGTCCCGCAACGGACTGCGCTCTCGCATGCCTTCGGCGGACTGGCTGCCGGTCTGGTCGGCACCGCCGAGTACTACCTCGGGCTCGGCCAGGGCGCGGCGACGCTGACTCACTTCCGGATGATCGCCATCATCGCGGAAATCCTGCTCGGCTTCCTGACGTTCACCGGCAGCCTGATGGCGACCGGGAAGCTGCAGGAAGTCAAATGGATCCCGCAGCGACCGGTCACCTATCCGCTGCAGAACGTCACGAACCTCGTTCTGCTCGCGATCGCCGTTGGGCTCGGTGGCTCGCTTGTGCTGCATCCGGCAGCCAGCTGGGCGCCGGCACTTTTCCCGGTCATCATCGCGATCGCCCTGCTCTTCGGGATCCTGCTCATCATCCCGATTGGCGGTGCGGACATGCCCACCGTCATCGCGATACTCAACTCGTACGCCGGGCTCTCGGCCGTGGCGATGGGATTCGTCCTCGACAACAAGCTGCTGATCACGGCCGGAGCACTCGACGGTTCGAGCGGCCTCATCCTCGCGATCATCATGTGCAAGGCGATGAATCGCTCCTTCGCCAACGTGCTCTTCGGCGCGTTCGGGCAGGTACAGCCCGCCAAGAAGGGCGGAGAGGAAAAAGTCTACAAGTCGGAGACGCCCGAGGGTGCGGCACAGGTGCTCGAACAGGCCAGCCTCGTGGTTATCGTCCCAGGATACGGGATGGCGGTCGCGCAGGCCCAGCACAAGGTGCGCGAGCTCTACGACCAGTTGAAGAAGCGGGGAATCACGGTGAAGTTCGCCATCCACCCGGTCGCGGGCCGGATGCCGGGACACATGAACGTACTTCTGGCCGAAGCGGACATTCCCTATACCGACCTCGTCGAGATGGACGAGATCAACCCCGACATGCCACAGTGCGATGTGGCCCTGGTGGTCGGTGCCAACGATGTCGTCAATCCCGCGGCGCGGTACGACAAAGCCAGCCCGATTTACGGCATGCCGATCATCGAGGCGGACAAGGCGCGCACGGTTTTCGCGATCAAGCGGAGCAAGAACCCCGGTTTCGCCGGAATCGACAACGAGCTCTATTTCTCGGACCGGACCTGGATGCTCTTCGGTGATGCGAAGAACGTGATCGGCGAGCTCGTGAAGCAACTATCAGGTGGCAGCGGCATGCATTGAGTATTCTCCCGGCGCATCCGTCATCGTGCGCCGGTCTGCAACCGGCGTGACGTTCAGTTCTTTGTCAGGTATTTCAGCACTTTCACTCAGGAGATAATCCATGCGGTTCAACCGCTTCCTCGCCACGATCGCCCTGGCCATGAGCGCGGCACCGGTGGCCGCGTCGGCCCAGGCAGACTGCACCACCTGGCTCAAGGCCCCGCCCGTCGGAGGATGGGCCCAGTATCACGGCGATCGCGGAGAATTCAAGATTGCCGTGGTCGGCCAGGAGCAGCGGGAAGGCAAGACGCTGTACCGCTTCGAATTCGCCGGTGATAGCCCGCAGGGGAAAGGCATCTTCCAGATGCTCGTCCCGGCGTTTCCGTACCAGCCGACCGAGATCCAGGAGATGGTCGTGAAGGCTGAGGGCCGCCCCGCGATGAAGATCTCCGGTCAGACGCTGGCAATGATGCGCAACAACATGAAAAACAATCCGACCATGGACATCACCCGGCAATGCGCCCAGATGAAAGACCTCGGCGAAGAGTCGGTCACCGTGCCGGCTGGGACGTTCAAGACCCACCATTTCAAGAATGCCACGACTGGTGACGAAGTCTGGGGCAGTCACGACGTTCCGTTCATGATGGTCAAGGCGATCAGCAAAGGCGGCGGGACGGTAGTGCTCTCAGGAAGCGGATCGGATGCGAAGAGCGCGATCACCGAGAAGCCAATGGAGATGCCGTCGATGGGGCAGTGAGGCAGAGACGCAGAAATGAACCGTGAGGGGTGAGAAGCGAGCAGTTAGTGGTAAGGGCATGAATGCCTGGCTTGATGAAGACTTAGACTCGCTTTCAGGAGGCGAACCAGCCTCGGGGAAGCGAGTCTTTTTTCGTCACAGCTTCCAATGAATATCCTGCACGGCCGCGTTCTTCTCGATGATCTCCTGCGCCACGCGATAATTCCGCGCGAAGGCCTCCCGCCACGCCTCGGGCATGTTGGCCCGGAGGAATTCGGGAGTCATGATTTCCTCCCCCATGCCACGCCGGGATGCGACGACATCCCCCAGAAAGTGTGTGGCATATCCAACGTCCATCGTATTGATCACACGACACTCGAACGAGGCATAGCAATCATCGAGGACAGGTGCGCCGAGGACGCCGGTTCGGTGCGGAATGTCACGAAGCTTGTCTGAATCCCGGCCGCTTACGAAGCCGAGCTGGAAGATCAGGTCGAATTGTGCCCGGTGCAGCAGGTGCATGACGAACCGGCCGCTCCGCCAGATCAAATCATGGCTGAAATGCCATTTGTGGATGTAGACCGATAGCCGAGGCACTTTGGGCGAGATGGATGCCCGGACTGCGCTGTCGGAGATCATTCCATTGGTGCGGCCATCAGACTCGGATGTGATGGCCACGACGGGCGAGGCGAATTGCCGGATGAGTTCGTAGGTCTGGTCGGTCTCCATGAATCCAATGTACCTCGGTCAACGTGTGTATATGAGCGAGGTGATGTGTGCGGAGGTCGATCTCGGGCGGCTTTGTAGGGCGAATATCGTGGGTTCCATGATGAGACATTCAAACTCGCGGCTGTGGTGTATAAGGTATTTATCTCCCTATGCGACTTTATCTTAGCTGCGAGCATCCTTCAGGGGATCACTCGAATCAGCTTCGTGGATTGGCCACCATCAATTCATTGCAGTCAACCAGCCCCCCGGGGGCCGCAACTTGGCACCGCCGTAAGAGTTAGCTAAGCCGTTGATTTTCAGTGGTTTATGAATTATATTGGGCGACTAATAATTGTACGCCCTACTGAGTGGGAATTACAGTGCAGCCCAAGGAGGGGCGAAAGTGACGATGCATCCTCGCCCGAAGCGTCGCCCGGTACGCCCGGCGCAGATCGCGCGTGCGGTCGATGAAGGACGGGAAAGTCTGGATCTTTATCTCGACGAAATCAGTCGAGTGCCACTGCTGAGCCGCGAAGACGAGACGGCTCTCGCGCGGAAAGCTTTCAAGGGCAACGTGGTCGCACAGGAGAAGCTGGCGCGGCACAACGTGCGCTTCGTGGTCTCCGTGGCCAAGAAATTCCAGAACCGCGGTGTGCCACTCGTCGATCTCATCGGCGAAGGCAATCTCGGGCTCATGACTGCCGCCCGGAAGTTCGATCCGGATCGCGGGGTCAAATTCATCTCGTACGCCGTCTGGTGGATCCGCCAGGCCGTTCAGGCCGCAATCGCGCGGCATGGTCGTCCGGTGCGGGTGCCACTCAACCGAACGGCAGATCTCAGCCGCCTCGGTCGTACGACGACGTTGCTGAAGGACCGGCTCGGCCGCATGCCGACCACGGAAGAACTCGCGCGGGCCACCGGCCTCACCGTCGAAGCGGTGCGGAGCCTGAGTGCCCTGAATGCCGAGGCCGTGCGGCTCGACCATCCGACTCGCGATGGTGACAACAGCGAGCGCATCGAGCGGTTCACGAATCTCGACCAGGAGGGGACCGATACCTCCACGATCGCGAACAGCCAGACTCGGGACATCGAAGCGGCCCTTGCCGCGCTTCCTCCCCGGGACGCCAAGGTGCTCCGACTCTACTTCGGTCTCGATGACGGCAACAGCCGCACTCTGGAAGAAATCGGTCGCATGATGGGAGTGACCCGGGAACGCATCCGGCAGCTCCGCGACCGCGCTCTGCACCGCCTCCGCGAAGGCGAACAGGGAGAGCGCCTGAGGGATCTGGTAGCCTGACCGGTCCTGCCTGAGAATCCAGCCGTAAGTCCGCTCCGCAAGGAACAGACTTACGGCTTTTCAATTTCGGCTGATCGGCCCCCGATCAGTGACCCTTCAGGAACATCCGGAGCACGCGCTGCAGAATTCCGCCATGCCGGTAATAATCGAGCTCGACCTGTGAATTGAGCCGGACCACCGGCGTGAAGGTAACGGTCTTTCCGTCCTCGGCTCGCGCGGTCACCATGACTTTTCCGCCCGGCGCGAGTCCCGCGGAGATCCCGGTAATGTTGAAGGTCTCGCGGCCGGTCAGGCCCAGACTCTCCCGATTCGTCCCGGGCTCGTAGGCCAGCGGCAGGATGCCCATGCCGACCAGGTTGCTCCGGTGAATGCGCTCGTAACTTTCCGCGATCACCGCCTTCACGCCGAGCAAGGCGGGGCCCTTCGCTGCCCAGTCTCGGCTCGAGCCTGTGCCATATTCCTTGCCGGTCAGAAGAATCAGCGGAGTTCCCGCGTCGATATAACGCATGGCCGCGTCGAAGATCGACAGTACCTCGCCGGTCGGGAAATGGACTGTCCAGTTTCCCTCCCTGTCGGGCACCAGGAAATTCTTGATGCGAACGTTGCCGAAGGTGCCGCGCATCATGACCTGGTGATTGCCGCGTCGGGCGCCAAAGGTATTCCAGTCGGCCTGCTCCACTCCCGCTTCGCGCAGGTAACGCGCGGCCGGACCATTCTTGGGAATGGCACCCGCGGGTGAGATGTGGTCGGTCGTGACCGAGTCACCGAGAACGGCAAGGACTCGGGCGTCGACTACATCCTTGAGAGGCTTTGGATCCGGCGGCAGATCCTGGAAAAACGGCGGCTCCTGCACGTATGTGGAGGCCGAGTCCCAGGCATAGCGACTGCCTTCAGGTATCTGAAGGGCCTGCCACGTTTCGTCTCCGTCGAAGACCATGCTGTACCTGGTCCGGAACAGTTCGGGCTTCAGCGCGGAGGCCATCGTCTCCCTGATCTCCGCGGCCGAGGGCCAGATGTCGCGAAGGTAGACCGCTTGTCCGTCCTTACCCTTCCCGAGGGGCTCCGTCGAAAGATCAATCGAGACTCGGCCGGCGAGGGCATACGCCACGACGAGCAGAGGCGAGGCGAGGTAGTTGGCTCGGACGAGCGGATGAATGCGGGCCTCGAAATTACGGTTCCCGCTGAGCACGGCGGCGGTTACCAGCGAGTGCTCTTCGATCAGATTGCTGATTTCCTCCGGCAGCGGGCCGCTGTTGCCGATGCAGGTAGTGCAGCCGTAACCGACGACCTGGAAGCGAAGTTTGTCGAGATAGGGGAGCAGGCCGCTCCCCGCCAGGTAGTCGGTGACGACGCGCGATCCGGGCGCCATACTGGTCTTCACCCACGGCTTGGTCATGAGCCCCGCTTCCACGGCCTTCTTCGCCAGGAGCCCTGCGCCGATCATGACCGAAGGGTTCGAGGTGTTCGTGCAGCTGGTGATCGCCGCGATGACGACGCTCCCGTCGTGGAGTTCGACGTCCTGGCCTTCGATGCTGCAATGAACGCCGGTTGCCGTTTCGTCGGTGACGACTGCGGTGCCGCCGCCCTCGTTCATCCAGGTGGAGTAGGCCGCCTTGGCGATCTCGCGCCGGCCGGCGGGTGTTCCCGCCATCATGAGCTCGGGGAGTGAGACGTAGAAATTCCGTTTCAGCTCCTTCAAGGGGACCAGGTCCTGGGGGCGTCTCGGTCCCGCGAGACTGGGCACGATCGAGTCGAGGTCGAGGTCGATCACCGAGGTAAATTCGGGATCAGGGGTCGATTCAGTCCGGAAGAGTCCCTGTTCCTTCGTATAGCGCTCGACCCTGTCCACGGCGGTCGGCTCGCGCCCGGTGCGCTGCAGGAACCGAAGGGTTTCATCGTCGATCGGGAAGAAGCCCATGGTCGCGCCGTACTCCGGCGCCATGTTGGCAATCGTGGCCCGGTCGGCGAGGCCCAGGCTGCCGAGTCCCGGTCCGAAGAATTCGACGAACTTGTCGACTACGCCTTTCTTGCGTAGCATCTGCGTGGCCCGCAACACCAGGTCCGTAGCCGTCGTACCCACGGGGAGCTCTCCCGTGAGCTTCATCCCGATGACTTCGGGAATCAGCATGAAATACGGCTGGCCCAGCATGACTGCCTCGGCCTCGATTCCGCCGACGCCCCAGCCGAGCACGCCGAGCCCGTTGATCATGGTGGTGTGGCTGTCGGTACCGACGCAGGTGTCCGGATAGGCGGTGAGCTCGCCGTGCTGGACTCGGAGCTGTACCGTCGGAGCGAGATATTCCAGGTTCACCTGGTGCACGATGCCGGTGCCGGGCGGGACGACGGTGAAATTGTGGAATGCCTTCTGCGCGAATTTGAGCAGCTGGTAGCGTTCGCGGTTCCGCTCGAGTTCGAGCTCTACGTTAAGCGCGTAGGCCCGATCAGTGCCGAAATAGTCGACTTGCACCGAATGGTCGATGACGAGGTCGCAGGGAACGATCGGATTGATCAGGTTCGGGTCGCCGCGCATCCGGGCCATGGCGTCGCGCATCGCCGCCAGGTCGACTACGCAGGGAACGCCGGTGAAATCCTGCAGGATGACGCGAGCCGGCATGAAGGGTATCTCGCTCGCGACTTTCGTCCCGGGCGACCACCCGGCAAGCAGTCTCACATGGTCTTCGGTCACGATGCCGCGACCACAGAATCGGAGCGCGTTTTCGAGCAGGACCCGAATGGAAAAGGGAAGCCGGTCCATCCTGCCCAGGCCGCGACGTTCAAGCTCGGATAGTTTGTAGATGGCGGCGGATTCACTTCCGAAGCGCAGCGTAGCGCGGGTGCCAAGGGAATCCGGAGTCTGCGGCGTCATGGGGCGTCCAGCGGGTTGAAGGAAGTCCAGCGTCAAGTCCAAGTATAAATCGAAACGCTCAGGACGCGAGCCGGATGCAGGGGTTGCCACCGCTGGCGAGGTGAGGAGGTTGTGTGGGGAAGAATCCCGTCGTACCGTATGCGATCACACGCCGCGACGACGGCATTCTGATCGAATGGGAAGAAACCGGGCACGTCTCGTTTTTTCTCGCGCGTCCGCTCCGGCTCGCGTGCCCGTGTGCGGGCTGCGTGGAGGAGATGACGGGACGCCCGCTGCTGGTGGAGGGTAGCGTGGCGGCGGATGTGCGGCCGCTCGCCCTGTCGCTGGTGGGTGCGTACGGACTCAAGGTCCAGTGGAGCGATGGGCACTCCACCGGCATTTACACCTTTGCCCGGCTGCTCGAAGCGTGCGAATGTCCGGCCTGTGTCGCTCCGCGCCTGGCGTGATGCGTCGAGGCCATCTCGGTCCTGAGGCCAGGACCGGCTCCGAATCAGGTCGATTGTCCTGGATACCGCGAGGCTGGTATCCCGTGTTTCCCACACTGGCGGGCGACCAATGATCTTCGGGCACCAATATTGGCTCTGGATCTGGTATGGCATCCTGCTGCTCGGCCTCCTCGGGTTTTTCCCGGCCGTGCACTGGGGCCGACAGACGCATTGGAAGAACATGGACGAGCTGCTCCGCGCGACGGGCACCATCCTCGTCTCGCTCGGCATGATCCTGCTGCTTCGTCAATTTCTCGAGCTCGTCGCCTACGTCCTGCTGTTCCTGGCGCTCGGCTGCTTCATCGGCGCCTTCGTGCTCGGACGGAAAATGGAAGGGGAGGGCCATTAAACGGACCGCAGGCCGCCCTCGAGATGCTGGCTGATCCATCGACCGACAGATGGGGCAATCGTGGGAACGACCGAGGAGGTTCGGCGCCCCGTACTCGTCCCACGAAAGGTCAACAGGCAGCTCGGAGCATTCCGTCACGCGCGAAGGGCTCGCTACCGCCTTGATCGGCGGCGCGGTCGTCGCCATCTGGTTTCTCATCAGCGACGGCATCGCAGGTCATCCCTTCCTCACACCGAACCTCCTCGGCCAGTTCCTCCTCTCCGGGCGCTCGACGCCAGCCTCGAAACCCGTGATCCGGGCGCGATCGCTGGATTTCTGGCACTTCATTTCGCGGTCTTCATCGGACTTGGCATCCTGGGCGCCTGGCTGGCGCACGAGTCGCACCGCTGCCCGATTGCACGGATCGGCATCGTGATCGCGGCGAGCGCCGTCTTCGTGCTCGGATTCGCCCGGACACTTTCGGAACAGCTGAGGCTGCTGTTTCCGGCCTGGTCGGCGCTGACCGCGACGCTGCTCGGCGGCCTGTCGATGGGGTGGTTCCTCTGGCGCCGGCATCCGCGCCTGCGGCGCGAAGTGGTTAGGGTGCTGGCAGGGGGTAGCGACGAAAAGTTCCGCCAGGCAGGCTCTTCCTTCCTGCGCCGATGGACACTTGCATTCGTCGGGATCCGCGCTAGTTCTAGAACGCGGTCGATTTCTCACCAATGAAAAAAGGTCGAGGGGGCAGCCCTCGATTTCAGCGACATAGGCATCACCGGACCGCAGGGAGGGACCCATGATTGTTCACCGGCACACATTGATCGGCGAAGGCACCGATGCCGGCTTTCTCGGAGGAATGACAGTCGCGTTCTGGTATCTAGCGCTCGACCTGCTGGCGGGGCATCCGTTGCGGACACCGAGTGTGCTGGGTCAGGTCCTGCTGTTCGGAAGGCAGAGTCCCGATACCACGCATCCGGTCTTCGACGCACTGCTTATTTATACGGTCGTTCACTTCGCTCTGTTCGTGATTTTCGGCGTGCTGATGGCGTTACTGGTGCGATTGGCGGTCGAGTACGCCATCGCCCGGTTCGCGGTTGTGATTCTCACGGTGGCCTTCGAGGTGTTCTTCTACGGATGTATCAGCGTGCTTTCGACGTCACTCGGAAGCTATTTCCCCTCGTGGACGATTCTCGCTGCCAACCTGCTGGCGATTTCCGTGATGGGGGTCTACTTCTGGCGGGTGCACCCGTCGTTGCGCGAGTCGCTGCAAGAGGAGGCACTGGGGGCGTGAACGGTACTGAGTGCTGAGTGCTGAGTGCTGAGTGCTGAGTACTGAGTTGCGAGTGACGAGTTGAAGGTTGAAAGTGGGAGGTGTCGCGGTTCGGCATTCTCCCTTCTGAGTAGTCGACGCTTCGAGCTTGGACCGAGGCGTTCGGCCAATGGCTAACGGCCAGAGGCCAACGCCATTAGTTTGGGGGCGCCTCTCTCCGGTTGGAGCTCGTGCGCCCATTGATCTCGTCGAATCGTTCCAGTCGTTCTCATTCCATCGCTTCGGTCCTCTCCGCCTTCGCACTCCTCTCCGTCCTCTCCGTCTCAATTCTCAACGCTCAGCTCCAGCCGCCTTCGACAGGCGGAATCGTCGCGCTGCGGCAGGAACTGCGGATGCTGGGACACTACAAGCGGGTGCTCGTCATCGGAGCCCACCCGGATGATGAGGACACCGAGCTGCTCGCGATTCTGGTGCGTGGAATGGGGGCGGAGGCGGCCTATCTCTCGCTGAACCGTGGCGAGGGGGGCCAGAACCTGATCGGTCCCGAGCTGGGTGAGCCACTGGGACTGATCCGAAGTGAGGAACTGCTTGCCGCACGCCGGCTCGATGGTGCGCGACAGTACTTCACCCGGGCGTATGATTTCGGCTTCAGCAAGAATCTCGACGACACCTGGCAGCACTGGCCGAAGGACACCGTCCTCAAGGACGTCGTGCGGATCGTGCGGAAATTCCGTCCGCAGATCATCGTTTCGATCTTCAGCGGGACGCCAAGGGATGGACACGGACAGCACCAGGCGGCGGGATGGGCGGCGAAGGAGGCCTTTGCGGCGGCGGGAGATTCGAGTCGTTTTCCCGAGCTCCTGAGCGAGGAGAAGCTTCGTCCCTGGACACCGGTCAAGTTTTACCGGAGCACGCGATTCGACACGACTGGCACGACGTTGATCATCGACGGTGGGGCGCTCGATGAAGATGTCGGGCAGACGTATCATCAGATCGCAATGCGGGGCCGGAGCCTGCATCGGTCACAGAACATGGGACAGCTGCAAACGGTGGG
>JBDUEA010000037.1:0-23268 GCA_040002695.1 Gemmatimonadota bacterium | reverse complement strand
AGAGCGAGCCGGACGCCGTGCTGCTCGATCTGCTGATGCCGCCGGGACCGGACGGACTCGAGACCCTGGCCGCTATTCGGGAGCGCGGAGTCGAAGTGCCGGTGATCATGATGAGCGGAAAGGCTCATCTCTCCGACGCGGTGCGGGCCACGAAACTCGGCGCGTTTCAATTCCTCGAAAAACCGCTCAGCCCTGAATCGGTCCTGGTCACGCTGCGCTCGGCAATCGAGCTGCAGCGCACGCGCACCGAAAATCGCACGTTGCGCGCGGTGCTGGGTCGGCGCGACGAGATGGTCGGTCGCAGCGCGGGACTGGCCCGGATTCGCGAGCTCACCGCGCAGGTGGCTCCAACTGACGCCCGGGTGCTCATCACGGGTGAATCGGGAACCGGCAAGGAACTGGTGGCCGCCGCGATCCACCGAGCGAGCGCCCGGGCACGTCATCCGTTCGTCACGGTCAACTGCGCCGCCATTCCGCGAGATCTGCTCGAATCGGAAATGTTCGGTCACGAGCGGGGCGCATTTACTGGTGCCGTCGACCGCCGAATGGGTCGTTTCGAACTCGCCGACGGCGGCACACTCTTTCTCGATGAGGTGGGAGACCTCAGCCTGGAAGCCCAGGCGAAGCTGCTCCGCACCCTCGAAACCGGCGTGCTGCAGCGCTTGGGCGCCGAGCAACCGCTGACCGTCGACGTGCGGGTACTTGCGGCCACCAACCGCGACCTCACGCAGGCCGTCGCGAACGGAAGCTTCCGGGAGGATCTCTATTTTCGGCTCAATATCTTCCCGATTCACCTTCCTCCACTTCGTGAACGGCTGGAGGATCTCCCGCTTCTGGTTGCGCACCTCGCGCAGCGCCTCCGGCCCCACCATCCGCCGGTGTTCATGGCGGACGCGCTCGGTGCGCTCGCGGCGTATCGCTGGCCGGGCAATGTCCGTGAGCTGGCCAATATCGTCGAGCGGCTGGCGATCGTCGCGGGCAGTCAGATCAGCGGCGCGGACGTCGCGCAGGTACTGCCGCTGGGAGCGCGGGAATCCGCGGCATTGGACGCCGCGTCCACCAATGGAATTGACCTTCCGCTGACCGACGCGCTGGATGATTTCGAACGCGGGCTCATCGCCCGGGCACTCGCGCGGGCCACGGGGAATGTCGCGGAAGCCGCGCGGATACTGCAGACCGATCGGGCGAATCTCTATCGCCGCATGCGGAGACTTGGGCTCGCATCAAAGAGCACGGGTGGGGAGGCCTGACGCGTGGTGACCATTCCGGCAGGAACTGCCGTCAGCTTCGCCCGGAGCCGATTCATCGGGGCCGCGGTGCTGGCCAGCCTCGCGTTTCTGTCTCTCTCGACCCGGACGCTCCAGGCGCAGGACAGCGTGATCGTCATCGATCCGGACGCGCCGGCATCAGATACGGTCGACCGTGGCGGACTGCCACCGGAAATTCTGAACGAGCTGCTCCGCGTCTTCAACGACACGAGCACGGTCCGGCTCAGCGGCAACTTCACACTGCCGGCCACCGGCCGTCTGGTTGGCACGGTGGCCGTCTATCGCGGCACTGTCCGCATCGGTGGAACGGTCGAAGGTCCGTTGACGGTCATCAATGGCGACCTCGTGATTCTGCCGGGCGGAGATGTGCGTGGCGACATCCTGCTTGCGGGTGGACGCCTGTCAAAGCTTGAAGGTGGGACGCACGAGGGGAGTTTGAGAGTTTACTGGGATGCCGCCCAGGTGACGCGAACCATCGACGGTGAACTCGTGGTTCGCGAACGACGGCGTCCGCTAGGGGACTTGGCCAGCGCGCAGAAGAGTTTTCAGACCGGCCGGATCCGAACGACGCTTCTCCTCGCCACCAACCAGACCTATAACCGCATCGAAGGGCTACCGGTCATCTTCGGCCCGGCATTCGACTGGCGAGCGTCGGATCGCACGTTCGGCCGAGTCGAGCTCCGGGGAATTCTCCGAACCGCGGGAGACAATTCGAGTTTCCGCCGGGATTTCGGATATTCGCTCCGCACCGACTGGCGCTTCAGCGGGCTCAAGGGGTACGGTTTCGGTCTTCGCGCATACGACCTCGTGGAAGGCATCGAGGAGCAGAGTCTTCCGCGTGACGAGATCGGCTGGTCCGCCTTTCTCCTGCAACGGGACAACAGGGATTACTTCCTGACCCAGGGCGCCGGGGGGCACCTGTTCGGTTACCTGTCCCACTCGCTCCGGCTCGAGGCATCGGCGCGCTACGAGAACGAGAGCTCTGTCCGCGCCACCGATCCCTGGTCGCTGTTCCGCAATTCCGATCGCTGGCGCCCGAATCCGCTCATCGACGACGGTCACTACACGATTCTCGGTGGCGCGCTCGATCTCGACACCCGGAACAGTCGTGACAACACGACGGTCGGCTGGTGGGTTCGCGCGCGGTACGAGCATGCGTCCACCAATGATGTCGCGCCAGCGAATGTGCCGACCGCCGTCCGCTCCCCGCTGCCCACGAATGCGTACAAGTTCGATCACTTCTCGCTGGATGCGCGCCGTTACAACCGACTGTCTCCGAGTTCACGCGTGGATTTCCGGCTCTGGGCGGGCGGGTGGCTGGCCGGCGACCCGCTGCCTGTGCAGCGACGCCTTTCGCTCGGCGGCATCGATATGCTGCCGGGCTACAGCTTCCGGAGATTCACCTGCGCGCCAGCGGGCCTCAATGACCCGGCGGCGACCGCGCTCTGCGATCGGGCAATCATCCTGCAGGCCGAATTCCGCAGTCGCCTGTCCCTGGGCCTTGGCTACTCGTACCGCGATCCCCAGCGACGCGACCTCGATCGCTTCATCGGCATCAATGAAGCCGACCTGGTGATCTTCGCCGATGGCGGCGATACGTGGCTCTCGGGCAACGGCCCGGGGCGGGTGCCGAGCAACCGGATTCCATCACTGAAGGAATGGAAGGGAGACGTCGGCGTGGGACTCGACGCCGGCGGGATCGGGGCGTACCTGGCCAAGGCGCTGACCGATGGCCAGCCGCTTCGCTTCTTCGTTCGGCTGCAACGGCGGTTCTGAGCGTGAGCCGCGCTCGGCTCCCGATTCTCCTGGCGATGCTGCTCGCCATTCTCCGGCCCGCTACGGCCGCCGCGCAGAGCGGTGCGCAGGTGCGATTCGAGGTCGGGCTTTCTCCTGATTCCACCGACCGCGGCGCGCGCGCGCCGATGGTGCGGCTCCGGAATCTTCTCGAAGAATCCCGGTGGATTTCGATGCTGCGATCGGGTTTCCCGCTGCGCATCCACTATCGCCTGGAGCTCTGGCGCTCGCGGCAGGGATGGTTCGACGTGCTCGATCGCCAGGAACAGTGGGACGTCGTCATTCGGCATGAGCCGTTACTCGATCAGTATACCGTGTCGCGTATTTATCCGAGGAGGCGGGCGGAGAACCGGTATGCCACATTGAGCGCGCTGGAATCGGCGATCGAATCGGCGTATCGCGTGGCGATCACTCCGGTGACGGCGGGGAATTTCTACTACGCCTCGTCGGTCCAGGTGACGACGCTATCGGATTCGGATCTCGATGAGCTCGAACGATTCCTGCAGGGGGACCTGAAGCCGCCGGATCAACCAGACAACTTCGGTGCAGCGGTGGGTCGGGGGACGAAGCGGTTGCTGCTCAAACTCGCGGGGCTTCCCAGTCTCCGCCTCGAGGAGCGCTCCCCCACGTTCGTCGTGCGCTGATCGGGAGTAGTGTCAGCGCAGACCGCCGAGGGCGCGGAGCGCATCCTCGCCGTAGAAGAGGCGGATGTACTTGGCCTGCGTGGCAGAGAGGCGGCGCACGGCCCAGGAGAGATGGACGAAGTGAGGTTCGACCGGCGGCACTCGCGGGTGCATGCCGCACTCATCAGGCAGATGATTGCCTTTCCGGGTGTTGCAGGTGCTGCACGCCGTCACGACGTTGGTCCATTCGTTGGACCCGCCACGAGAGAGCGGCACAAGATGGTCGCGAGTGAGGCACTCGCGATGCCGCAGCTCCGGCCCGAAACGATGACAATACTGGCAGCAGTATTCGTCGCGGGCGAAGAGGAATGTGTTGGTGACCTGGCGGCGGAAGCGGCGGGGGACGTGCACGAACTTGACGAGACGGATGATCGCGGGCCGGGGGAGGACGAGCCGCTCGCTGCGGACTCTGTCCTCCCCCTCGGCTTCGACAATCTCGGCTTTTCCCTCGATCACGAGTCGTAGAGCACGCCTGACCGGCACCATGGTCAAGGGCTCGTACGATGCGTTGAGAGCCAGACAGCGCACGGAGATTCTCCGGTCCAGAGCCACTGCATCACCTGTACAAACGGCCCGCCTCGTTCGAATGAACGGGGGGACGGGCCGAACCTGAGGAGTCAGCGTCCCTCGATGCCTCGGTGGCGAAGTCGACAACCTCTTTCAATCGTAAAGCCCTCAGTATCATGCGGCAAGGGAGGCGGGGCCCGGGCGGCACCCGTTTGGCAGCCCCGTGCTCCCCCTTCAGCGCGCGATGGCTTCCAAACGGGCGGCGACCACTTTGCGCATTCCGCTCGTGCGGGTCACGACGAGGATCGTGTCCTCGCCGGCAATCGTGCCGATGATCTCGCTCCAACCGGCCTGATCGAGCGCCGCGCCGACCGCGCCCGCACCACCGCTCGCGGTCTTGAGCACGAGGAGGTGCCCGGCGCCATCGACACTCACGAGCAGTGTCGGGAGTACCTGCGAAAGCTCGGGCCGAAGCGAACCATCACTGGGATTGGCGTAGAATGCGCCACCCTGGGGATCGACGAGCTTCGCGAGGCCGAGTTCGCGGATGTCGCGTGAGAGCGTGGCTTGCGTCACCTGAAAACCCTCGGTAACTAAGGCCTCCCGAAGGTCATCCTGACTTTCGATCCGGCGGTCCCGCACTACGCGCAGGATGGCCGCGTGTCGCTGCAGCTTCATGAGAGTTTCGCTCCCGGAGAGGAGAGGGCGGGCGCGGCGTTCGATGGTTCAGTGTGGCTGCGAGGCGACGGGCCGATCCAGGCGAGTGGAGTCTGCTTCGGGGAAGCCGCTCACCGACGGCTCCCGCATCCGATTCAGCTCAGGCCGCTCGCCGGAAGACCGCCCGGCCGCCAATGAATGTCGCCGCCACTGCGTCCCGATCCCGCGTAACTACGGTATCCAACAGGCGCGACTCGTCAACTCCCTCCGGGAGAGTCAGTGCGACCGCGTCACCCCACTTGCCCTGGAGCAGCCCGCCAACCTCGGCTCCCAGGCCGAGCGCGCGTGCTGCTCCGATGGTACACAACTTCAGCGCGTCCTCGGCGTCGAGACCCGCGAGCGCGGCGGCGGCCCGCGCCTCGGCAAGCAGGTCGAGCGGACTCACACTCGCGACCGAGTCGGTCCCGACACCAACGCGAAGCCCTGCATCCAGCATGGCGGCCAGTGGCGCATCACCATGCAGGTGCCGACGGTTCGACCGGGGGCAGTGCGCGATCCCCACTCCACGCTGCGCGAGGCGATGCAAGTCGCTGCCGGTCGGACGGACCACGTGGATGCACAGTGTGGACTCGCCCAGAAACCGGTGGCGGTCGAGCCACTCGACGGGCGAGCAGCCCGGCAATGCGGGAAGCGGTATCCCACGCGCCCGCCACATTTCCGCGAAGGGTCCGGCTGCTTCCTCGAGGAGGTCGCTCTCCGCCGCCGATTCAGCGAGATGCACCGCAAGCGGCAGAGATTCCCGTCGCGCCCATTCTCCGACCAGACGGTACAATGGGCCGCTCACACTGTACGGCGCATGCGGCGAGACACCCAGGCGGACCCGACTGTTCTCGAACGGACGCAAGGATGCGAACCGGGTTTCGAATGCCGTCAGCTGGGCGGATGCCTGATCGGGATGCGGCCCGAAGACCTCAAGGTACGCTATGCCGCTTCCGCCCGCTTCAGCCAAGGCCCGGACCACCGTCCCTGAATCACCGGTATCGGCCACTGTGGTGACGCCGGCGGCATGGCAGTCCGCCACGCCGCGCCGGGCGGCAATCAGGAAATCATCGGGCGTTCGCTCGGCCTTCCGGGCCATCAAGGTTCGAATCCATGCCGGAAAGTCGTCCTCCTCGACCTGATGCTCAAGGCCGGTGAGCTCGAGATGGGTGTGTGCGTTGACCAGTCCGGGAAGCAGTACGGATCCGGGGAAGAATTCCGACTCGATGCCTGACGGAGAGGGCACCGCGGACTCCGGCCCGATGGCAGCCAGACGGCCCAGCTCGTCTATCAGTATCGCGCCACGCCGGATTGGCGGGCCCTCCACGGGCACCAACCACTCGGCCCCGAGGCGCCTCGGGGGCATGCTATCGAGGTTTGTTGGTGAGCGGATTGGGCTGGGCCGCCGGCGTTGTCGGCTTCGTGCCTACCGGCGTGGCCGGAGCACCCGGTGCCGGCGATTTGCCGGTGAGCGGGCCGCCCTGCGAGCCCCCAACGAACGGCGAATGGATCGGGCAGAAGTCCTTGGGCTCGGTCCCGGGGAGGAACGACTCGATCTGCAGCGTCTCCTTCGGACAGAACGGGGTGAACTTGTAGCCCGTCGTGCGGTCGATCTCGACGAAGGTGAGGCTGTCGGGTCTCGCCCAGGCCGGAGGCGCGGTCCGGCGCTCGTAGATCTCCTTCATCATGGTGAGCCAGGCCGGTGCGGCCAGCCGGCCGCCCTGCGCGTCGGCCTCGATCTTCTGGGGACGATCCAGCCCCATCCAGACGCCGGTGACGAGATCCGGTGTGAAGCCGATGAACCAGACGTCGGTCCCATCGTTCGTGGTGCCCGTCTTGCCGCCTGCGGGCACGGAAAATTTCGCCCCGACACTCGCCGCCGTGCCCCGCCGAACGACATCGCGGAGGACATCGACCATGAGCCAGGCCTGCGGCTTGTCCATCACGACTTCGGAATGAGGCGTCGGGCGCCAGAGGATATTGCCGTCGCGATCTTCCACGCGGTCGATGCCGGTCGGCGTGGTCCGGGTCCCCAGATTGGCAAAGGCGGTGTACGCGGAGATCATCTCGAGGGGAATGACGTCCGCCGAGCCGATGTAGATCGACGGATAAGCGGGAATCCGGGTCGTGATGCCGAAACGGGCCGCCTCACCGATGACCGCGGGGGCACCGATCTCCATGCCGAGCTTGATCGCGATGATGTTCCGGGAATCGTAGAGTCCCTCCCGGAGCGTCATCGGACCTTTGAACTTGAGATCGTAGTTCTGCGGCTCCCAGGCCGGCTGATTCGGATCCATCTGTACGCTGATGGGAGAATCTTCGAGAATCGTGGAGAGCGGATAGCCCGCGCGCAGCGCTGCGGAGTAAACGAACGGCTTGAAGGTCGAACCGGGCTGGCGCGTGGCCTGGGTGGCGCGGTTGAACTTGCTGTCATTGAAATCCCGGCCGCCGACCATGGTGCGGATAGCACCGGTCTTCGCCTCGAGGGTGACGACGAGTCCCTGCAGATAGGGTGACTCCGCCGGACCCGGATCATCGTCACCCTTCTTCTCGAGATAGTCAGCGTAAGTCTGATGGGAATACTTCTTGTACGCGCCATTTTCGATTGCCTGCAACTGCTGCTCGAGCGCCCGCTCCGCGGCCTGCTGCATGTCGAGATCGATCGTGGTGTAGACCCGCAGTCCCTTGTTGTAGAGATCGGAGCCGAACCGGGTATCGAGCTGCTGGCGTACGTATTCCACGAAATACGGGGCGACTTCGCTGAAATCCGAGCGGGAACTGAGGATCAGCGGATAGGCCTTCCAGCGCTCCGCGTCTTCGGCACTGAGGAGTGATTCCTGGTGCAGCAGATCGATGATCAGGTTCCGCCGCATGACGGCGAGATGGGGATTCTTGCGCGGATTGTAGCGCCCCGGTGCCTTGGGCAGTGCGGCGAGCGTGGCCGCCTCGGCGACGTTCAGCTCGCGGGCGGATTTGCCGAAATAACGCTGCGCGGCCGACTCCACTCCATAGGCGCGGTTGCCGAGGTCGATCTGGTTGAGGTAGAGCTCGAGAATCTTTTCCTTGGGGAAGTTCGCTTCGATTTCGAACGCGACCTGCATTTCACGCAGCTTGCGCTTGAACGAGCGGTCCTGCCGGTTCACCTCTTCGGGCCAGAGATTGCCGGCGAGCTGCATGGTGATCGTCGATGCGCCCTGGGGGCGGCCGCGGCCGAACAGATGGAGCACATCGGCGCGCAACGCGCCGAGCACGCGGATCCAGTCGACGCCGTGATGCTCGTAGAAGCGCTTGTCTTCCGTAATGATGAACGCCGCCTTCACCGCCGGTGAAAGCTGGCTGGCCGCGACGACCGTCCGCCGCTGGAGACCGAGGTCGGTGATCAAGCGGCCATCCGCAGCGTAGACTTTCGATGCCTGAGCCGGATCGTAGCCGACTGTCAGCGATGCGACGGAAGGGCACGCCCCACCGGCGCAGGCGCGGGTCCACGCGCCAACACCGAGACCCACCACGAGCAGAATGATGGCGAGGAGAGCGGTAAAGACATTTCTACGGATGCGGGGCGTATGCCACCAGCGTCGTACCGTGCGGAAGGGGCCACTCATGGGTGGAAACTAGGCACCTGCGAGCCGCAGGGGGAGTGCGCATGTTCGCCGAGCGCGATCGAAGAGAGCCAGCTTCCGGCTCTCGGTGACGGCGCTTGCCCGGTTTTCCCTCGTTTCATACCATTCGCCTCATGACTGATCTTCTCGTACGACTTTCCGAGCGCGGTTTCATTCAGGACCAGACCCCGGGGCTCCAGGATCGACTGGCCCAGGGGCCGATCGTCGCCTACATCGGGTTCGACCCGACGGCCGATTCACTCCACGTCGGTAATCTTGTACCCGTGATGGGCCTCGCCTGGCTGCAGCGCTCGGGGGGCACGCCGATCCCGCTGGTCGGCGGCGGCACTGGCATGGTCGGGGATCCGAGTGGCAAGCGGAACGAGCGCCCGATCCTCAGCGTGGCCGAGATCGACGCGAACGCAGAGAAGATTCGCGCACAGCTCACGAAATTTCTGTCGTTCGAGGGGCCCAACGCGGCGAGGATGCGCAATAACGCAGACTGGCTTCGGGAGGTCTCCCTCATGGAATTCCTGCGGGACACGGGGAAGCACTTCACGCTCAATTACATGCTGCAGAAGGAATCGGTCCGAAGCCGGATGGAGACGGGAATCTCCTTCACCGAATTCAGCTACATGCTGGTGCAGGCCTACGATTTCTGGCACCTCTTCCGCACCGAGGCGTGCGAGCTCCAGATGGGCGGCAGCGACCAGTGGGGAAACATCACGGCGGGAACCGAACTGGTGGCGCGCCGGGAGTCGACTCAGGTGCACGGCCTGGTTTTCCCGCTGCTCACAACCTCGTCGGGAGCCAAGTTCGGCAAGAGTGAGGACGGCAACATCTGGCTGGACCCCGCCCGAACGACGCCGGGACAGTTCTATCAGTTCTGGTATAACACGGATGACCGGGACATCGAGCGATGCCTCAAGCTGTTCACCTTCCTGCCGCTCGAGGAGGTCGCCGAATCCATGCGGGCGCAGGCGGCGAATCCGTCTCAGCGGCCGGCCCAGCGCCGGCTGGCCGAAGATTTGACGGCCAGGGTACATGGACTGGAGGAGCTGCAGCGCATCATCGACGCCAACCGGATGCTCTTCCAGAAACGGGGCGACGATTCGCTTGCACTTGGTGAGGACGAAATCGTCGAGCGGAGCCTGCCGGAAGGTGTGCCGCGCCACCCGGTGTCAGTAGCGCAACTGGAGCCGGGGCTTCCGCTCGTCGAAGTATTGGTCGCCACGGGCCTCGCCTCATCGAAGAGCGACGCGCGCCGGGGGATTCAGGGGAAGGGCTACTACGTGGACGGGGCGCAGATTGCGGACCCCGACTACAGGTTGCGTGAGAAGCACTTCAATCCCACCGCGGACGGCGGGCCCAGATTTCTGATTCTCCGGAAGGGCAAGAAGAACCACGTCGCCCTGGTCATCGAATAGGAATCGCCCTACCACCTGCTCCTGCTGGTGGTGCCCCTGGGCTTGGCACCGAGCAGGCCGAACAATCCTCGTACCACCTCCCGCCCGACCGTCCGTCCAATCGAAGATGAAAGCGCTCCCACGAGAGCGCCGCCGGCAACCTGGGCCAGCGTTTTCCCAACCCGCGAAGATCCCGTCGCGGGAGCGCTCGCGGCCCCGGGACTGGTTCCCGCAGGAGCCGTCTGGGCCATGCGTGCGGCGAGCATTTCGCGGGCGCTCTCCCGATCCAACGGCTTTCCGTACTTCCCAACCAGATCCGATTGCGCGATGTCCGCCTGCAGCTCCTCCGGCGTGAGCGGACCCATGCGGGAGGCCGGAGGAATGAGCCGAACCGCGACGACGGGAGTCGGCGCTCCGCGGGCGTCCAGCACGGTCACCACCGCCTCACCGATCCCCAGCGAGGTGAGAGTCTCCGCGAGATCGTAGAAGGGGGTCCGGGGGAAGGTGCGGACGGTCGCGTTGAGCGCCTTTTCATCATCCGGCGTATGCGCGCGAAGCGCGTGCTGCACGCGATTGCTGAGCTGCGCGAGTACGCTGTCCGGCACGTCCTTCGGCGTCTGGGTGACGAAATAGACTCCGACACCCTTGGAGCGAATCAATCTCACCACCTGCTCTATCTGATCGAGAAAGGCCTTCGAAGCCTCATCGAAAAGCAGGTGCGCCTCATCGAAGAAGAACACGAGCTTCGGCTTCGGCAGGTCCCCTGCTTCAGGAAGATTGTGATACAGCTCGGCCAGCATCCACACCATGAAGGTCGAGAACAGCATCGGTTTGTCCTGGGTGTCGGACAATTCGAGGCACGTGACGACGCCGCGACCATCGGCCGTGACGTGCAGCATGTCACGCACATCAAACTCCGGTTCGCCGAAGAACTGTTCGGCGCCCTGGGATTCGAGCTCGACCAGCTTTCGGAGGAGGACTCCGACTGTCGCACCCGCCATGCCTCCGTACTCGGCAAGCCCCTGCTTTCCCGCATCCGAGCTCAGATACTGCAGCACCGCACGGAGATCGGCGAAGTCAAGCAGCGGAAGCTGATTGTCATCCGCATACTTGAAGATCATGGTGAGCACGCTCGTCTGGGTCTCGTTGAGCGCGAGCACCTTGCCGAGCAGCAGCGGTCCGAATGAGCTGACCGTCGCCCGGAGCTGAACGCCGAGTTTGCCAGTGAGACTCACGTATTCGACGGGGACGCTTCCGGGCTTCCAATCCCATCCGACATCCTTCGCGCGGCCGGCAATACGATCATCAATCTTCCCGGGCACTGAGAGCCCGGAAACATCGCCCTTGATGTCGGCGACGAAGACGGGAATCCCCTGCGCCGAGAGTTGCTCGGTGAGCAGCTGCAGGGTCTTGGTCTTTCCGGTCCCGGTGGCGCCGGCGATGAGCCCGTGACGGTTCATCATCGCCAGGGGGATCCTGATCTTGGGCTCAGCATGCGGCGTGGTGCCTTCGAGTGAGGCACCGAGCACCACGGAGGGATCCGTGAAGCCGTAACCGGCGGAGAGCATGTCGGTGAACTTCGTCATGGGAGGCAGGGGTAAGCGTGGATCAGGTCCGTCAGCCAAAAGCCATCCGTTGTGCGCCGTTCAAATCAATCCGTCGAGAACTTCGGCCACCTTCGACATCTCGTCGAGTGTCGTATAGCAGTGCGGACTCAGCCGGAGGGAGCCTTCGCGGAGACTGCAGTAGATGCCTACGCGTCTCAACTGCTTGTGGGCATCCGCGACCGCTGGAGGCGCGACACAGAGGATTCCGCAACCATGAACACCTTCGGGAGACGTGATCGAGATTCCCCTCCGCCGGGCCCACTCACGCACCGGCTCCTGCAGCGTCCGCAGGTGTCGCCCGATCCGTTCGATGCCGAGCGAGAGCAGCAGATCGAGCGAGACATTCATGCCGGCAAAATCCTGAAATGGCAGCGTGATCATCTCGAAGCGACGGGCATTGTCTCTGAGCGTGTCGTCATAGTGCGTGAGGCGGGTGAAATCGTCGGTGCCCTCGAACGCCATCCAGCCGGTGATGGCGGGGTCGAGACGGGAGATCAGCTCGCGGCGCACGTACATGAAACCGGAACCCCACGGCGAAAGCAGCCATTTCTGCGCGCCACACGAGAGGATATCCACCGGCGTCCTGGCCACATCGAACGGGAGCTGGCCCAGGGCCTGGATGGCATCGACGACGAGCCAGGTACCGGTACGGCGCGCCGCCTCGGAGAGCCGGGCCAGGTCTGCCGTGTATCCGTTGCTGAACTGGGTCAACGACACGGCGAGCACCCGCACCCGCGGGTCCTCGATCCGCTCGAGCAACCGCGCCTCGTCCGGCCATCCGGTACTGGTGACCGGCACGAGTTCGATCTCGACTCCCCGATCCTTGAGGCGCATCCAGGGATAGACATTGGCGGGAAACTCGCGATCGGAGACCAGCACGATCTCTCCGGGCGACAGCGGAAGCGCGCGCGCCGCGATCGAGATCCCGAAACTGGTGTTGGTCGACAGCGCGATCTCGGAGGGGTCCGCGTTGATGAGCCCAGCGGCGAGGCGACGCGATTCGGCGAAGACGCCGAACATGTCGTCCGGCCCCAGCTCGAAGGGCATGGAGCGTTTTCGATTGTACGCTTCGAGTGCCAGGCGAGTCCGCTCCGGCAGCGGGCCTACGCTGGCGTGATCGAGATAAATCGTCCGGGCGCTCCAGGGAAATTCCGACGCCCGAAGCGCCGCAACATCATAGGACGCGGGATCCTGTTCCGTCCGGGACGAGCTGGCAACCGTCATGATGCTCTCGAGTGTGAAGCCTGAACAGGAATGCTCAGTGCCACCGGGAAGATAGTTGTCTCATCGAGCAGCGAAGAATCTTTCGGGCTAACGCTCCCGAAGGCGCGGATCCCAAAGCTCCCGGAGGGCGTCACCGACCAGATTGAAGCCAAGCACCGCGATCCCGATGGCGATTCCAGGCGCGAAGGAAACCCAGGGCGCGACTCGAAGCAGGTCCCGGCCATCCGAGACCATCGCGCCCCAGCTTGGCGTTGGTGGCTGAGCCCCGAGTCCGACAAACGACAGCGCAGCCTCCGCCATGATCGCGCCCGCCATGCCGAGCGTCGCGGAGACGATGATCTGGCTCCGGACATTGGGCAGCAGATGACGCCAGAGAATGCGGCCGTCCCGCGAGCCGAGCGCGCGGGCCGCCTGCACGTATTCCGCGCTTCGGAGTGTGAGTATCTGGCTCCGGACGAGGCGCGCCATCGCGGCCCAGCCTACCGCGCCGATAATGACGAAGACGACGACAAGCGACGGGCGCACCGCAGCCGAAACGGCAATGAGCAGGAGCAGCGTTGGAAAGGCGAGTGTAACGTCGGCCAGCCGCATGACCGCGGCGTCAACCCACCGGCCGTAGAATCCCGCGATCAGTCCGAGGGTCACACCGAGCGTCACCGCGACGGCCTGCGAGATGAGCCCGACCGCGAGTGAGAGGCGCGCGCCGTAGAGCACTCGACTGAAGACATCACGGCCCTGGGTATCTGCGCCCAGCAGGAAGTGGGAACCCGGGTGGGTGAGATAGGCGTGTTTGAGGTCGCCGATAAGCGGATCGTAGGGGGCGATCCAGGGCGCGAAGAGCGCCGCCACCACCACCACAGTGACGAGCGCCACCCCGAGCTGAAAGAAACGATCGCGGCGGAACTTGTCGCCGAGCGCGGTGCGAGGTGACAGCGGCGCAGCATCGGGCAGAAGGCCGCCGCCGGCCCCGGGCATCGGGTCCACTCCCAGCGGGCCGACCAGGTTCGGGGTCGTCATGTGTGAAGATTCATAGACGGGGATTCGAGTCGATCATGAAGCGCGAATCACTTCTCACCGCTCCGATTCGCACGTACGTTACAGTCTTCCCTCTCGACCGGGCAAGCACGTGATCATCAATGGACCGTTCACGCTGGTGTTGAGCGGCGGTGGCCTCAAGGGCCTCGCCCACGTCGGCGTGTTACGAGCCCTCGCTGAACGCGGCATGCAGCCGAGTCTCGTGGTGGGCACGAGCATGGGCTCGATGGTCGCGGCTTCGTGGGCCGCGGGCATCCCGATCGACGAGATCATCGAGCGGGGGCTCCGGATCCGGCGGCGTGACATCTTCCAGGTCGCTCACGTGGACATGGCGCTCAAGCGGATGCGATCGCCGGCGGTCTATCGCCGGGAGCCGCTCGATGCACTCATCAACGAACTGGTCGGCGACCGGACCTTCGACGATCTCGTGCACCCGCTCATCGTCAACACGGTCGAGCTCAACACGGGGATGCAGGTGCTCTGGGGACTTCCGGGACTCCGCGACGTGCGAGTCGCGGATGCGGTGTTCGCCTCGTGCGCGCTGCCGGGAATTCTTCCGCCACGCGAGATCAACGGGCAATTCTACGTGGACGGCGCAGTGGTCGAAAATCTTCCGGTCTCGGTGGCCGCGATGACCGGCACCGGTCCCGTGATCGCCGTGGATGTCGGATCCACGACCGCGCTCCGCTCCGAGGTGCAGGAGGAGGGCTTCGCGGCCACCTATATCCGCGGGCTCGAGATCGTCATGCAGACCATGATGGTCGCTCGGCTCCGGAACTGGACGACACCGCCACTGCTGCTCCTCCATCCGCGCGTCGAGCACGTCGGCATGTTTGCCTTTAATCAGAGCCGGGAGCTCATCGAAGAAGGCCATCGCGCGACCGCGGCGCTGCTCGACTCGATGGGAGACGGATTCGAGCTGCATGGCGCCGGGATTTTTCCGAAGAAACGGGTCACGATCCGCGTAGACAAGGAGCGCTGCACCGGCTGCGGAAGCTGCGTGATTCACGCGCCGGATGTCTTCCGGATGGACAGTGCGGGCAAGGCGGAGGTGATCACGCCGCAGCAGGTCTGGTCGCCAATCGACGGCACCTACGTCCAGAACTGCCCAACGTACGCGATCAGCGCGCGGCTCACCGATCGGGTCTCGCAGCCCGCCTGATTCCGGGCGAAAGAATTCGAGTCGTCCGACAAGCGCGGCCTCGGCACACCGCTCCGGATACTCAGGAAACGCTTCCTCGACGCTCCGTGGCGCTCAGCTCCGCCGCGATGGTCCGCAGATCAGCCACCACCCGATTCCAATTGTAGAAAGTTTCGACGGCTCGTCTCCCACCCTGGCCGAGTCGGGCCGCGAGTGGACGGTCTTCCAGCAGCATTCCGACCGCGCCGGTGACTTCGGCCGGATCATCCGCGTCGACCAGCACGCCCGTCTCTCCATCGCGCACTGCATCCTGAATGCCTCCGCTGCGGCCTCCGACCACGGGAATCCCGCAGGCAGACGCCTCCACGAGCGAAATCCCGAAGCCTTCGACCTGCCGTGGCGTCCGGCGGGAGACACCGAGATAGAGTTCGGCGTTGTTGTAGAGCGCAGGGAGATCGGCGTCGGGGACTTGGGTCAGAAATCTGACGCGATCTCCAACATGCAGCGCGCGTGCGAGCGCCTCGAATTCGGCGAGCCGGTCCCCGCTCCCGACGACGGCGTAGCGCAGATCGGGATATTGCCTCGCAAGCGCCGCGAGCACCCGAATGCCCGTATCGATTCCCTTGTGCTCCGTCAGGCGCGCCACGGTGAGCAGCCAGCGACCCGGCTCCAGGCCATAGCGCGCGCACACCTCCGCGCTTGCGACACCGGGCCGGAAATGCACCGGATCGGTGCCGAGCGGCACGAGGCGCACGCGGCCTTCGTCGGCATCGAGATCGAGGTCGCGCAGCAGATTCAAGCAGAGTTCGCGGGTCCAGGTGCTGATCGCCACGATGCCGGCACTGGAGCCGAGGAGCAGCCGGGCCGCCTGGCGTTTGAGTCGCGACTGGTGAATCTGGTGCTGCAGAATGAGCAGATCCATGCCGTAGACCATGACACCGTATGGCACGCCGATCCGCTCCCGCGTCCACTTCGCCGGGTAGCAGGCCGGCTTGATGTTGCCGCACCAGACGAACTCGACGTCCGCTCCGCGCGCGAGCGCGCAGACCCGGCGCGACCAGAGCAGAAGTCCCTGGATCGTCTTCAGGCGACCCGCCGAAATCGGGACGCGATCGACGCGATTCGGAAAACGGGCATCCACCTCCGACGTGTCCGGCTGCTGCCCGGTGGAGACGATGAGCCCGCCGGGAGGATAGTGCCGGGTGAGCTCGCCCATGAAGCGCGCGATACCCCCACCGATCGGCGGAAAATCATAGGTCAGAAGAAGGTGCGGCCGCATGCTGCAATGTCGTTGGGAGTACGGCGGGAAGGAAGG
This sequence comes from Gemmatimonadota bacterium, assembly GCA_040002695.1. Classification (GTDB taxonomy): domain Bacteria; phylum Gemmatimonadota; class Gemmatimonadetes; order Gemmatimonadales; family GWC2-71-9; genus JBDUEA01. The sequence goes on along the minus strand of JBDUEA010000037.1, from coordinate 6,993 downwards.
AAGCACCACCGCGGCGGTCAGCCGGCGCGATGCACCTCGAAGAGAAAGACGGCGGCGCCACGCTGTTTCAGGGGCAGGAGATTGCGCAAAGGCGAACGATAGTAGCGCCGCAGCTTGACCGATCCCCACGGCTCGAGGACGGCGCGCAGCGAATTTTCATCGTAGGCACGCTTGTGATCGGGATCCCAGAAGTGGCGACCAACCGGAGTGGTGCCGATGAGGACTCCACCGGGCACGAGCTGGCACACCAGCCGACCGACGAAGGCACGGTCGTCATCAATGTGCTCAAGAACTTCCGCACAGTAGACCAGGTCGAAGAACTCGGAACTGGGGGGATTGGTCGTGAAGCGCGGCGTAAGGCGGTCTCCTCTGAACCGCAGCGCCTGCTGAATCGCGGCAGGAGAGACATCGAATCCAGTCGCCACTGCCCCGGCGCGTTCCAGGGCGAAGGTGAACACTCCATCCATACAGCCGAAATCCAGTGCAGTAAGCCCCGCCGGCCGCCGGGCGCGCAGCATCGCCCGCTGGCGCCAGAGCAGATTCTCCAGTCTTCGGTCGAGGTCGAGCGCGTCGGCACCTCTCGACGAGAGCCAGACCTGGTACTGGCGATCGTACTCATCGGCGTCGCTCATGCGCTCAATCGCTGGAGAAGTGTTCGATAGCTGCGCTCCACGCTCTCCACCGGTAGCCGGGCCAGCGGGATCGATTCACCGGGCGTCGCGACTTCCTGCAGACGGCTCAACGGATGGAAGCGCTCGAAGGCAGTCGGAACGAGATAGTACAAGGCGACGATGGGCCGATCCAGGGCGGCGGCGAGATGAACGATCGCGGTGTCGACGCTCAGCACCATTGTCACGCGTGACACGACCGCCGCGACGTCGAGCAATGTGCCCGACGGGAGTCGCCTGAGGTCCAGCCCGGCAGCCGATGCGCTGACGGCGAGTCTCGCGGCGTCATCGGCGTCCTCGGGAGCGGAAGATAAAAGGAAGGTGGTCTCGCGTATCGCCGCCAGGCGCGGGAGCAGTTCGATCCAGCGCTCGAGTGGCCAGTATCTCGTCGGCGCGCCGGCGGAAATGTTGACCAGCACGGTGTGCGGTGCTGCGCCTTCGAGCAGCGAACTCGCGCGCCGCACTCCTTCCGGACTCAACCCGACGCTCAAGCGCGGTTCCGTCGGAGCCGCGTGGCCCAGTTGTGTCAGCCGCGAGGCCGCGATCTCGGCAAAGTGGCGATGCTCATCGGGTCGGGCCACGAACCCGATGTCGAATGGCCCCGGTCCCGCGCCGTTGAATCCGATCTTGAGCGCGGCTCGTGCCAGCCGGGCCGCGGATCGGCTGGTGCCACTCGCATGATCCTTGGGATCGAGCCAGATGTCGAACCGGGATCCGAGAAGCCGAGCGAGGAAGCGCGCGAGATGATCGGGACGGCGGTCGAGAAGGAGCACCCGGTCGATGGCAGGATGGTGGCGGGCGATCTCCACGGATCGTGGTCCGGTGACCACCGTCAGCTGCACCCCGGGCTCGGCGGCCTTGAGCCCGTTGAAGAGGCTGGTCGTGAGAATGAAATCGCCCGCGCGGCCGGGCTGGAATATCGCGATGCGTCGCGCCCTCGCGCCCGGGCTCAGTGCTCCCGCTCCAGCGCCCAGAGATGCGCGTACTTGAGAAAGGCGGTATAGGCGCCGAGCATCGACGTCACGAGGCCGGCCCTGCCATCGAGAATCCCGCCCTGCAGCAGGTAGGCGCGAAAGAACCTTCCGCCCGGCCGGCCGATGATGTTCCAGGCGCCGGCACGCTCGCCCCGGTCGTAGAGATCCTCCGCTCCCCAGCGCGCATAGCGATTCATCTTGTCGAGCTGATGGGTGAGGGTGCGGTACGGATGGTGCTCGAGGGTGCCGACGAGGCGGCCGGTATTTGAGATCGGTTCGAGATACTCATGCACTCGGCGCTCGATATAGCGACGCTCACTGGTGAATAGCCGGGTGACCCAGTCGCGTCCCCAGTGTCCGCGCGTCAGTTCCTGACCCAGATAGTAGTTTCTCCGGCGCACGGCGAAGGCCTCATGCGCAGGACTGGTGATGAGTCTGGCGAGCTCTTCGGCCAGCGCGGCATCGATCCGTTCGTCGGCGTCCAGCGCGAAGATCCAGCGGTTCCGCGCAGTGGCGATCGCCGCGTTGCGCTGCGCGGCAATCGTGGGGCCGGTGCGCTCGAGCACGGTGGCGCCGGCCGCCTTCGCGAGCGCCACGGTGGCATCACGGGAGCCGGCGTCGGCGACGATCACCTCATCAGCCCACATGGCGTTGCCAACCGCCTCGGCGATCTGGTCGGCTTCATCGAGGGTGGGGATGATGATGGAAAGGGGGATGCGAGGTGGTAAATCGGTCTTGGAAGGCATGGCGGGCGGCTGGCGATCGGTCATTCCGCGATATCTCGTAGGTAGCTGGAAGCCTTGGACCGCATGCCGCCCGTTAGCGCGAAGCGAAACCCACCTTTCACCGCCCACCACTTTCTACAATTCATGCGTTCAGCATTCAGCACCGTTGCTCATTTCACCGCAACCAGCATCAGCGTGCGGCCGAACAGCACCTCGCGGGAGAGCATGTGCGTCGCAATCTGCTGATTCGACTCGCGCTGCCGAGCGTCCGGCTCCTTCGCGAGTGACCTGCGCGTCGAGAGTTGCACAAACGGCCACGCCCAGGCATGCATCAGCCCGTACTTCCGGATCCGGTCGGTAGTCACCTGCTCAATGGTGAAGCCGGTGGTCCGCAGAATGTAGCGCAACCCGTAATAGGTGATGAGATGGATGTGATCGTGTACCGGCGCCTTGTGAAATTCGTTCATCGGCCGGGTGGCAAGCGGAAAGAAACCAGTCCAGAAGTATCGCCAGCGTGAAGCCAGCCCCAGAATATTCGGAGTGGACATCAGCATCCGGCCGCCGGGACGGAGCACGCGCCAGCATTCCCGGATGAACGCGAACTGGTTCTCGAGGTGCTCGACTCCCTCGAGGCAGGAGAGATAGTCGAAGCTCGCGTCCTCGTACGGCAGCCGCTGGGAGAGATCGGCATAGCGGATCGGGATGCCCGGCACCTTGAACTGCTCGGGATACAAGTCACACGCCTCTACCGTATATCCCATCTCTACCAGGCGATGCGCAAAGGCGCCGCTCCCGGCGGCGATCTCGAGGACTCGACCGCGCGGCCAGCCCGCGAACAACTCCGCGGCGCGTACGTGCGTCTTGATGCAGGCATAGACCGGCAGGTCCGCCGCCTGCGGCGACGACGTGGAAGCGATCGGCGACATGATTCTCCGTGCTGAGGACGTGCTTGCACCGGGGCTCGAGCCTCGGTATTTACCGTTGCCACCTGGAGCTGGCGCGTCAAAGATACCGGCCCAGCCGAGGCGTGTCACCACTTCATAACCGAGACATTCCTTCTCATGCGCGTCGTGATCGCCGGCGCCGGCGGGTCTCACAAAACCGAGGCCTCGCTGGCGCGGGCCTGTCGTACGCTGGGCCACGAATGCCGTCTGGTCGATGTGCCCCGCCTCACCCGGCTCCTCGGCCCGCTCGTGCGTCCGATTCTCCGCCGGAGCATCGAGCGCTCGGAGCCGGACGCATTGCTCCTCACGGTGCCCGCCAGCACCCTCGGCGCAGCGCTGGTAGCGTCACTCGCCCGCAGGTTCACGACCTACTTCTGGTATTTCGATCTCACCACTCCGCCGACGGAGAAGGCACTGATGCTCGGCCGAGCGGCGGCGGCCATGTTCGTCACCTGTCCCGGTCAGGTGGAGACTTATCGGCAGGCCGGCGTGACGAACGTCTTGTACCTGCCGCAAGGCGTCGATCCAGAGGTCGACGTGCCTGCCAACGATTCGCCGGACGACTATCACTGCGACGCCTCCTTCGTCGGTTCGGGCCACTATCCCCATCGGCACGTGGTGCTCCGAAGCGTCGCGCAGGTTTGTCGTCTGCAGATTCGCGGGCCAGGATGGGAGAGCGCGCCAGCCGACCTCCCGGTCCGTGGGGGAGCGGTGTGGGGACCGGCGTTCGCGCGCGTGGTGCGCGGTGCCACGATTTCACTTGGCGCGCACGCGTTGCCGGAGCAGGAGCAGCAGCGTGCATGCGCGTCGAACCGCATGTGGAAGGTGCTGGGTTGCGGCGGATTCTTCCTGGGCCAGTACGTCGAGGGGATCGACGCCTTTGCGCGCGCCGGCGAGCACTGCGCATGGTTCGTTGATGCAGCGGGTGCCGCGGAACAAACGCGGCACTATCTCGCTCGCCCGGAGGTGGTGGCGCGCATTGCGGCCGCCGGCAGGGCGCATGCACTCGCGCATCACACCTATGCGCAGCGCATTTCGCTTCTTCTCGCACAGCGAGCCTACACCTCCACGTAGTTCCGATATTCGAAAGGACGCCACCCGGTCAGCCGCTCGATCGCGAGCGAAACGCCGAGTTGCGCCATCCGTGGTGTCCAGCGCGGAGCATCGAAGCCGGGGGAGCTGATACTCCGACGTGCGTCGATCCACTCCGCCGCCACGGCGGGGTGCGTCCCGCCGAATCGTTGCAGGCCCACCTGCCAGGGAAATCGTTCCGGGATCTGTGCGCGGATCTCCCGTCCACTGTCGACATGATAGATGGCGTGATCCGCCTCGCGTTTGGCGCGGAGCGCTTCGACCGGTCGAGCCCAGCCGTAGTGAAACATCCGTGCTCCGGTCCGGCGGGCGCGAATTCTCCTCGCGGTCTCCCCGATACGAAACCCCTGCGCGTCGTTGTGACTTCTCGCGTCGATGCCCAGCCGGACCGCACGCACCTCGCGCCGGTACCAGCTCCGGTTGGTCGCCTGCCAGTCGAAATTACCGAAGAAGTGGACGTAGTCGACGAGCAGTCCCTCCACGCGCGCGTCGTCGGCCGCCTCGCGCATCCCGTCTCCGAGTGCCGGCAGCGCGCTTTCGTGCAGCACCTCGTCGGCCTGGATGTAGAGTCCCCAGTCGCCGCGCGCCGCATCGAGCGCACGCTGCGTCTCGGCGGCGAGCATGAGACGACCGAGCGAGCGGTCCCACGTGCCTTTGATGATCCGGATCCTTGGATCACCGATACTCCGCACGAGCTCCATCGTCGCATCCTGGGAGGGTCCCACGTTCACGATCACTTCCTCGCAGAGCGGAAGAACCGAGCGGATCGCGGGGACGATCGGAAAGTCCAGCCGAATCGCATTGGAAACGAAGGTGAATCCGGTGACGTGCATGGGAAGGAAGGTAGCGGGTGGCGGGTGGGGGGTGGCAGGTGGTTAGGTGGTTAGGTGGTAGGTGGTAGGTGGTAGGTGGTAGGGGTTAGGGGTTTAGGGGTTAGGGGTTGACTCTTTGGGTTCGACGGTGGAAGTCATGCGCCACTTTCTACTTTCTACTTTCTACTTTCTACTTTCTACTTTCTACTTTCTACTTTCATCTTTCTGCTTTGATCTTTCGACTCCCAGCTGTTCCCCCTGCTCCTTACTCCCCTTCCCCGACCGGTTTAGCTTCTCCCGCCATGCACATCGCCGTTTTCTACTGTTGCTCGCGACTGCCGATCGAAGGCTATGGCGGCACGGAGCGAGTCGTGGTGAGTCTCGTGCGGGCCCTGACCACGATGGGACATCGGGTGACGCTCATCGCGCCTGAAGGGTCGGCGGTGCCTCCAGCGACGGTGGTTCCACTGCGGACGAAGCATCTCGATCTCAAGACATTCGATATCTCGCCGCTGCTCCCGCCAGACGCGGACATCCTCCATTCGTTCTCGATGCTGCGCATCGAGCCGCGCCTGCCGAACCTCTGGACGATCGAAGGGAATTTCCGCGAGGGGCAGGTCCCGCCCGCCAATACGATCTACGTCAGCGCCAATCACGCGGAGCGGAACGGGGGCACGGCATTCGTCTACAACGGCGTCGATCCTGCCGAGATGATCTATCGCGTCGAGAAGTCGGACTACGATCTGTTCCTGGGACGGCTGCACAAGATTAAGGGCTATCACTGGGCGATCGAAGGCGCGCGCCGCACCCGCCGGAGGCTGATCGTCGCGGGTGGGTGGCGTCCGAGTCTGAGCCGGAGTCTGAGTTTCGCCGGTTCGGTCGATGGGGTAAAGAAGGCGGAACTCATCGCCGGTGCCCGCTTTCTCTGGATGCCGGCCCTGTGGGAAGAACCGTTCGGACTCACCCTGGCCGAGGCGCTGCTCTGCGGCACCCCGATCCTCGGCACTCGGCGCGGATCGCTCCCCGAGATCATCTCCTCAGATGTCGGCTCGACCGCGGACACGCTGGACGAGCTGGTGGATCTGATTCCGACCATCGCTAAGAAGAAACCGGAAGACTGTCGCGCGCGGGGGATGAAATACTTCACCCACGACGCGATGGCTGCGGAATACGTGCGCTTCTACGAGCACTACCTGCGGGAGGGCAAGCTGCCTGACGGCCGACGGGCGGGGGCGTAGAAAAACAGAGCAGGAGGTTCCGGGCTCAAAGATGAAAGTTAAAAGTTAAAAGTTGAAAGTGGACCGCCTCACCACATCCTTCACCCGCCGGTCGTAGCTTTCTACTTTCTACTTTCTACCTTCTACATTCTACCTTCTACTTTTCACTTTTTACGTTTCACTTCTCACTCCGCGCTTTTGCTCCCTTCCCCGCCGCACCAACTACCGGCATCACCACCTCCAGCAGCGTCAGCATCCGGTGCATGTAGGTATGATCGCGCATCGCTCGCTGGCGCGCATTCGCGTGCAGGCGCTCGCGATAGCCATCCTCGTGCAGCGCTCGCTTCACCAGGCCCTTGAGCTCCGCCGGATTCTCGAAGACCAGGACCTCCGTGCCTTCCTCGAAGTGGAGCGGGAGGTCGCCGCGCTTATCCACGACCTGCGCGACACCGATCGCGGCGAGCTCGAATAGCCGCTGGTTGCAGGCGCGGGAGTCATGAGCGGGGTCGGGATCGATGGATTGATGGATGTTGATCCCCACGGTGGCTCCGGCGTACGCCC